>JAGTJU010000004.1:300000-600000 GCA_022184915.1 Myxococcales bacterium | reverse complement strand
CTGGCGGCGGGCCTGCGGGGGCGCCAGTCCCTCCTGCGGACTGCCACGGCGGCCGGGGGCCTCTACACGGCGGTGCATCTTCTGGCCTGGGGCCTCGTGGGCTCGGCCTTCTGGCAGCAGGTCTACGGGTTTCATCTCGACAAGGTGGGAACGCCTGGCGAGGGCGCGCGGCAACTCGGCTTCGTGCTCTTCGACAACTGGACGCTCTTCGCGCTGGCCGTCGCAGGGGCCGCGGCCGAGCTGGCCCGCTCCGGAGGCTCTCGTGCCCTGGCCGCTCTCGCGGGGCTTTCGGCAGGGGTGACCTTCGCCGCCATGGCCACCCGGCCCCGGGTGTTCCCGTTTTATTTTCAGCCGGCATTCCTACCGTTGGCGCTTCTAGCCGGTTGGGGCTCCGCACGGGTGGCGGAGTCGCTTCTGTCCTGGTGGCCTCTGCGGCGGCGCCCCGGGGCGCGATGGCCGCTGCGGCAGGCGCTCGGGCCGCTTCTCGCGGCGCTCGCCCTGCTGGGTCCCCTGCGAGAGCCCCTGCGCACCTGGGTCTCGCCGCGAAGGTCGGAGCAGCTGGCCACCTACGCGCAAACCTACGGCTGGCAGGATGCCCCAGGCCTTGGCCCGTTGAACGCGCTCGTTCGCGCCGCGTTCTGGCAGAGCGGCGTCCGTGTCCCCGGTCGCGAGGCCCACGCCCTCACGCAGTACCTGTGGCAGCGCAGCCGGTGGCTCGACGTGCAACCGCAGCTGGTGAGCGCGGTGAAAGCCGAAGCCGCCCGCAACCCCAGGACCCTGCTCCTCGGCGATTCCACCGTGGCGCCCGCCGTGGCCTTTGCCGCCGGTGTTCGGATCCCCGGCGACGTCGTCGACACGAACGTGCAGCGGTTCCGCGCCGGCAACCTCAGGCTCGACGAAGTCTTCGCGCTTCTCGAAGCAGAGCCCCATACGCTGCTCCTGATCGGGGACAGCGGGGGATTGGGCAGCCTCCCCGCGCTGCGAGCCTACGCCCAGCAACATTACCAGCCTCTGCAGGTTTTCAGTACGCGCACCGCCAGCAGATACACGCTGTGGCGGCGCCGCCCACGGGGCGAGCCAGGGTACAAACGAAGCCGTGAGACGTGGCCGAGGGCAGCCGAAAACGATATAAACGCGGCTTCTCGATGAGCACGAAACTTCCCGAAGGTCCCCATCGCCGCTATAACCCCCTGCTCGCAGAGTGGGTCTTGTGTTCGCCGCACCGCTTGAAGCGTCCCTGGCAGGGGCAAGTGGACGAGCCCCAAAAAGACGATCGGCCCGCCTACGACCCCACCTGTTACCTCTGCCCCGGCAACACCCGCGCCAACGGCGAGGTGAACCCCCCGTTTGCAGAGACCTTCGCGTTCACGAACGACTTCGCAGCGCTCATGCCCGAAGGCGAATCCATCGCCTTCGCGAACGACGCTCTTTTCCAGGTAGAAAGCCAGCGCGGCGTGTGCCGCGTGATCTGCTTTTCGCCCCGCCACGACCTGACGATTCCGCGCATGGAGACATCGGCCGTGAGGGCGGTGATCGACACCTGGGCCCACGAGGTGCAGGACCTTGGCGCAAAGGACTTCATTCGCTACGTGCAGGTGTTCGAGAACAAGGGCGCGATCATGGGCTGCAGCAACCCGCACCCGCACTGCCAGGTCTGGGCCTCCGAACACATCCCCGAAAAGCCCCGCAAGAAGCGGGACACGCAAAGGGCCTATCTCGCCAAGTTCGGCAACGACCTGCTCGGCGATTACCTGGAGCGCGAACGCGCCCTCGGCGAGCGCATCATTTGCGAAAACGAGCATTTCACCGCGCTCGTGCCGTTTTGGGCCGTGTGGCCCTTCGAGGTGACCTTGATCGCGCGGAGGCGCGTCCCCGACCTGCCTTCCCTCACCAACGAGGAACGCGACGGGCTGGCGGATCTCATGCGACGGGTGTGTGTGCGGTACGACAACCTGTTTTCCTGCTCGTTTCCGTACAGCATGGGCTTTTATGGCGCGCCCACCGACGGTGAGGATCACGGGTCCTGGCGGCTTCACGCCGAGTACTACCCGCCCCTCGTGCGCTCGGCGTCCGTCAAGAAGTTCCAGGTGGGCTACGAAATGACCGCCGATCCGCAGCGCGATCTCACCGCCGAGCAAGCCGCCGCCCGCATCCGGGACATGTCGGAAGTGCACTACCTCTTCTGAGCCGCGAATTCGGCCTGCGTGAACGCGCCTCGTTCGGTGACGATGAAATCGAAACGCGAGAGCTCCCCCAGCTTGTGGGCGCCCGATTGGCCGAACTTCGACGTGTCCACCGCCAAAACACTGCGGCGGGCGTGCTTCGTGTAGGCCAGCTTGAGCTGCACCTCGTCCGAGCTCGATACGAAGACACTCCCCTCTTCGGGCACGACGCCCAGGCAGGAAAGCACCACGAAATCGAAGCGCGCCTCGGCCAGGCTGTTGATGGCCAGCGGCCCCACCAGGGAGCCGGTCCGCACGTGGGGCTCGCCCCCATGCAACGCCACGCGAAGCCCGCCCGGTTTGCGCGCGAGCTCCGAGAACAGGGGCAAACTGCCTGTCACGATATACGTTTCGTGCCCCCGCTCCGCCCCCAGGTGCTCGTGCAGCTGGAACACCGTGGTGCTCGAGTCGAGCAGCAGGGTGTTGGCCTTCTCGATGAGCCGTGCAACGTGCGCCGCGATGGTGCGCTTGGCCTCACGCCCGATCGCCAGGCGGTCCTCGAAGGGTTGAGCCCGCGCGTCGAAGAGATCGGTCCCCCGCTGCGAAAGCGCCACCACGCCGCCGTGCACCTTCCGCACCAGGCCCTGGGCCGCGAGCACGTCCAGGTCCCGATGCACCGTCATGCGGCTCACCTGAAGGGTTCGCTCGGCTTCGGCCACGCTCAAGGAGCCACGGGCGTTCACGGCGTCCAGCAACCGACGGCGCCTCTCTTCGATGAGCATTTTCGGGGGGTCCTCCGGAAGCGGGTCGGGAGTTCGCAAAGGTGTGTCTCGGGTCTTTGGGGGTCGCAGGCACGTGGCGGGCCGCGTTTGTTCGGAAGAACGGCTCGTCAGTCGAGCGCTGCCTTAACACAGAGCTCTCTTCGGGACCAAGCTCGTGGGGGCTGCGTCACACCCCACCTGGCACGGCCGCTCGAATTACCTGATTTTCGGCAGTAACTTCCCTTGCAGTCGGGAACGCGTTACACAGAGCCTGTCATGCAGCACGTCGTAGGAATCGATGTCGGCACGAGCGGGGTAAAGGTCATCGTGGTCGACGAGACCGGCCGGGTGCGGGGAGAGGCAACCCAGCCCCTTCGGCTCTCGACCCCGCAGCCCGGTTGGGCCGAGCAGAACCCCGAGGACTGGTGGACTGCAACGCGAAAGGCCGTTCGCAGGGCTCTCGGGACGGCACAGGTTTCTCGGTCTCAGCTCGGCGCGGTGGGACTTTCGGGCCAGATGCACTCGGCAGTCTTTTTGGACGCCCAAGGCCTCGTGATTCGCCCCGCTTTGCTGTGGTGTGATGGTCGCACGAGCGCCGAATGCGCGGACATCACCACGGCAGTCGGCGCACAGCGCCTCCGCAAGACCGCCTGCAACCCGGCGCTCGAGGGATTCACCTTGCCCAAGATTTTGTGGTTGCGCCGGCACGAGCCCGCCGCGTTTCGCCGCCTGGCCAAAGTGGTACTTGCCAAGGACTACATCCGCTTTCGCCTCACGGGAACCCTGGCCACGGATCCTTCGGATGCTTCGGCCACGTTGATGTTCGACACGGTCAAGCGCACCTGGAGCCGGGAGGTGCTGGACGCCGTGGGCCTGTCGCGCGCACTCACCGTCGATGTGGTGGGCTCCACCGAACCGAGCGGCACCGTGACGCGCGAGGCAGCCCGGCAAACGGGCCTCCCCGAGGGCCTCGTGGTGGCGGGCGGCGGGGCCGACAACGCCTGCGGCGCCCTGGGCGTGGGTGCGATCGAGCCGGGCGTTGCCGTTGCAAGCTGGGGCACATCGGGGACCGTTTTGGCACCCACCCCGCTGCCGCTGGTCGACCCCGCGCTGCGAGTCCACACCTTTTGTCACGCGGTGCCCGACACCTGGTACGTCATGGGCGTCATGTTGACCGCTGGCGGCGCCTTCGCGTGGTTCCGAGACCAGATGGCGCGCGACCTTCATCGCAAGACCACCGGAAAGAGCCCCGAGCTTCAGCTCAACGAAGAAGCGGCCGGTGTGCCCATCGGCGCGGCCGGGCTCACGTTCCTTCCCTATTTGCAGGGCGAGCGCACCCCGCACCGCGATGCGGCCGCCCGCGGCGCCTTCGTGGGGCTTTCCCTCGCGCACGACCGGGCCCACCTGGCGCGGGCCGTGCTCGAAGGCATCGCCTTCGGCCTGCGCGATTCCGTCTCCCTCCTGCAGGACCTGGAGCTGCCGATCGCCCGCCTGCTCCTGACGGGAGGGGGAGCCAAGAGCCCCTTCCTCAGGCAGCTTCAGGCCGACGTGTTTGGCCTGCCGGTCGTGCAAGTGAACCGGGACGAGGGGCCCGCCTTCGGTGCGGCGCTTCTGGCAGCCGTGTGCGCCGGCCTCTACCCGAACCTCGGCACCGCCTGTCGCAAGACCCTCACCCGCTTGCCCCCCGAAAAGCCCAACCGCAAGGCGCATCGGTCTTACGACGCCCCCTACGCGCGCTTCCGGGCGCTGTACCCGGCCCTGAAGGACCACGTCTGAGCGCTCAAGCGGAGCGCACGGTCTCGACGGGGCCGAAGCGCGACACGGAAAAGGGCGTAGGGTCCACGGCAGGTGCGTCGCCTGCGATCTGCGCGGCGAGCAGCTGGCCGGTGACGGGCGTGAGCAGGATGCCGTACCGGTGGTGCCCCGTGGCGAGGAACAAGCCCTCCACCTCGGTGGCCCCCAACACCGGCAGGTGGTCGGCGGTGAAGGGCCGGAAGTTGGACCAGGTTTCGGTGATGGGCAGGGGGCCAAGGCCTGGCAGAACACTCTCGGCGGTCTGCAGGATGAAGGACAGCCCCTCGACCGTCACCTCCTTCCGGTAACCCACCATCTCGAGCGTGCTTCCCACGACGGCCATGCCGTCGTCGCGGGGCACGAGATAACCACGGCGGTAGGGCGCCAACACGTGCCGAAACAGGGGCGGCCGCATCTGCACGCTCAACGCCTGTCCCCGCGCGGGCCGCACCACGGGCGCCGGCACCTGACCACCTTCGACGAGGGACGACCAGCTCCCCGCCGCCACCACCACCGCGTCCGCGACGATGGCCTCGCCGTCGAGCGAAAGCCCCTGCACGCGGCCCGCCGCAATGTCGACCCGGCGCACGTAGTGGCCTTGCACGAACCTCACGCCCGCTGCGGCTGCCGCCTGCGACAAAGCCCGCGCAAGCGTCCGGGGGTTGACCGCCGCCTCGTCGGGCATGTAGAGCCCCGCCCGGACCGCCGGGCCAAGCTCCGGTTCGAGCGCTCTGACGCCGGCCCCCCCGAGGAACTCGGCACGAAGCCCTTGCCGGCTTTGCCAACGCTGACGATCCGCCAACGCCTCTTCGCCCTCGGGATCCAGGGCGAGCTCGATGACCCCGCAGCGTTTGTAGCCGATGTCCATGCCGGTGAGCTCTTGCAGCTCTCGGGAAAACTCCGGGTACATCGCCCGGCTCACGAGGCCGAGGTCCAGGAGCGGCCCGGGCCCTTCGGCCTCCCACTGAGGCCCGAGGATGCCGGCGGCCGCACTCGACGCCTCGGCGCCGGGCACCCCCCGCTCCACCACGGTCACGCGGAACCCGCGCCCCGCCAGGCGCAAGGCCACCACGCAACCCATGACCCCGCCGCCCACGATCGCGATATCACTCGGAGGTCGAAACGACATCCGGCGCAGTATAGCGAGCCGCCGCCCGATGGCCCCCGTCCGTGACAGCCTCCGCGCCAGGTACTAAAACCCGCAGGCGCCTCGGCGGTCACCCTGTGTCCCGCTGCGATCGCCCCTGCCTGTGCTCGACATGCCCTGCCCGCTTGCCCTCAGCTCTCGTTCGCGCCTTCGCGGGGCCCGCAGCCTCGTGCTCGTTGCGTTGGGGGCAATGACCCTCGTTGCCTCCTCCTGTGAGCGCAAGCGCGCGACGAAGCCGGAGGCGTCTCCCCCTGTGTCGCAGGTGATCGAGGGCCAGCGGACGTGCATGGGCACCCTCTGCGACGTGAAGGTCTACTTTCACGACGAAGCGCGCGCCCGCCAAGCCATCGACGCCGCGCTGGACGAGCTGGTGCGGCTCGAAGGCCTGATGACCACGTGGCGGGACAGCTCCGAGGTCTCGCGGATCAACGCCAACGCAGGCCTCGCCGCCGTACCGGTCTCTTCCGAGACCTTCGAGGTGATCAAGCAGAGCCTCTGGGTCTCGCGCCTCACCGAAGGCGCCTTCGACATCACCGTCGGCGCCTTCAAGGGCCTTTGGAAATTCGACGAGGACAACGACGGAAGCCTGCCCCCACCGGCCGAGGTCGAAGCGCGCCTCGCTCTCGTCGGCTACCAGGACGTCGTGCTCGACGAAGCGGCGCGCACCGTCATGTTGCGACGCCCCGGTATGCGCATCACCCTCGGGGGCGTGGCCAAGGGCTACGCCGTCGAGGGCGCCGTGGCCGCGCTCCGCAAGGCCGGCATCGAAAACTTCATCGTGCAGGCCGGCGGTGACCTCTACGCAGGAGGCCGGCGTGGCAGCCGGCCCTGGCGCGTGGGCATTCAGGACCCCCGCGGCCCTCACGGGCAGATCATTTTCCGGATCGACCTCGAAAATCAGGCCTTCAACACTTCGGGCGACTACGAGCGCTTCGTTCTTCAGGACGGCAAGCGCTACCACCACATCCTCGACGCCCGCACGGGGTTTCCTTCGACGGACATTCGGTCGGTGACAATCCTCGCGGCCAGCGCGTTCATGGCGGACCTACTCGACACGGCTCTCCTCATCCTCGGCCCCGACAAGGCCCTGCGTATCATCGAGGAGACGCCCCAGGTGGAAGGCGTCATCGTGGACGCCCACAACCAGGTTCACGTTTCCACCGGGCTTCGAGGCAAGCTCACGAAAATCAAAGACCCGACAGATGGCCCCTGAGGGGGGACCCCATGCCACGCAAACTCGATCCGTCCCTCAAGCGCCTCCTCGTCATTTTCGCCCTCTTCTTCGTGGCGTTCGTCGCGACCTTCATCTTCGCCGCGCGGGAGGGCAGCCGCCCGAAGCCTTCGCCCCCGCCCCCCTTACAGGCCGCCCCGCCCCCCCGCCCGTGAACCGGCCCCCTGGCATTTCGGGCGCCCCCATGATAGCGACTCCCCCATGGACCCGATCGCGCAGCTCGCTATCAATACCATTCGCACCCTTTCCATCGATGCCGTACAAAAGGCGAACTCCGGCCACCCCGGACTTCCGCTGGGCGCGGCCCCGATGGCGTACGTGCTCTGGCAAAAGCACCTGAAGCACAACCCCCGCAATCCGAAGTGGCCCGATCGCGATCGCTTCGTCCTTTCGGCAGGGCACGGATCGATGCTGCTCTACTCGCTGCTTCACGTGACCGGCTATGACGTCTCCCTCGACGACCTCAAGGCCTTCCGTCAGTGGAACTCGAAGACCCCCGGCCACCCGGAGACCTTCATGTGTCCCGGCGTCGAAGCCACGACGGGCCCCCTCGGGCAGGGAAGCGCCAACGCCGTTGGTATGGCCATGGCCGAACGCTTTTTGGCGGGGCGCTACAACAAGCCTGGCCACACCATCGTCGACCACTACACCTACGCGCTCGTCTCCGACGGCGATCTCATGGAAGGGATCAGCGCCGAGGCGGCCTCGCTCGCTGGCCACTTGAAGCTGGGCAAGCTCATCTACCTTTACGACGACAACAAGATCTCGCTCGATGGTCCCACGTCGATGACCTTCACCGAGGACGTCGCGCGCCGCTACGAGTCTTACGGCTGGCAGGTGCTGCACGTCGCCGATGGCGATCGCGATCTCGACGCTCTGGATCGTGCGATCACCGAGGCCAAGGCGGACACCACGCGCCCCTCGATCATCGTCATCAACACCACCATCGGGTTCGGCTCGCCGAAGGCTGGCACATCGGGCGCGCATGGCTCCCCGCTTGGGCCCGACGGCGTCAAGGCCACGAAGCAAACCCTGGGCTTCGATCCAAACCTCGATTTTCACGAGCCGCCCGAGGCCATCACCCACCTGCGCAGCGCCGTGGATCGAGGCGCCGCCTCCGAAGCGGCGTGGCTCAAGGCCTTCAACGCCTGGGCGACGGCACATCCGGAGCTGGCCGCCGAGTGGGCCGACGCACAGGCCGGAAAACTGCCTGACGGCTGGGAAGCGGGACTTCCCACCTTTGCGCCCGGCGAAAAGCTCGCCACGCGACAGTCCGCGGGCAAGGCGCTCAGCGGCGTTGCGGCGCGCATTCCCTTCCTCGTGGGCGGCGATGCCGACCTTTCCGGCTCGACGAACACGACCCTGAAAGATGGGGGCAGCTTCGAGGGACAGACCGGACAGGGCCGCAACATTCACTACGGCGTGCGCGAACACGCCATGGGCGCGATCGCCAACGGCATCGCCTACCACGGTGGCTTGCGCACCTTCACGGCCACGTTCTTCTCCTTCGCCGACTACGAGCGCCCCGCCCTGCGCCTGGCGGCCCTCAGCCACCTGCCCGTGGTGTTCGTGTTCACCCACGACTCCATCGGTTTGGGCGAGGACGGCCCCACCCACCAGCCCGTCGAGCAGCTGGCCTCGCTGCGGTGTATGCCGAACATGTTCGTGGTGCGCCCCGGTGACGCCAACGAAGCGGCCCAGGCCTGGCGCTTGGCGCTCCAGCGCACCGAGGGCCCCACGGCGCTCGTGCTGTCTCGCCAGGCGATGGTCACGCTCGACCCGGCGAAGTACGGTTCGGCCGAAGGTGTTCTTCGAGGCGGCTACGTGGTCTCGGAGGCGAAAGGCGGAAAGCCTCAGGCCATCATCATCGGGACCGGCACCGAGCTCGGCCTGGCGCTCGAGGCTCAGGACAAACTCGCCGCCGAAGGCATCGCTGCGCGGGTCGTTTCTCTGCCCTGCTGGGAAGCCTTCGACCGGCAGGATGCGGCCTACCGCAACGATGTCTTGCCTCCCTCCGTGACTGTCCGCGTGGCTGTCGAAGCAGGCGCCACGTTCGGCTGGGAGCGTTGGGTGGGCCGTCGGGAAGCCGTCGTGGGCGTGGACCGCTTCGGCGCCTCGGCGCCGGCTCCCATCGTCTACAAGGAGCTCGGGCTCACGTCGGACACGGTAGCTGCGCGCGTCAAGTCCCTGCTCTGATCGCCCGTTGAGTGCTCTCGAGGCGCCGCGTTCGATACGGACCGGCGCCTCGCAGGGGACTCAGCCCCCGCGCACCTTGGCCAAGAGCGCCACCCGCTCCCGAACTTGGTGCAGCACCTTTTGCTCCATACGATCGTCCAGGTTCAGCAGCGCCTTGCCCTCTTCGATCTCCTGGGCGTTGTTAAACAGGTCAGCCTGCCGGAGATAAAAGCCCTCACGGCCGGCGAACGCCAACGACAGCCGGAGGATCACCCCGGCGGCGCGTTCGTCCTGCATGGGCTTGTTGCCGAGGGTCTCGAGCAAGCTGGCGACCCCCTCGGGAAGCCGCCACGAGCGCGCCACCGCCACGGTCACCCGCCGGCACGTGGCCGCGATGACCCGCAGCCAGAGCTCCTCGGTCATCCACCGTCGCCCGCGCAGCCCCGCCGTTTGGTCTTCCACGGAGATGAGAAAGCCCCCCACCACGGGCTTGCCGAGATCGTGAAGGATGCTGGCGAGGTAAAGCTGGGTGGCCATGCCGCGCACGTCGATGGCCTCGGCGAGCCGCTCCGCGATCATCGCCACGGCGAGCGCATGGTACCAGGGGCGTCGAAACGCGTCGCGGACCCTCTCGTACCTCGACATGTAGACGGGCTTTGCCGAAAACTCCACGAGGGCTTTGTGGAGGCCCTCGGCGCCCAGCCGGCCAATCGACTGCTCGAGCGTGATGGCGGGCGCCACCGACGAGAAGGCGACGCTGTTGGCGAGGCGCACAATCTTGCGAGCCAGAAGGGAATCACCAGAGACCAAACCCGCCGCATTGCCAAACGCGAACCCCGGCAGGCGAAGGTTCTCGAGACATTGTTCGGTCACCGGGGTCAGGCGAGGCAGCGAGAACTTGTCCGCTTCGAGCCGCTCGTAGACGATGTCGCGCAGCCGCTCGAAGAGCGTGTCCTCTTTCGAGGGCGAGGTGGCCCGTACAGCGGTCGGACTGGGGTCGGAAATCGGCCGCGTGGCCTCGTCGGGAAAGGCATTGGCCCCAAGGCCAGGCGGCGTCAACGGATCGGGCTCCTGCCGGGGAGGCGTGGGCGGGCCCGGGGAAAAGGGGGGTGGCCCCGCTTCGGGCTCGGCAGGGAAGGTCAAGATGGGCACCCCGCCCGGGGAGGTGCTGGTTCGCCGAGGGCCCAAGAGCTCGTCGACGGCGTCGCGAAACTCTTTCATCGTTTGGAACCGCTCGTCGCGCCGTTTTTCGAGCGTCCGCATGACCAGCTGGCTGAGTGTGGGCCAGATCGCCGGGTTCAGTTCCACGGGGGGCCGGGGGCGCTCCTGGACGTGCGCCAAAATCACCTGGCCCAGCGGCCCATCTCGAAACGGCAGTTTTCCCGTGAGCATGCCGTAGAGCACCACACCCATGGAGTACACGTCGCTGCGCTGATCTACGTCGGGCTCACCCAAACACTGCTCGGGCGACATGTACGCGGGGGTCCCGATGGGCACACCCACCCGGGTATGATGGCCCACGTTCACGTCTGCCCCCGACGTCAACTTGGCAATGCCAAAGTCCAGGACCTTCACAAAGTCGGGGTAGTCCGGATGGTTCAGCAGCATGATGTTTCCGGGCTTCAGGTCCCGATGCACCAAGCCCCTTTCGTGGGCCGCGCCGAGCGCCGATGCCACCTGGCGAATGACGTGCACCGCAGCCAGCTGCTCGAACCGCCCCTGCCGGTTGAGGCGCGACGACAACGTCTCGCCCTCGAGGTACTCCATCACGATGAAGGGCACTCCCGCCTCGGTTCCAAAGTCGGTCACCTCGACGATGTTGGGGTGCCGAATCTGATTCACTGCGCGGGCTTCCATGAAGAAACGCGAGACGGCCTCTTCGTCCTTGGCCACCATCGGCTGAAGCACCTTGATGGCTGCCTTGCGCCCAATGACCTCGTGCTCCGCCAAGAACACCTCTCCCATACCACCTTCACCCAGCGGGGCCAAAATGCGGTAATGGCCCACGCGTGACCCGATGGTCACCGTATCCGGCTTCATCTCTGCGCTGATGGCTTCGGATCCACCGGTACTGCCGCTCATTCCCCAAGGGGTCTATCGGCTTCGGGAAACGTGATCTTTAAAGCCGAGAGGCCGATCCGTACGAATGTACTCGCCGGACTCGAGGCCCCCCTTCACCGTAGCCCAAAGGAGCCAGAGGCGCTTTAGCCGGGCTCGTGGCCGGTCAGGGCTTCTTCGTCGAGCTCGATCAGGGAGGAGTCACTCATCGACGCCACGTACTGAGGAACACCCTCTGCCTCGACCTCCGCTTCGACCTCCGCCTCGACCTCGGAATCGGCCAAGGCCGCTTCGTAGTAGCCCTCGGGCGCGACCGTCGTGCGCTCGTCCGGCTGGTAGGGTACGGCGAGAGCGGGACTGGCGGGCGGAACCACGGCCACCCCCTCCGCGGTCGACTCCGCACGGGCAAAATCGTCCCCACCGGAACTCCTCAGCTTGAAGCGGTGGATCGCGAATTCGAGCTCTTCCTGCGAGATCATGACGCCATCCTACAAGGCCCGGGGGCGCAAGGAAAGCCGCCACGCGGGCCCGCAGGGGGGACGGGCCCGGCGGGCGGGAGGCGCCGACGCACTCACCCGTGGGTGAGCTTTTTGTATTTGATTCGGTGCGGCTGAGCCGCCTCGGCACCCAGTCGCCGCCTGCGATCGGCCTCGTAGTCCTGATAATTCCCCTCGAACCAGACCGCCTGGCTATCCCCCTCGAACGCCAACATGTGGGTGGCGATGCGATCCAGGAACCAACGGTCGTGGCTGATCACCACGACGCAACCTGCGAACTCGAGCAGCGCGTCTTCGAGAGCGCGCAGCGTGTCCACGTCGAGGTCGTTCGTGGGTTCGTCGAGCAGCAGCACGTTGCCCCCGCTGCGGAGCAACTTGGCCAGGTTCACACGGTTGCGCTCACCGCCCGAAAGGTCTTTGACCCGCTTTTGCTGATCGCCGCCCTTGAAGCCGAAGCCGGCCACATACGCGCGCGTTTGCACCTGCCGTTTACCGATTTCGAGGTAGTCGGCCCCCTGCGCGATCTCGTCGAACACCGTGGCGTCACCTTTGAGCGAGTCTCGGGATTGATCGACGTAAGCCAGCTTGACCGTCTCACCAACGATCAGGCTCCCCCCGTCGGGCTTCTCTTCGCCCGTCAACATGCGGAACAGCGTGGTCTTGCCCGCGCCGTTGGGACCAATGACGCCCACGATGCCACCCCGGGGCAAGTTGAAGGTGAGGTTTTCTATGAGCAGCCGGTCGCCGTAGCCTTTGCGCAGTGCCTCGGCTTTTACCACCACCTCACCCAGGCGGGGCCCGGGAGGGATGTTGATCTCGATGGCCTCGTCACGCTTGTCACTTTCTTGCGCCAGGAGCTTCTCGTAAGCCCCGAGCCGGGCCTTGCTCTTGGCCTGACGAGCCCGAGGCGAGGCCTGCACCCACTCGAGCTCACGTGCGAGCGTGCGCTGGCGGGCGGATTCTTGCTTTTCCTCCTGCTCCAGGCGCTTGCGCTTCTGATCGAGCCATGACGAGTAGTTCCCCTGCCACGGGATGCCTTCGCCGCGATCCAGCTCGAGAATCCAGCCCGCGACGTTGTCGAGGAAGTAACGATCGTGGGTCACGGCGACGATCGTGCCGGGAAACTCGTGCAGGTGGTGCTCGAGCCAGGCCACGCTTTCCGCGTCGAGATGGTTCGTGGGCTCGTCCAGCAACAACATGTCGGGCCGCTCGAGCAAGATCTTGCAGAGGGCCACACGGCGTCGCTCGCCGCCCGACAGCTTCGTCACGTCCGCGTCCGCCGGGGGCAAGCGCAGGGCGTCCATGGCGATCTCGAGCGTGCGATCCAGCTCCCACGCGTTGGCCGCATCAATCGCATCTTGAAGCTTGCCCTGCTCTTCCAGCAGCTTGTCCATCTGCTCGGGCGTCATCTCCTCAGCGAACTTCGCGTTTACCTCGTCGAAGCGCTTGAGCAAGTTCTTTACGGGCGCAACGCCGTCTTCCACGTTGCCCAGCACCGATTTATTCGGGTCCAGCCTTGGCTCTTGAGGCAGGTAGCCGATCTTGATCCCGTCCGCGGGCCGGGCCTCACCGATGAAGCCCTTGTCCTCGCCTGCCATGATCCGCAGCAAGGTCGATTTGCCCGCGCCGTTGGACCCGAGCACACCGATCTTTGCGCCCGGAAAGAACGACAGATAGATGTCCTTGAGGACTTGTTTGTTGGGCGGGTGAACCCGGCCCAGCTTCTGCATCGTGTAGATGTACTGAGGTCCCATGCGTCGCGGATGTTAGCCTATAGGGCGAGCACCACAACCCCCGCGCACACGAGGGCAGCGCCCACGGCCGCCCACATATTCTGACGCTGGCGTAGAACCACCCACGCGTAGACCACGGTGAAGGTGGCCGCCAAGGACGCCACGGGTGCGACCACGGTGAGAGGCGCGAAGCGGCGCCCGAGGGCCACGGAGACGAAGCCCACGGTTTCGGCCAGGCCCGTGACCACCACCATGTGCCAGGTCCCTCGCGGAGGCGGCGCCAACGACACCCGGAGGGCCCGCGCCACCGGGGCTCCCAGAACCAGGCACAGCCCATACACCGCCGCCGACGCCGCGAAGGGCCCGAGCGCGGGCGAGACGAACCCAAAAAGGGGAATCATGACCCCGAAGCCCAAAGAACCTGCCGCCGCAGCCGCCACGGCGAAGAGCCCCCGCCTGCGCCCGGCGCTGTCCTGAGAGGCTTGAGCACGCGTCGAGGCGATGGCGACGACGATCACGCCCGCACAAACGAGGGCGGCGCCGACATAAAGGTTCGGCCCCGGACGCTCCCCGAGCACCAAGATCGAGAACGCCCCCGCCAGTAGCGACCAGCTCGAGACCACGGGCACCGAAACCGTCAGATCGGCCTTCTCGAACGCCACGAACATCCCTGCATAGCCGAGGAGCCCCATCGCCCCCGCTGCCACCAGCAGCCAGAGAGTGCCTGCCGAAAACGGCTGGGTGCGGGTGTCGAGACAGACAGACGCTCCGAGGGAAGCCACCATGCCCACCAGGAGCGCCCAAAAAAGGGCGCGGGGCGCTCCCATGCGCTGACCGCTCCTTTGAATGAAAACATTCGCCACAGCCCAGCTGAGGCTGGTCAACAGCGCAAAAGCGATCCCAGGTAGCACGCAGGGGTTGTATCAGATTCGCTTCGGAGAGGATTTCAGGGGCGTGCGCTCGCGGCGCGTATACGCGCCTCCAGCAAGATCCGCAGTCGTGCTCCGCCGGCGAAGTTCAAATGGTCGACAAGGTGCAATTCGCCCTGGCGGTCCTCCAGACAGAGTTGCTGTTCGCCGTCGACGAAGAGCACCGAGGCCCGCAACAGTTCGTCGTAGCGCCAATTGCGCAAACCCCAGTGCTCGCGAACGATGAGCCCTTTGTCGCACAGGAGCAACACACGGGGCTTGCGAGGCTCGTCGAGCGTCACTGGAATGGCCGCCACGGCCGCCATGGCGGCGAAGACCACGATCGCCATCACGCCAAGCGGCTCGCCCCCTTCCACACCCATCACGGTGGCCACGAGGGCCAAAAAGGCGCTGAGGAACAACCAGGCTCTCATGCGCCCCGCATCTGGGTTGTTCTCGCTAAACACCTGGACACCATCTGGGACCTTGCCGGACTCGACGGTGAGCAACGCCTCCACGTTGGTCATGCGGGACGATCCATCGTTCGATTCACAGGATCGCTTGAGCCGCCGCGCCGCGATGCCATGATGCGCTCCGACGGGGGCGTGGGCGGCACGCGAAAAAGTGATAAGGTCCGCGGCGCGTCTCCGGTCCGGACCTGTACGACCGGCACCCGCCTCTCTTCCAGCAAGCTCCTTCATGTCGGCTCACTCCCCAGGAACGCTCCTCGCCCCTCCGTCGCCCGCACGCCCGGCGTCGGACCCCGCGGCCCCGCTGCTCATCGTGAACCCGCGCTCCGGAGGCGGCCTCAGCGAGGCGGCCTGGGCACGGGCGGCCCGCGCCATCGCCGAGGGCCTTGGCCCCTTCGAGGCCCGCATGACCGAGCGCGCGCACCACGCGCGCACCCTCGCCTCCGACGCTGCGCGGGCAGGCAGACGGCTCGTCATCGCGGTGGGAGGCGACGGTACGCTCAACGAAGTGGTCAACGGCCTCATGGACGCGGGTGCACCCGAGGAAACTGCGTTCGCGCTCATTCCCCGCGGCACAGGAGGCGACTTTCGCCGAACGATCGACGGCGCGGAGGACCTCTGTGAAGCCGCCCGACGCATTCGGGAGGGAACACGCCGCAGAATCGATGTGGGCCGCGTACGGTACAAGGGCGACGATGGCCTCGACCATACGTGTCACTTCCTGAACGTGTCATCCTTCGGCTTCTCGGCAGCCGTGGCCAACCGAGCCAACCGCTCGAGCAAACGCTTGGGCCCGCGTGCCGCGTTCTTGGGCGCGACGGTACGCACCCTGCTCGGGCACGACAACGTGGAGGTCGAGGTGACACTCGACGAAGGGGAGCCGCGGCGTCGCACGTGCTTGCTGGGTGCCGTGGGCAACGGCCGCTACTTCGGCGGCGGCATGAAGATCTGCCCCGAGGCCCAGCTCGACAGCGGACACTTCCAGGTGGTACTGGTGGGAGATCTGGGTGTCGGCACCATCGCCACCCGCATCCACCGCCTGTACGCCGGAACGCACCTGTCGATTGACCAAATCGAACACGCCACGGCGCGCCGGATCCACGTGACCCCCCTCGCTCCGGACGGACAGATACGCCTGGAGGTGGATGGAGAAACCCCCGGCTTCCTCCCCGCCACCTGGGAGATCCTGCCGGGCGCGCTGAACCTGGTTCTCTAGGAGCCCGCTCGAGGAGGGCCCTCGTAGGGGGTCAGGGGGACGGAAACCGGGTCCCCCTGAGGAGCGCCCGTTGCGCTCAGGATGCGCGCAGGGCCCCGTGACCGCCCAGGAAGTGCTCGCGCAGATATGTGACCGTATCGAAGAGCGTCGCCTGCGCCTCGCGGGGCTCAAAATCGAACGCACGGCGGGCCTTCGCCGAATCGAAGTACCAGAAGTACTCTCCCATCTCGACGCTCGAAGGCTCGACAGGCGGCGTGCGCCCGAGCGCCTTGTACACGGCGGACTGCAGCTGAGAGGCGAAGTAAGGCCAGCGGCCGCGGCCCTGCACGAGGGGCCCGCGCACCTTGGTCAGGCGCTCGAGGCGTCCAAAGAACTCGCGGAAGGTCCAGTTGTAGCCCCCCAACAAATAGCGCTCACCCGGCTCACCCTTCTGCATGGCCACGGGCAACACGGCAGCGACATCGCGCACGTCGACGAAGTTGAGCCCCCCTCCGGGCGCCACCGGTATCTCCTGCGCCAGAAAGGACAATACATCCCGGGTGGACGACAGCCGTTCGTCACCGGGGCCCAGCAGCAAACTCGGGTTCACCGTGACGAGCTCCACCTTGTCACGGCACGCCCGTTTGGCGGCCTCTTCTTGGTAGAGCTTGCTGGCGTAGTAGGCCCAGCGCCCCATGATGTCGATGGGTGCCGAGCAGGCCTCGTCGGGCATCTCCCCCTCGCTGCGCGACACGGCAACCGTGCCACTCGTCGAGGCCATCACCACCCGGGCCACACCTCGTTCAGCGGCTGCCCGACACAAAAGGCGCGTGCCTTCCACGTGGACCTTGTACATCTCGTGCGCATCTTCGGCCTTGCGCGAGACGAATCCCGCCAGGTGATAGACGTTTTTGACGCCTTCGAGCGCCCGTGCCACGTCCTCGGCATCCGTGACCGAACCCTGCACACACTCGACGCCCAAGGCGGTCAGGCGTGCCGTGGGCTTGCGCACGAGCACACGCAACTCAGCCGCCGCGCCCTCGGCGGCAAGGCGTTCCATCAGGTGGGATCCGAGGAATCCCGTGGCACCAGTGACCAGCGTCTTCATGATTCGACCGTCGACGTGTGTTTCTTGTGTCGTGTGGGGGCCGCAGCCGGGGGCGTGACGGGTGAGGTCTGGACCGGCAGACTCTTGCCAAGGTCACCCAAGCGCTCTCCGTCCCACGCGGCCCTTGCGGACGCGGCGGAAAAGCGCACCGGTCGTCCGTCGCGCAAGCCTTCCACGATCCGCTGTACGAGCGCGGCCGCCAGCTTCCATCCGTCTTGCGGTGCCAATCCCTCGCAGAGCTCACCCAGGAAGTCGCGCGAGAGGAAGGGCCCGAAGGCCACGCCCACCTTGCGCTTGCGAGGCACCGATGTGCCCTTGGGCAAAGCATCGAACGTCCCGCTCACGTAGGCAGGCAAGATCCCCACGTTCGCCCTTTCGGCGAGATACCCCACGCTTGGGAGAAAGTCGCGCATCTGACCGGTCGTCGAGCGGGTGCCCTCGGGGAAGATCACCATACTTCGCCCTCGCCGCAGCACCTGTTCGGCGCGCTCGAGCGACTGGCGCACGGAGCCTGAGCGCTCCATGGGCACGAGGTTGGTGAAGTTCTCGAAGTAGGCGCGGCGCCACTTGTCGGAAAAGAAGTAATCGGCCGCGGCCAGCGACGCCAGCTTCTCGCCCGCTTCGCCCAGGGCCACTTTGATGAGGCCCATGTCCAGATGTGATTGATGGTTCGCCGCCACGATGAACGGCTCGTTGTGCGGGATGTGGGCCGTCCCCGTGATCGTGGGATCCAAAACCCGTTCGTAGAACAACTTTTGGCCAAGCCCCAGCCCCTTCTTTCCCCACGTGGCGAGGGGTGCAGGTACGGGGATCTCCCCATCCTTGTGCACGGGCCTCTCCTTGTTGCGGCCCCCCACCTTCTGCAGGCTGCCCGCCACCCGGCTGTCGTTCACGATGCGGAACAGGCCCGAGACGTCGGGCGCGCCAGTAAAGTCGGTGTCAGGAGGAAGCACGACCCCCTCGCCTTCAAGAGCCGAAGCCAGCTCGGAATACATGAGGCTGTCGAACCCCAGGTGGTCCACACGCGTGCCCATGTGCACGTCGTCGCGCGGCTTGCCTGTGACCCGCGCCACCACGTCCAGGAACCACTGGGTGCCAGAGGCTTCGCTCTTTCCCTTCGATGGGCCTTCGGTCCCCGCGTGCTGGGACTCGAAACGCTTGCGCAGCTCGGCCGCAACCTCGCGGCGCTTGATGCTGCGCTTGGCGGTCCGGGGCAAATCGCCCTCCCAGAACTCGAGCGTCTTGATCCGCTTCCAAAACGGCAGCGTCTGCGACACGGCCCGGAAGTGCTCCTGGATCTGCGACCGCACCTCTGAGGGAGTGAGCCCCGGCTCCTTGTCGAAGTCGGGCACGACCGCGCAGGCCACGTGCTCGCCGGCGCCGTCAGGAACCCCCACCACCGATAGCTCCTTGATGAGCGGGAACTCGCAGTAAAGCTCCTCGAGTTCGTCGGGGTAAACGTTCTTGCCGTTGGCGTCGACGATGATGTCTTTCGACCGTCCCACCAGGTAAAGGTTTCCGCTTTCGTCGAAGCGGCCGAGGTCCCCGGTGTGGAACCAGCCGTCGCGCAGCACCGCGCCCGTGGCCTCCGCGTCGTTCCAGTACCCCGCCATCACATTGCGGCCGCGGGCGAGCACCTCACCCACACCCGACGCGTCGGGCTCGGCGATCTTCACCTCGACGCCCGCCAGCGGCTTGCCCACAGAGCCCGGCAAGGGCTTGCCCTTGGGTGTGGTCACCGTCAGCACAGGCGACGTCTCCGTGAGCCCATAGCCCTCGAAAAAATCAAAACCCAGGCCGTAAAATCCCTTGAGCACCTCGGCCGGCAGCGCCGAGCCCCCGCTGATGAGGTAGCGGATGCGGCCGCCGAAGCCCTCGTGAACCGGCGCAAACATGAGTACGCCCAGGTTGATCCCGAGACGCGCACGCAACTCGAAGTTGGTCTTGACGAGCGCCTCCACGGCCTTGCCCAAGAGCGGAGACTTGTCCGAAAAGCGCGAGAGCACCCGCCGCCGGAGCAAGTCCCACAAAGCCGGCACACCCACGATGGCGGTAACGTGGCCGCGCTTCATCACGCGCGAGATGGATTCGCCCGTGAGCTCCGCCAGGTAACTCACCTGCGCGCCGCGAGACAGGGGCACCAGGAGCCCCGTCGCGAACTCGAAGGTGTGATGAAGCGGAAGCACAGACAGCATGCCGTCGTGCACGCCGAACTCGAACACCTTGAGCAGCTCAGAAACCATGAAGGTGAGGTTTCGATGGGTCAGCATGACCCCCTTCGGCTTGCCCGTCGTACCCGAGGTGAAGATCAACGACGCCACGGCGTCCGCGTTCGACAGCTTCGGGAACGCCGCTTTGCGCTGCTCCTCGAGCTCGAGCGACGTCAAGGCGAACACCTCGCTCGCGCTCCACACCTTGGTGGGTAGGCCCGCAGACGACAGCGCCGCAGGCAACTTCGCGCGCTTGTCGAGCAGATCGTCTCCCCCCACGAGCCCCACGGCCCCGGAGGCGCGCGCGATGTTCACCAGCTCCTCCACGCTCGATTCGGGGGCCACCGGCACCGCTGTCCCTCCCGCCTTGAGAATGCCGAAATACGACATGCTCCAGGCGGGCGCGTTCTTGGCGAACAAGATGACACGATCGCCCGCTTTGACGTCCTGGCCTACCAGGAAGGCCCCCGCGCGCCCCGCCAACTCCTGAAGGTTTTCGTAGGTGTAAACCTCTTCTCGCTCGCCCCGGTCCATGCGCATGGCCACGCGCGTGCCGTTCAGCTTGGTCGAGGTGTCGAAGAGCTCGAGCAAGTTCGAGTACGCATAGACCTGCTTTCGCGGAGGCGCGAAGGTCTCGTCGAGTTCTGGCAAAACCCACTTCGCCAGGCCGGGGAAGTGAATGTTCATGAAGTAGTCGTACCAGTCGAGGCTCTCGGGCTCCCAGGGCAGGAGCTTGCGGTCCTCCTCGGGCATCCGGTCACGGATGGCGCGGATGTTGTCGCAGCGAAAGACGTACTGATTATCCCGCGTAAACGGCAAAAAGAGATCGATGTTGGTCTCGGCTTCGCCGGTGACCCGCATGACCTCGTCCACACCCTTCTTTATACGGTCGACGAGCTGCCCGAAGCGTTGACCACCCCAGGCTGGCCGGACCTTGTCGAGCGTGTCGGCCACCTTGCCCACCAACTTGCGGGCCTGGGGGAACGACCACTTTCTGTACTCCTCGTACGCCACGCCCCGCATCTCCATGCGTGCCAGGAGCTGGTTCATGAACTTGTTGCCAACGTCTTTGTCTTGCAAGCGCTTGCGCTTGTAGAGCCCCGTCAGCGTGGCCACCCGGTCGATGTACGAGGGGTTCATGTCCCCTGCGGCCAGCTGATGAACGATGGCGGGCTGCTCGACGCAGGCCTGCGCCGCGACCATCAGCATGCCTGCGGCGATGTGATCCACCGGGACCATGTCGAGAATCAGCTTCTTCGACGTGGGCACCAGATGATTGCCCTTGAGCGCAAGATACACGAGTGGTGCCGAGGTCGTGAACCCCTCGTTCCATCCTGGAAACGGGTACGAGACCGCGCTCTCGACGATCGCGGGCCTCACGATCGAACGAAAAATGCCTGTCTCTCGAGCCACGAGCTGGTCACCCATGCTCTTCGTGTAGGTGTAAATGTTGGGCCAACCCCACTCCGCAGCGCGCTCCATCCCCCTGCGGGTCAGCTCGTTGCGGATCCAATCCTTGCGTTCTCGGGCCACGGCCAGGCGCAGCGTGCCCTCGTCGTCCGGATCACGCCCCTGCTCGAGCAAGCGTTCCCGCGCCTGTTTGCGTAGCCGCGCCAGCACCTGGGCGTCGTTCGCCTGAGCGCGCACTTCCTCGGCGATGCGCTCGTTGTCGGCAATCTCCTGCTCGACGGAGAACTTCGTTCCCGACATCTCCTTCCGGTTTGGAAAGTATCCGTCGAGCTCCTCGCTCTCCCACACCTCGCCGGAGCGATTGCCTGCCACGAAACAAGTCGAGACGTGAACCAGCGCCGGGCGCTTCATGCGCTTGACGAAGGCGATCACGTTCTTGGTGCCCTGAACGTTCGTTCGCAGGGCGGACTCCACCGGCGGGTTGAAGGTGACCCGACCGGACGAGTTCAGCACCACATCGATGTCGCCGGCGACAGCCGCCGCCTGCTCCTCCGTCATGCCCAAATTGGGTTCGGTGATGTCGCCATCGACCACCCGGACCTTCTCCTTGAGAAACGCGGCCAGGCCCTCCGGGCCCCCGTACTTCTCGCGAAGCGGGTTGAATACCGGAGAAGGCACCACGCTGTTCCAGAAGCGTGTCTCACTGTCCGTGCCCGTGCCCCGCCGAACCATCACGTAAACCCGCCCGATGTCGGGGCAGCGGTCGAGGAGCAAGCCCAACGCCACCTTCCCCACGAAGCCCGTGGACCCCATGATGAACATGTTCCGCCCGCGGTAGATCTCACGCATGGAGAGCCGCTCGCCCTTGAGGGCAACCGTCGTGGGGGGCAGGCCGTGCTGGTGGGGCCCCGCGGCCGGGAGCCGCTTGCCGTGTTTGGTTCCGCTGGTGCTCATGGGCGTTTACTCCACGTCCGTCATCACGATGGGCGGATGGTGCATCATGCTGATGGAGGCACCCGGACCCACGAAGCCTCGGGCCACCGAGATCGCCTCCGTGAGAGACTCCGCCCGATCCCAACCCAACATGGCCGGGACGTGGGCATTCTCGGCGCCCGCCACGATGACCTTACCCACGTGCCGCCTCCCGTTCTCGCCCCAGTACCACATGAAGAAGGGATGCGCACCGTGGTACGCATTGCCCCGCCGGTACATCTCGATGTAGCTCGGGTTGCGTGCGAATTCCTCTTCGTATTTGTGCCGAAGCTTCTCGGCATCCCGCGTCTCCGGGAGCAGCCGGTTGAAGAACTCGATGTAGCTCGGGTGCTGAACGTGATCGAACTCGTCGTAGCAAGGGTGGCAGAGGATCAGGGCGCCGCCCGGACGCAGCAGAGGCTTTCCACGGTAGAAGTTGTGGAAATAGCCAAGCCCCATCACCTGAACCAACAGGGGATTCAGGATCGAATTCACGTTGTAAGGAGAGATGAAGGGCACGCCACAAATGACGATGTCGCTTTGCCCCCGCACGTTCACGCTGTACTGCTCCCAGTTTTTCTCCAGGATTTTCTGGTGAACCGCCTGCGTCTCACCCGCGTAGCAGGCGATGAGCTGGTACTGCGCCGGAACGTTGTGAAACAGCTTACGTTTGGCCGCGCGAGGCATCTTGGACAGGGCCCAACGCGTGGCCTCGAACTTCATCCGGTCCACTTCCGAAAACTCGTCCTCGTTCTTGGATAGGAAGGACATCGGGCTGCCGAACATACGGTTGTTCAGCGCCGTTTCGATGTGGAACACCTTCATCGTGGCGTCCACGATCGCGCCCATGCGATCCACTTTGCGCGACAGCATGGACTTTTTCGGGTCCATGTAGCTGTCCGACTGGCGAATGGTGTGCGGCTCGTGGTGCGCCCGCAGGCTCTCGTAATCGCACAGGCCCACGGTGACCGACTTGTGGCCACCATCCATGGGCACCAGGTTGATGTTCACGTAGATGAGCAGATCGCTCTCCACGGCCCGACGGTTGAGGTTCACCACTTCGTCGTGGTCGGTCTTGCCGAGGTGAACCATGCCCTCGGGGTCTTCCGCATCGTGGTTGTAGTAGCGGTCGGGGTAAAAGGCGTCGAAGATCCTCTTGCCCACCATCCGCTTCATCTCGGCGGCCGTCATGCGCCGGTGAAGTGAGTTGGCGACCACGATGTGCACGTCGTCGACGCCGTTGGCGTCGAGCTGCTCGAGCAGGATCTCGATGATGGTCTGGCGGATGTCCGGCGTAACCATGGGCGGCAAGGGCAAACTGATGTCGTCCACCGCGATGGTCACCTTCATCCCCGGCGCCAGCTGCGCGTACAGGGGATCTTGGCCCAGGGGGTGATTGAGCGCGTAACGGATCGCCGCCCCCGGGTTGGCGAGGCCCTCGATGGGAGGCTTGGGGTAGATGACCCGGGTGCCGATGGGCAAATCTTCCAGCAGCAGATCCTCCCCCGAAAACACGATGCGCGGGGCAGAGTTGCTGTCGATGTAAACGACCTGGTCGTCCTCTTTCTGGCGGGGAATGGGACCCCGGACGGGTTTGAGCTTGCTCATGAGCGACTTGTCCTGAAGGCGGGCGTACGGGAGGGTTTGGGTCTGGCGAAGAGGTGCCGCGCGTCAGCGCAGGTCCAGCACCGGCCAATCGTGTTGCAAAGCGGTGTTGCGCAGCCGAAAGTCGGGGTTGACGGCCGCAGGGTGGCCCACGACCGAGAGCATGGGCAGATCGCTCATGCTGTCGGTGTAGGCGTAGCAGTCAGAAAGATTGAGCCCCTCGCGTTCGGCATAGGTGCGCATCCAGCTGGCCTTCGTGGCCGCCGCGATCACGGGGGGCTTGAGGCGGCCCGTTGCCAAGCCGTCGACGAACTCGAGGTGGTTACACACGCAGTCATCAAAGCCCAAGTGGCGGATGAGGGGGGTCACCGTGAAGTCGAGCGCCCCGGTCACCAGCACCTGGCGCAAACCCAGGCTCTTCGACTTCTCGATGAGCTCGTAAGCCCCGGGAAAGATCGACTTGCGAAGGACGTTCTCGAACAGTTCCTCCGAAAGGTACCGCAAGCGGTCTTCCGATTCGCCCTTGTAGCGGCGAAAGAAGAGATCGTTGAAGAAGCGCCGGCTGTAAAAGTCGGCGGCCATGAAGAACGGCACGGAAACGGCCAACGAGGCGCTGCGCGTCAAACTACGCACGAGTCCCTGTTGGTTCCGCGCCGTGTGCGCGAATGCATGCACCAAGTTGGTGCGCACCAAGGTGCCGTCCAGATCGTAAAACGCGGCCGCGGCCATTGTGGAAGGCTGCGTATATCACAAGTGCGCGAAACGTGTGCACCTTCCTGTATTCCTGCAGGCCCCCCGCGCCTCACGGAAACGCATTGCGTCTTGCTGAGGTCGAAACTCGCATGCGGGCGGCCCCTTTGTCAGGCTCTCGGGAACGATCCTCCCCTGCGCTGGACATGTTCGACAGTCACTGCCACCTCGATGACGAACGCTTCGACCCCGACCGGGACGCGGTCCTCACGCGGGCCGCGCGCGCCGGAGTCACTGATCTCCTCCTGGCCGGCGTGCGCCCCTCCCGCTTCTCCCGCCTTTGGGCGACGGCAGAGATTGCCTCTGCGGTACGCGTGCACGTCTCCCTGGGTATCCATCCTCAGGTGGTGCCCGAGCTGACGGCCGATGAACGTGCACTCGTTCCACGGCTCGCCTCGGTCCTGGGACGAGCCGGCTCCCGGCCGGTGGCCATCGGCGAATGCGGACTCGACGGCCCCACGGGTCAACGTGAGGAACAAGAGACCGTGTTCCGGGCCCAGATCCGCGCCGCACGTGAGCTCGCCTTGCCCCTGGTGCTGCATGTGTTTCGGGCCCACGAGGCGGCGCTCCGGATTCTCGCAGATGAAAGGGCCGCCGAGGTCGGAGGCATCGCCCACAGCTTCAGCGGGTCGGCAGAACTCGTTTGCCGCTACCTCGATCTCGGCTTCGCGCTATCGTTCGCGGGCCCCGTCACCTGGACAGGCGCCCGCAAGCCCCTGGCCGCCGCGGCCCGCGTGCCGCGGGACGCGCTGTTGGTCGAGACCGATGCGCCGGACCAAGCGCCGCAAAGCGCCCGGGGCCAGCGCAACGAACCAGCTCGCCTTCCGGAAGTGGTCGCGGCCTTGGCGGCTGCCCGAGGCGAAACCCGTGAACAGGTTGCGGCGCAAACCAGCCTCAACACCCGCCGTATTCTTCGTTTGCCCTGACCGCTGCCCGACCGCCAAGGCCCGCGCTCATGCGAGGCGCTCAGGGCCGCGACGAAGCCACGTTGGACGGGGGCTCCCCCGCGCGTAGCCAGGTGCCCAGCCAATCGATCCGGGCCGCGTCCGACACGGCGGCGAAGTGCCCGATCAGAATGTGACCTGCGGTGCTGCGCTGGCCAGCCTCCACCAAAAGCCCATAGGCCCAGCGCGCGCTCGCGACCTCGGTGAGCGCCGCCGCGGCACCTTGAGCCTCAGCGCCGTTCAGCGCCTGCCCCCCGAGCACCCTCAGGCTGACGTCGCTCTCGGACGCCAGAACGGTTTGTGCCGCGAGGGCGTGCCGATCCCCGCGACGGGCCAGCGCGGCGGCCGCCGCCCGGCGGATGCGCGGGTCATCCTTGCGCAGCAGCTTCTTGAGCATGTCGGCCGAAGCCTCCGTGGCGAGCTGCCCCAGCTCCTCCGCGACCGCCTCGAAGATCTGCGGGTCCTTTTCCTTGTAGAGCAAATAGAGCTGCTCGATGCCCTTGTCGCCTGATGACCGCACGATCCCGGCTGCCGCAGCCGCCCGGATGGCCATCTGGGGATCCTTGAGAAGGGGCGTAAGGCCAAACAGGGCCCGCCGGCCCATGTCGGCTTGAGCCCAGGAGCGAATTGCGGCCGCGCGAATTTTGGGTTGCGGATCGTCCATGGCCTTCTTGGCCGCCGCCCGCGCGTCCTCGGCGTCAGCGGCAGCCAAGGCCCGCAGGGCCGCCGTCCGCTCGTCCACGGGCGTGGACGTGCTGACGGCCAGCGCCACGACGGACCCAAGACATGCCTTGTCGAAGTGCAGTCCCAGCGCCGAGAGGGCGGCTTTGCGGGCCTCCGGGTTCTTGTCGGCCAGCGCCTTCTGGGCCATCGGGCACACCGCCTGCCCCGCACGCGCCAGGGCCGGCAAGAACGCCGGCGGCAACTTGCCCGCTGCGGCCAGGGACACCAAGGCAAGAGTCGCCTCTCGATCGCCGGAGGAGGCCAAGGCCCCCGTGGCTTCGAAGCCAAGCTTGCGATCGCTCCGAGCGCGCTTGAGCCATTGGCGCGCAAACAGGGTCACAGCCTTGTCGTGACCAACCGCGACCGCCTCGGCCAGGCGCTCGAGCGCGCGCTGATCGCGGCCCTGCGCAAGCAGGCTCGCCACCGCCTGCTCGGGCGGCAGGTGAACGTCCTCGACCTGCACGTCGTCACAGCGCCCGTCCTTGCGGGCGAACGACCATGACACGTGAAGGTGGCCGTCATCGGACAGAAGCGATTCGTCGGGACGGGGGAAAACCCCCATGTCCCCGACGATGTCTCGCGCGGCCTCATCGAGCCCTGTCGCACCGGAGGGCCGCAAAACGTCCACACGCACCAGCTTGCCCTTGCGGTCGACGCTCACGTCCAAGACCACGGCGCGGCTCTCGTCGTTGACGGGATCGTCGGCAGGCAGCTGCGCCTTCGCCATGGGCACGAAGTTGTTCGTCCAGCGCTTCTCACACCGTTCGACCAAGGAGCTACGCAGAACGTCTCGAGGGTCGAGAGGCTTTGGTTCGTCCGCGGCGCGGGCAGCGCCGAAGCTGAGGAGGCTTCCCCCCAACAGCACGCCCGTGATGAAGTCCTTCCATAGCGGTCGAGAGTGCATCACCAGGCAAATTCGGCAGCCCGGGCAACGAACCTTAGGCGAACACCTGTGCGGACGCTCAGGTCGGCCGCCCGGGTCCCAGGCAAGAGCATCGTCAAAACAATGACGGCCCGGCACCCCTTCGGGCCCGAGCCGTGTCGTCCGGCAAGATGCCAGACCGGTAAGCCTTCGTAGCGCTTACTTGTTTTCCTTCTCGCGCTTGGCCTTGAAGGCCGCGATCATCGCGTCACGGGCCTGCTTGGGCACCTCGGAGTACTTCTTGAACTCCATCGAGAACTCGCCCTTGCCCTGGGTGCCGGATCGCAGATCCGTGGAGTAGCCGAACATGTCGTTCAAGGGCACCTCGGCCTGGGCCCGCACGAAGCCCTCTTCTTTGTCGGTGGAAACGATTTGTCCACGGCGCTGGTTGATCTGACCGAGCACGTTGCCCTGGAACTCCTCCGGGAAGGTGACCTCGACCAGCATGATGGGCTCGAGGATGGTGGGCTCTGCCTTCATGTACGCCTCGCGGAAGCCCATGATGGCCGCCGTCCGGAACGCAATTTCCGACGAGTCGACGGGGTGGTACTGACCGTCGTTCAGGATGCAGCGCACGTCCACGATCGGGAAGCCGATGAGGGGGCCCTTGGAGACGGCCTCCTTGAAGCCCTTGTCCACCGCAGGGATGAATTCGCGAGGAATGACACCGCCCACGATTTCGTCGGCGAATTCATAAGTTTCGCCGCTCTCCGAGACGAGCGGCTCGATGTAGCCTGCCACACGACCGTACTGGCCCGAACCACCCGTCTGCTTCTTGTGGGTGTAGTTGTAATCGGCCCGGCGCTTGATCGTCTCGCGGTAAGCCACCTGGGGCTTGCCCGAGATGACCTCGCAGGCGTACTCGCGCTTCATGCGCTCGATGTAGATCTCGAGGTGGAGCTCGCCCATCCCGCTGATGATGGTCTCGCCCGATTCCTCGTCACGGTGGACGCGGAACGTGGGGTCTTCCTTCGTGAAGCGGTTGAGCGCCTTCGAGAAGTTCGCAACCGTGCCCTTGTCCTTCGGCGTGACCGCGAGCGAGATGACCGCGTCGGGCACGTGCATGGAGGTCATGGTCACGTTGACCGCACCATCGGTGAAGGTGTCGCCCGAGGCACACTCGACACCAAAGAGCGCCACGATGTCACCGGCACTCGCCGACTCGATGTCGTTCATCTCGTTGGAGTGCATCCGGACGAGACGCGGCACCTTGATCTTCTTGTTGCCCGATGAGCAGTTGTAGATGAACTCGCCCTTCGAGAGCTTGCCCTGGTAAATGCGCATGTAGGTCAGCTGACCGTAGCGACCGTCCTCGAGCTTGAATGCAAGGCCCACGAGGGCCTTGTCAGGGGTCGACTCGAGCTTGATCTTCTCCTCGCCGGCATTTTGGTCGAGGCCGAAGTTATTGACCTGCGACGGATTGGGAAGATAGTCGAGCACGCCGTCGAGCAAAAGCTGAACGCCCTTGTTCTTGTAGGCCGAGCCCATGAACACAGGCGTCGCCTTGAGCCCGATCGTCACGCGTCGGACGGCCGCCTTCAGCTCGTCGAGGGTGGGCTCTTCTTCGACCAAGAACTTCTCGGCGATGGTGTCGTCCACCTCGGCGATCGTCTCGATCATCTTGTTGCGCCACTCCTTCGCCTCGTCGAGCAGGTCGGCCGGAATGTCCACTTCCTCGATGTCTTCCCCGTTGTCGCCGTGGAAGTAGACGGCCTTCATCTTGACGAGGTCCACCACACCCTCGAGGCGGTCCTCGAAGCCGATCTGCATCTGCATGACCACCGTATGGTGCCCCAGCTTCTCTTTGAGCTGGGCGGCAACGCGGGCGCCGCTCGCGCCGGCGCGGTCGAGCTTGTTCACGAACGCGAGCCGCGGCACGTTGTAGCGACGCATCTGGCGGTCCACCGTGTAGGACTGCGACTGCACACCGGCCACGCCGCAAAGCACCAGGACAGCGCCATCGAGCACGCGCAGGGCGCGCTCGACCTCGACCGTGAAGTCCACGTGCCCGGGGGTATCGATGAGGTTGATGTTCAGGCCCTTCCACTCGCAGTAGGTGGCGGCCGACTGGATCGTGATGCCCTTTTCGCGCTCGAGATCCATCGAGTCCATCTTGGCGCCGACGCCGTCCTTTCCACGGACTTCGCTGATCTTGTGGATCTTGCCCGTGTAGAACAAAATTCGCTCTGACAGCGTGGTTTTGCCCGAGTCGATGTGGGCAGAAATACCGATGTTTCGGACGTTTTCGATGGACGGCATGACCTGGTAGCTTCCTCGATGAATGGACGTTGTCTGCGGGCTTCAGACCTCAAGTGGCCGGCGCGAACCCCGTTCTCGGGACCGCCGACGCCCCCTCCTGCACCCCGCCAAAAAGGCGCGGTAGTTTAAAGCAGGTTCGGGCCCCCGCCGCAAGGTAAAGGTTCGTTTCTACTGCATCGCGCCCTGAACCAGAGCGCGTGCAAACGCCAGGAGGTCGGCGAAGCGGGGGACCTGCGCCCCGGGGTGGTGGTCGTGGGGATCCAGCAGGGCCGCCGCCACACCCGCCCCCTGCGCCCCCTCCACGTCGGCCTTGAGCGAGTCACCCACCATCACGGCGCTTTCACCTGCGACCTGCAAAGCCGAAAGCGCCATCTGAAAAATGCGGGCGTCGGGCTTCGCCACTCCGACGACCGTGGAGTCGAACACCGCCTCGAAGTGCCGCCGCATGTCCATTCGATGCAAAAGTGCATCGATGGTTCCCTCGGCGTTCGAGATCACGGCCAGCCGAAGGCCCGCGTCCCGCAGCAGCGCGAGCGCTTCATGAGCCCCGGGCAAAGGTCGGCTCCAAAGGTTATCGGCCAGGTGCGTCTGCCAGAGCCGTTCCGCCGCGGCGTCCAGAGCTCCGGCCTCCGCAGCGGCCCCGGCGAGCGTGAGAAGATGGGCGAAGAAGGCCTGTCCACGGGAGGCCCCCTCGCCTCGGGGGGAAAACGCCCAGGACGAGTGGCTGAGCGCATGACGCAAGGCCGGTTGGGTGGCCTCGATGCGTTGGGGATCCACCTCGACGCCCAAGGCATGCACCACCGCGGCGATCCGCTCAGGGTCGTACACCGAGAGCGTGAACCCGACGTCGATCAACACGGCGTCCACGCGGCGAGGAAGGGTCACGTTGGGCGGGCCATCGGCCGGGCGGTCCGCCGTGCTAGCTTGCTGCAAATGGTTCGCCTCAACCGCATCTATACCAAGGCCGGAGACAAAGGCCACACGCGCCTCGTGGGAGGACAAAAGGTTCGGAAAGACTCGATTCGCATCGAGTGCTACGGCACGGTCGACGAGCTTTCGGCCGTGCTCGGGCTGGCTCGCACGGCGCTGCAATCAGCGGGGGCTCCCGACGGCGCCCCCGCGCTTGCCGAAGTGATCAAACGCATTCAGAACGAGCTTTTCAATCTCGGCAGCGACCTCGCCACCCTGCCCGCAGACCGGCACCCCAAGCAGCCCGTGATCGAAGCCCGTCACGTGACTCGCCTCGAAGCGGATCTCGACGCATGGAACGAGACGCTTCCCGAGCTACGTAGCTTCATTCTTCCCGGCGGAGGCTGGGTGGCGTCCTACCTTCATTTGGCCCGCACCGTATGCCGCCGCGCCGAGCGCCTCGCCGTACGATTGGCCGAGGAGCAACCCGTTGGCGAGCAAACGGTGCCCTACCTCAACCGTCTGTCCGATGCCCTCTTCGTCATGAGCCGTCATGCGAGCCGTCTTTATGGTGAGCCCGAGCCCCTGTGGGAGCCCGAGCACACCTGAAGCCGCCTCACATCAGCAGGAGAAGGCCGAGGTTCAGGTCGGCGTGCAACGCTACATTGGGAAGCCCCACAAGCGCGTTGATGCCCGCGGTCAGGCCCAAAGCATCTGCCACCTTCACGATCACCCCCGCACTGCCGCCGGCGAACACCGGACCCGATTTGACAGTGTCGATACAAGCGTCATCGGGCCTGGGAGATTCGGGGTTATCGGGGTCGTAGCCGCGCGGCAGAGGACCGCAGTCGCTCCGCTGTGAACCAATGTCCACGACGTGCCTCAGTTCGCCCGCGCCTCCCAACACGGACACGTAAGGTCGCAGGGTGCCCGGGCTGCCCAAGAGCCACGTAGCCTTGCCAAACGCGGCAAAGGCGCCGGTGGCTGGCGCGTACTCCAGAGCTTTCGGCTTTCCGTCCGTCCCCTGACCCACTCCGTACGCCACCGTGGGGCCGCTCACCTTTTGGAGGCGGACCATGGCCGACAGGATGAACCCCGGTCGCAGCGCATAACCCGCTTCCAGGTTGAGGTGTCCCACCTTCGCGGGCGCAACCCCCGAAAACGAGATCGCTTCGTCGTCGGTGGTCCGGGTGTTCACCTCGGGCGTGCCCGACACGTACCCGAAGCCCGTGCCCACGCTGGCCCCGAACACGAAGCCCGTGCGATCGTCCCCGCTTGGTGTCTCCGTCTCCGTCGGCAACTCGTCGTCCTCGGCCGCCCCGAGCGCCCCGAGGGCTGCGTCTCCCAGCGCCACCACGTGGGGCTCGGCTTCGGACCCGTTGTTGGCGACGGCCTGACCTGCCTCGTCGCGGGCCTCGATGTAGTACTGAACGAGCCCCCCTTGCGTGGCGGGCTCCGGAATGCGCGCCGCGAACCACGCATCTGCCCCGAGCACCATGTCACGTGCCAGGAACGTCGAAACGCCTTCCGGGCGGTACGCCAACACGAGACGCTTGAACGAGATGCCGGGGCCCACACGCGCCCGCACCTCGACCTCGGCGCCCACGGGCGCCGAGGCGACGGGTTCGTGAAAAATGCCGCTCACGTCACCCGTCGGTCCGGGGGAAGGGGCCTCGGAAGGCCGGCCCTGGGAAGCAGCGGCTGCGTCCTTGTCCATGCTGGCTTTCGCTTGCTCGAAGACGGCAACGGTCTCGGGGTTGCGCAGGGCGGGCGTCAAAGTGATGCCCGGCTGAATCTCGAAAGCCCGCTGAAACTGTTTTGCGGCCAGATCGTTCTGCTGAAAGCCGCCCACCAAGATGGCCCCGAGGTGAACGTGGCTGCGCGCCTTCCAGGGGTGCTCGTTCATGCCTTCCCGCGCGCAGATCTCCAGAGCGTCGGTCAAAAGCTTGCGGGCCTCGTCCAAATCCAGGTTTTCGTAGGCGGCGAGCGCCTTTTGGTTCAGATCCTTGACCTTCGAGATGGCCTCTTCACTCTGTGCCATCGCCCGGTGCGCATTCAGCCATACCGGACTTCCAAGGGCCACCGCGCACAGACAAGCGACACTCCGAAGGCGGCCGGCGAGGCGGCGGGGCGACTTTGACTTCATCAAACAGGAACTCCGTGTGGCGAAATGTACGATGTAAGGAAAACGGCGCAAACCGCGACCCGCCGGCGAGCGGTCCAAGGGCGCAGCCTTTGAACCCAGAAACTTACGCCGAGCACAACGAGACGGTCAACTCCGCGACCCTGGGGAATCGGGTCGCCCAGGCAGCCGGAGGCGAGTGGTTGCCCTATACTGACGAAGAGGAGGGTCGAGGCCCATGGGGATGTCACACGTAAGGAAACACCTGCGCCCAAGCTCGTGGTGGCTGTTTGGCGCCACTTTGGCCCTCGTGGCCTGGACCTGGCGCAACGAAGTGCCTTCACAGCAGGAGGCCCAGCGCATCGACCGCAACGAAGCCAGGGCGGCCTGGCTCGAGGGGCTCTCGGAAAGTCCTCGCACGCTGGTCGTGGACTTTCGTGACGACGTGACGGACGAACAGCTGGCAACGAACGCCTACGTGGAGGAGCCCGTCAGTCGCTTGTCGCAGGATGACAAGCTCTTTCGCGTCCGATTCGGCAGCACGCCCGCGCTCCTTGCCGCCCTGGATGTGCTCGAGGCCGATCCCACCGTGGAATCCGTCGATTTCGACGTGTCGGCCACCCTGCCTGGTTATCAGGCTGCCCTGGGTCAGGACGGGGACAGAGGGCTCCATCACTTGGCGCCTCCCGGCCTTCAGGCCTGCGGAGAGCCCGCGGGCAAGGCCGCGCGCCCGGGCTTCCCTGACGATCCCTGCTTTCGTTACCAGTGGCACCTCGCGCAGATCGGCGCGCAAAAGGCCTGGAAACAGGGACAGGGGCAAGGCGTCGTGGTGGCCGTCATAGACACGGGCATCAGCCGCGTGGGCGATCTGGCGAACACCACCTTCGTTCCCGGCTACAACTTCGTCGACGACAAACCCGACGCCCAGGATGACCACGGACACGGCACCCATGTCGCGGGCACGATCGCTCAATCCACCCACAACGGGATCGGCGTGGCGGGTGTCGCGTTCAAGGCAAGCCTCATGCCGCTCAAGGTGCTCTCCGCACGGGGCTCCGGCTCGATGGCGGCCATCGCGCAAGCCATCCGGTGGGCGGCTGACCACGGCGCCAACGTCGTCAACATGAGCCTTGGCGGGCCCTTTCCCGTCAACGCGATCCATAACGCCGTGAAGTACGCGCGCAGCAAAGGCGTGATCGTGGTGGCGGCGGCGGGCAACGATGGCCGCGGCCGCGTCAGCTACCCCGGGCGCTACGCCGACGTGGTGGCTGTCGCCGCGACGCAGTTCGACGAGAACGCCACGTTCTACTCGAACTGGGGCAAAACCATCGATCTCGCGGCGCCGGGGGGAAACGTGCGCGTGGATCAGAACGGCGACGGCCAACCTGACGGTGTATTGCAGAACACGGTAGTGCCAGGCCAGACCCACAAGCAGGATTACCTTTGGTTCATGGGCACGTCGATGGCCTCACCGCACGTGGCCGGGGTGGCTGCCTTGCTGGTGGGCGCCGGCATCACCCAACCCGACGCGGTGGAAACGTTGCTGCTGACGACGGCGCGGGTGCCGAAGTCCCAAGCCGGCAAGGCCACCCAGGGCCAACGCATCGACGACCACTACGGTGCAGGCATCGTGGACGCTGACGCAGCGCTTGCCCGCGCCCGCGCGGGACGGGAAGGCGGGGCGCTTGCCCTGGGCGCCACTTTGGCGCTGGCGGTGACCGGCTCTCTGAGGCGTCGTCACCGGCTCGCCCGCGGGGGACGCTTGAAGCTGGTCGCCGGCCTGGTCCTGGGATCCTCCGGACTCTTCGTGCTGCCCGGGGTGCTGGGCTTCCTGGGGTTGGCAACGCCGGCCGTTCTTGCCCCCCTTACCTCGGGCCTGCCCCTCGGGCTTTCGACATGGCTCGGTGCGGTTCTGGGCCGCTCAGGACATGGCAACCCCCTGCTGATGAGCGCCGCATTGCCCGTGCTGGCCATTGCGCTCGGCTATGGGATTAAAATGTGGCGCCCTGCCCTTGCGGGCTTTGCCCTCGGCACGGCGGGGCTGCTCTTCACCCTGGCCGTGAGCGGCCTGGTTGACGTCACCTGGGTTCCCGACAGCTTCGACCAGATCTTCCTGCTCGTGAACGCGGCCATCGCCTCCGTGATGGCGTTGCTCACGCTGCTCGAGGACTGAGCGGAGCGGACTCCGAGCACGAGGTGGCGCGGGACAAGCGCGGCTCAACCGCCGCGCTTGAGCTCCGTGAGCACGGCCTTGGCAACCGCCTTGAGTGTATCGAAGACCCCCTGCCCCGACACCGCGGCTGCCTCGAACTCGGGCATCCGTTGAGGGTTCAGCAGCTCCCGAAGCTCCTCGAGCGGCGCCGCATTCGGCAGGTCACGCTTGTTGTACTGGACGACGTACGGGATCTTGTCGAGGTTGTAGCCCTGCTCCGTGAGGTTCGTGCGCAGGTTCTCCATCGACTCGATGTTGGCCTCCATCCGCTCGATCTGGGAGTCAGCGACGAACACGACGCCATCCACGCCCTTGAGAATCAGCTTGCGGCTGGCGTCGTAAAACACCTGACCGGGAACGGTGTAAAGGTGGAACCGGGTCTTGAACCCGCGAATCTCACCCAGCGACAGCGGCAAGAAGTCGAAAAATAGGGTTCGCTCGGTCTCGGTGGCGAGCGAGATCATCTTGCCCTTCGCATCAGGCGCCGTCTTGGCGTAGATGTACTGGAGGTTCGTGGTTTTCCCGCAGAGACCCGGTCCGTAGTAGACCAGCTTGCAGTTGATCTCACGGGAGGAATAGTTGATGAAACTCATCGACGTCCTTCAGCTTCCATTCGGCGGTCCGAAGCTCCGATTGCAGCTCGCAATGGTGGCACCCCAGTCCCAGCCTAGTCGTTGAAAAGGTTGTCGATGTCGCTGTCCGTGATCTCGCTGAGGATCGACGGGGCCCCAGCGTTCTGAGCCCGCGCGGAGGCTTGCTCGAACAGGCGCCCCATCTCCTCGGACGCTTTACGCACCCGCAGGCGTACGAGCCCGAGGGACGAGCGCTCGTCGAAGAGCACCACCAAGATCGCCCGGTTGCTCACGAGGGTGATGTGCACGTGCGTGCGTTCGCCCTCGTGAAACTGGCTCGTGAAGTCCTTCTCGCGAAGGATCTGGGAGATTCCACCCGTGGCAGCCACGTTGCCCGCGGTGAGAGATGACAGGGACGTGACGTCCAGTTCGGCCACGTCGCCGGCCTCGGCCACCGGCTGCCCATCCCGCCCGATGAGCAGAACGGCTTTCGCGTTGGCGTCCCTGTGGAGCCTGGCACAGACGTTGTTAATCGCCTGTTGCTCCTCGGGGAACATTACGTTGGGCGAGCTCATGAATCTCCGTCGCTTTGGCTGGGTTGAGAACAGGCGGCCGGAACCGGCCTGTGTCCACTGATATCACCGGCGGCGCCCAGCATCAAGGTTGCAGAACCATTCGACAACTTTGAGGAACGGCCGTTCGGGTCCCAAGCCGCGCTGTTCGGATCGGCGGAACGGAGCCCCAAGTTGAGGTCCCGAAGGGGCCCTGGGCCGGATGGCCCCGCCGCCAGGCGTTCAGATTTCGCGGCGTCCATCGAGCGCCCGGGCCAACGTAAAGCGATCGGCGTACTCGAGCTCGCCGCCCATGGGCACGCCCGTGGCGATGCGCGTGGTGCGAATGCCGAGGGGCTTGAGCAGCTTGGCGAGGTAAACGGCCGTGGTCTCGCCCTCCACACTCGGATTCGTAGCGACGATTACTTCTTTTATCTTGTCGTCAGAGCAGCGGTGAATGAGCTCCGCGATCCGCAGGTCGTCGGGACCAATCCCATCCAAGGGGGCCAGGACCCCGTGGAGAACGTGATAGAGGCCCCGGTACCCGCCGGCGCGTTCGATGGCGACCACGTCCTGTGGTTGCGCCACGGTACAAACCAGGGACGGATCACGCCGCTTGTCGCTGCAGAGGGCGCAAGGGTCAGCCTCCGTGAAATCCCAGCACTGAGAGCACTGCCGAACGCGAAGCTTTACGTCAGCGATGGCCTCGGACAGGGCCTTCGCGTCCTCCGCCTCGGAACGCAGGATGTGGAAAGCCAACCTCGTGGCGGTTTTTTCCCCGATGCCCGGAAGCTTCGCGAGGTGCTGAACCAGCTTGGCAATGGGGCCCGCAGCGGCCATCTCAGGCTCCGCCCCCGCCTCCGAAAAAACCCGGCGGCAACGGCAAGCCGCCCGCGGCGCGTGCCATTTCGGACTGGGCAAGCTCCTTGACCTTGTCGAGGGCAAGGTTGACCGCGCCAGCCACCAGGTCTTCGAGCAGGCGAGGCTCCAGCGCGTTGATGACGGAGGGATCGATGTGCACCGACACCACCTCGCCCTTGCCGTTCGCCACGCACCGAACCAAGCCGCCGCCCGCCTCGCCCTCCACGGTTTTTGCGCCGAGCTCGTCTTTGACACGGGCAATCTCCGACTGAACCTTTTGGGCCGTCTCAAACAAATTTTTTAGGTCGAATCCGCTCATGGGTGTGCTCTTGGGATTGGTATACCGCCCCGGCACGTCGAAGGCGCGCCGCAACCGGCGTTCGTCACGTCTTGATGCCCGTCACTTTGGCGCCAAATACATCCTGCGCCTTCTGAATCATGGGGTGTTTGCGCGCCTCGTCCTCACGACGACGGCGATCGACATCGAGCGCACTCGCTTCGGCCTGAATCGTCGAGGGCAGCACGGCGGCCCGCTCTCCCCCTTGCTTGACCTCGAGGCGCACCGGAAACCCTGCGATCTCTTGCATGACCAACTCCACCTTCGCGCGATGCCGCTCGAGCTGGTCACACTGAAACTTGTCCGGAAGGAGGGCCGTGATGTGGGCATCGGAACACGCGCCCAACCCGGCGTGTTCTAGTGCCGCGGCGAGCAGGGGGCTCTGGCGTTGGACCGTCTCTTTCACCTCGCGCCAAAAGGCGCCGAGGTTCACGATGCCGCCCCGGACCTGCGCCGCAGCCGCGCGTGCGGGCGAAGCGGCCTGGGGGGGCGTTGCGGCAAGCTCCTCCGGGGTCGCAGGAACATCGTTCTGGGGGGACGCCCAGGTGACACTGGCAGGAGGCGCGGCGAGCGTCGGGGCTCCCGCAACGGGGCGGGACGCTGGGGCACGGGATGCCGGGACCGAGCGGGGGCCCTCGGAGGGCGTTGGCCTCCCCCCGGAGGAGGGGCCTGCTCCCCCGGGTCCTCCCGAGGAAAGACGCCCCTCGAGCGCCTCGAGCCGGCCCAGCAGATCTCCCAGCGGCAAAAGCGGCTCGGCCAAGCAGAGATCGACCAGCGCCATTTCACAGACGAGCCGGGGAGCCGGCGAGCGTCCGGCTTCCTCGACCGCGCGCGCCCAGCGATCGAAGAGGACCTGCAGCAGCCCGGGCCCTGCCTGCTCGGCCAAGCCCTTCGCCTCCGTGATCTCCTCGAGGGTGAGATCCACCACGTCCGACGGCGCCGGGAGCAGCGCAACCATTTCGAGGTCGTGGATGAAGGTCAAAAAGCTACGCGCGAGCTGGGTGAGATCGACCCCGCGATCGAGGGAGGCGCCCAGCGCTCGCAACGCCGCCGCCACGTCCCGGGACAGCACCGCCGCACCCAGGGTGAAGAGCAGCCGGTTGTCGGCAAGTCCCAAAACGGACGCCGCCCGCACCGCGGTGATCGCCTCGTCTCCCACGAACGCAATGACCTGGTCCAGCAGCGACAGCGCGTCTCGCACGGACCCTCCGGCCTGGCGAGCCACCACCCGCAACCCGTCCGCGTCGTGGGCCACGCCCTCCGCCTCGAGAATGCCCGTGAGGTGCTCCACCAGACGGCCCGTGGGGACCAGCTTGAAGTCGTAGCGCTGCACCCGGGACATGATCGTGGCGGGGATTTTATGGACCTCCGTCGTGGCCAGGATGAACACCACGTGGGAAGGCGGCTCTTCGAGCGTCTTGAGGAGCGCGTTGAACGCGCTCGTGGACAGCATGTGAACCTCGTCGATGATGTACACCTTTTTGCGCGCCCGGGCGGGGGCGTACTTCACGCCCTCGCGCAAGGTGCGGACGTCGTCCACACCGGTGTTCGACGCGCCATCGATTTCCAGCACGTCGACCGATTGGCCCGCGGCGATCTCACGGCACATGTCACAGGCGCCGCAGGGGTCGGGCGTGGGCCCCTTTTCACAGGACAGCGCCATGGCCAAGATGCGGGCCGAGCTGGTTTTCCCCACGCCGCGGGCGCCCGTGAACAAAAAGGCGTGGTGCACACGCTCGAGCGCGATGGCGTTGGTGAGGGTCTGTGCCACGTGCTCCTGGCCGACGAGATCGGAGAACCGCCGCGGGCGGTACTTTCGCGCAAGAACCAGATAGGACATGGGAGCCGGAATCTAACCGCAACGGTGTGTGCGCGTCCATCCCGTCGCACGCCACGCTCCCCGCGTCGCGCGTGCAGCCCGGCGTTGCGCCCAGCCGCAAATCACAACGCGTCATCCGCAGGTGACGCGCATCGCCTGCTTCCGCTCTCTTCTGCACCCTTTTGGGGCGCGACCTTTACGCAGAGCACACGGTGTTTACATCACATCTGTCATGAGGCTCGATAAACTCACCATCAAAGCGCAAGAGGCCCTGAAAGCTGCTCACGACTTGGCTGAGCAGCGTTCCCACCAGGAACTGACTCCGGAGCACGTCCTGTCGGCGCTGCTCACGCAGGAGGAGGGTGTCGCCCGGGCCTTGCTCGGGAAGCTCGGCGCCGATCCCGACCGCGTGGAGACGAGCCTGAAGAGCGCTCTCGACGATCTGCCCCAGGTTCAGGGTGCGACGAGCGACATCTACTTCGGCCGGCGCTTCAAGGACCTGGTCGATGAAGCGACCCAACAGTCGAAGGCCTTCAAGGACGAGTACGTTTCGAGTGAACACCTGCTCTTGGCGTTGGTTGCCAAGGATCTCGGCGCCGCCTCGAGGGTGCTCAAAGCCGCGGGCGTAACGCACGAAACGCTACTCAAGGCCCTGGCCGAGGTTCGAGGCTCTCAGCGGGTCACGGACCCGGAGGCGGAAGGGCGTTACCAGTCACTGGCGAAGTACACACGGGATCTCACGGAGCTCGCCCGCGGCAACAAACTCGACCCCGTGATTGGCCGCGACGAGGAGGTACGCCGCTCGATGCAGGTGCTGTCGCGCCGAACCAAAAACAACCCGGTCCTCATCGGCGAACCCGGCGTGGGCAAAACGGCCATCGTGGAGGGCATCGCCCAGCGGATCGCGGGGGGCGACGTGCCCGAGTCGCTCAAGGACAAGCGCATTTTGGCATTGGACCTCGGTGCTCTCATCGCCGGCACGAAGTACCGGGGCGAGTTCGAGGACCGGCTCAAAGCCGTTCTCAAGGAGATCGCGGCCGCCGAGGGCCAGGTCATTTTGTTCATCGACGAGCTCCACACCTTGGTAGGTGCGGGCGGCGCGGAAGGGGCCGTGGACGCGGCCAACATGCTCAAACCAGCGCTGGCCCGGGGCGAGCTTCGCTGCGTGGGGGCAACCACCCTCGACGAGTACCGCAAGCACATCGAAAAGGACAAAGCCCTGGAGCGGCGTTTTCAGCCCGTGTTCGTGGGCGAGCCCTCCGAAGAAGACGCGGTAGCCATCATGCGCGGGCTCAAGGAACGATACGAGGTGCACCATGGCATTCGCATCCGCGATGCGGCCTTGGTGGCGGCGGTCAAGCTTTCCACCCGCTACATCACGGGGCGGCAGTTGCCCGACAAGGCGATCGACCTCATCGACGAGGCGGCGAGCCGGCTCAAGATCCAGATCGACTCGCTTCCCGAGCCCATCGACCAAGTCGAGCGCCGCCTCACCTCGTTGGCCATCGAGCAGTCCGCGTTGACCAAAGAGAAGGACGACGCGTCCCGCAAGCGGCTCGACGCCGTGGAAGTAGAGATTGCCGACCTGCGCGAGCGCGCAGCGGCCATGAAGGCACGCTGGCAGCGAGAAAAGGACTTGATCGTTCAGCTTCGTAAAGCGCAGGAGGAGCTCGAGTCGTCTCGCAGCCAGTCCGAGGTCGCGCAACGGCAGGGCGATCTCAACCGAGCTGCCGAGCTGCGCTTCGGGCGCATTCCGGAGCTCGAGCGGCGGCTCGTCACGCTCACCGAGGACTTGAAAGCGGCACAAAAGGACGGCGGCTACCTGCGAGAAGAGGTGACCGAGGAAGACGTTGCCGCCGTGGTGTCGAAGTGGACGGGCGTTCCGGTGGACAAGATGCTCGAAGGCGAGCAGCAGCGGCTCGTGCACATGGAGGAACGCCTGCACCGCAGGGTCATTGGACAACACCGCGCGGTGGAGGTCATCGCCAACGCCGTTCGGCGCTCGCGCGCGGGGCTTCAAGATCCAAACCGCCCCATCGGCTCGTTCATCTTTTTGGGCCCGACCGGGGTCGGCAAGACCGAGCTCGCCCGCAGCTTGGCGGCGTTTCTCTTCGACGACGAAACTCACATGATCCGGATTGACATGTCCGAGTACATGGAAAAACACGCGGTTTCGCGACTCGTGGGCGCCCCTCCCGGCTACGTGGGGTACGACGAGGGTGGGCAGCTCACCGAAGCCGTCCGGCGGCGCCCCTACTCCGTCGTGCTCTTCGACGAGATCGAGAAGGCGCACCCGGATGTCTTCAACATCCTGCTCCAGGTCCTGGACGACGGTCGGCTGACGGATGGCCAGGGGCGAACGGTAGACTTTCGCAATACCGTCGTCATCATGACCTCGAACGTGGGCAGTCACCTCATCGCCGCAGGGGGCGAGCCCGACGAGATTCACGAGCGCGTTTTGGGTGAGCTCCGGCGCACGTTCCGGCCCGAGTTTTTGAACCGTATCGACGACATCGTCACCTTCGGGCAGCTCGAACGCCAAGACCTGGACCACATCGTAAACATCCAGGTGGACAGGTTCCGCGTGCTTCTCAAGGAGCGCGAGCTCGGGCTGGAGCTGAGCGAAGAGGCACGCACCCTGCTCGCCGACAAGGGCTACGACCCAACTTACGGCGCTCGGCCTCTCAAGCGTGTCATCATGCGGTACATTCAAGACCCGCTCGCCAAACGGATCATTGCGGGCGACTTCCACCCGGGTGACACGATTCTGGTGGAGGTGGAGGGCGACGGGCTCACCTTCCGGCGCTCATCCCCAAACTGACCTATTCTTCTTCGACTTTTCTGATCTTCCCCCACTACTGACTTTTCCCACCGCCATGAAGGATCTTTACAAAGCACTCGGGGTGTCCGAGACGGCAAGCGAGGCCGACATCAAAAAGGCTTACCGCAAGCTGGCCAAGGAGTTCCACCCCGACGCGACCGGCGGCGACAAAAGCAAGACCGAGCGGTTCAAGGACGTCTCCCAGGCTTACGAGGTGCTGGGTGACACCAAAAAGCGCGCCGAATACGACCGCCTTCGGCGGGCGCCGATGGGCACCGATGGTATGCCGCAGGGGTTCGACCCAGACCTGTTCGCCCAAATCTTCGGGGGGATGGGCGGGCGCGGGGGCGGGGGCGGCGGATTCCGGGTCTCGCAGGACGTGGGTGGCGATCTCGGGGACATCTTTGCAAACCTGTTCGGGGGACGTGGGGGCTTTTCGGGTGGCGGACGAGGCCCCAGCCGCGGCCCCGACATGCAGGGCACGTTGCGTATCTCCCTCGAGGAGGCGGCGAACGGCACGCGCAGGAAAGTCAAAACCGGGAGCGGGAAGACCGTGGAGGTGCAGGTTCCTGCCGGGGTGGAAAGCGGTGGCCGTTTGCGGGTGACCGGCCAGGGGGGCGTGGGTCCTGGCGAGCGCAGCCCCGCGGGTGACCTCTACCTCGAGATCGAGATAGAGCCCCACCCCCACCTGCGCCGCAGCGATACGGACCTCGAACTCGACCTGCCCGTTAGCCTCAGTGAGGCGATCCTGGGTGCCAAGGTTCAGGTCCCCACGATCGATGGTCACGTGTGGTTGAGCATCCCCCCTGGTACCTCGAGCGGCCGAAAGCTGCGCCTTCGTGGGAAGGGTATGGCACGTCCCGACGGGTCTCGCGGCGACCAGCTGTGTCGGATCGAGATCGTGGTCCCGAGACTTGCCCCCGACGACGAGGAATCCGTGCGGCTGGTCCAGGAACTCGCCAAACGAACGCAGGCCGATAAGGTTCGGCCGTTCTGAAGGGGTCCTCCGACGGCGCTCGGAAGCGCGGAACCTGGGGACGCAGGCGTCACGGGTGGGGAACCCGCGGCCCCTCAGGGCACCCTGCCGAGCAAAGGGAAACCTCGCAGGCCCCGCCGGCTTCTAAACGAAGCGTCCCAAAGCGCCGAACTGAAGCTGTGGGCCCATGACGGCTCCGCGCGCGAAGCGAAACACGGACATGGCGAACCCCTGGGCAAGGCGCTTACAATAGGAAGTAATCCTTGCGGTTTCCAGGAGGGTTTCCTAAGTTCACAATAACTCTGAAACCGGCCTGATTCGGCCAACTTTCGAGGCACCTTTACATGACGACGTCCGAGACCAAGACGCTGCCGCTGCTCTCTCTGAGGAATCTCGTTCTCTTCCCGGGCGCCGTGATGCCTGTCGAGATCGGGCGCTCGAGCTCACTCAAGCTCATCGAAAGCCTGCCTGGCAAAGGGGCGCGCTTGCTCGTAGGCACTCAGAAGGATGCCGACGTGGAAGAGCCGGCCGGAGAGGATTTGTTTCCCATCTGCGTCGAGGGCGAAATCGTTCGGGTGGTCAAGGCCGCCGAAAGCCGCATCACGGCCGTGCTTCGTGGCATCGACCGACGGCGCATCACGAGCTTCTCGCAGGACAAGCCCTACCTGACGGCCACTTACGAGCCGGCGCCCGAGCAGCGCGAGAACGCCATCGAGATCGACGGGCTCGGCATGGCTGTCTACGACGTCGCCAAGCAGCTCATTTCCATCTCGCCCGACATCCCAGATGAGGCAGCCCAGATCCTCGATCAGAGCAAAGACCCCGCACGGCTCGGCGACATCACGGCCGCCACGGTGGATCTCACCGCCGAGGAGCGAGCCTCGCTCCTCGTAGAGACGAACGTGGCCGAACGGCTGCGGCATCTGTTGGTGTTGCTCCAGCGCAAGGTGGAGCTCATCAAGGTCAAGCAAAAGATCGACAGCCAGGTGCGCGAAGAGTTCTCGAAGCACCAGCGCGAGGCTGTGCTGCGGCAGAAGCTCAAGGCCATCCAGGACGAGCTTGGCGAGGGCGACGACGCCTCCGACCTCGACCTCTTCGAGGAGAAGATCAAGGCGGCCGAGATGCCGGAGGACGTGGTCAAGGTGGCCCGCAAGCAGCTGGATCGCCTGCGCCAAATGGCCCAATCATCGGCAGAGTACACGGTGCAGCGCACGTACCTCGAGTGGCTGGTGGAGCTGCCGTGGGCCAAGCAGACCTCGGATACCCTCGACCTCGAGCAGGCGCGCCAGATCCTGGACTCGGACCACTACGACCTCCAGAAGGTCAAAAAGCGCATTCTCGAGTATCTGGCCGTTCGTAAGCTGGCGCCCGGCAAAAAGGGCCCCATTCTGTGCCTGGCCGGTCCTCCTGGCGTGGGTAAGACCTCGCTCGGCCGCTCGATCGCGAAGTCCCTCGGCCGCGAGTTCATTCGCGTGTCTTTGGGTGGCGTTCGGGACGAGGCCGAGATTCGCGGGCACCGCCGTACGTACATCGGCGCCCTGCCAGGTCGCGTGATCCAGGGCATGCGCAAAGTTGGGACCAAGAACCCCGTGTTCGTGCTCGACGAGATTGACAAGCTGGGCTCGGACTTCCGGGGTGATCCTTCCGCCGCCTTGCTCGAGGTTTTGGATCCGGAACAGAACAACAGCTTCTCCGACCACTACCTCGAGGTCACCTTCGACCTGTCGAACGTCATCTTCATCGCCACGGCGAACATGCTCGAGACGATTCCCCCTGCCCTGCTCGACCGCATGGAGGTGCTGGAGATCCCCGGGTATACGGCCGAGGAGAAGATGCAGATCTCGCGGCGCCATCTGGTGCAAAAACAGCTCGAGGAGCATGGGCTTACGACTGAGCAGGTGAACTTCACTGACGACGGCGTACAAACCGTGATCGAGCAGTACACGCGCGAAGCCGGTGTACGTAACCTCGAGCGCGAGATCGCAAACGTCATCCGCGGCATCGCCGTGAAGGTGGCCGAGAGCGAGGCCTACGACCCGGTGATCACCCCCGCGCGGGTGGCGGAGATCCTGGGCCCGCAAAAGTATTACTCCGAGGTCGCGGAACGCACCGAGGTGCCGGGCGTTTGCACCGGCCTGGCGTGGATGCCCACGGGTGGGGACATTCTCTTCATCGAAGCCTCGCAGATGCCCGGCAAGGGCAACCTGATCCTCACCGGTCAGCTGGGTGACGTGATGAAGGAATCGGTGCGCGCGGCGCTGTCCTACGTGCGGTCGCACCTCGACGACTTCCAGATCAACGTGGACTTCGACAAAACCGACCTGCACGTGCACGTACCGGCAGGAGGCGTCTCGAAGGATGGGCCGTCGGCAGGCGTGGCGATGATCACCGCGATGGTGTCTTTGTTCACGGGGCGGCGGGTACGCGGCGACGTGGCGATGACGGGAGAGATCACACTCCGAGGCAACGTGCTGCCGATTGGGGGTGTCAAAGAGAAGGTGTTGGCCGCTCACCGTGCCGGCATCAAGCGGGTGCTTCTGCCCGAGCGGAACAAGAAGGACATGATGGACATCCCCGACACGGTGAAGCGGGATGTCGAGCTCACGTTCGTGTCGAAGATCGCCGAGGTCCTCGACGCCGCTCTCGAGCCCGTTCCCGTGGTGGTTCCCGCGGAAAACCCGGTCCCAACTGAATCGACCGCGCGCGCCTGAGGTTTCCCCCTCCTGCACAACGATACGGAGCCGCTCAGCGTTGCTGGCGGCTCCGTTCGCGTTTGCGACCTCTCAGGGAAGGTTCAAGAGCTGCGAGGGTGAAAGCAAGGCGTTGTCGGGCTGTCGTTCCAGCAACAGGGCGCGGGGCGTGTAACCCCACAGGGCAGCAACGGCGATACACCCCGCGGCCCGCGCAACAGCCATGTCGGGAAGGCCGTCTCCCACCATGAGCGTTCGTTCGGGTTTCGCCCCGACCCGTGCCATGAGGTGCACGAGCGCGCCAGGATCGGGCTTTCTCGGAAAACCATCGCCATCACCCACAATCTCCAAGAAGAGGGCGTCCATCCCCAGGGAGCCGAGCAGGAGCCTGGCGATGTCGCCGGGCTTGTTCGTGAGCACCGCCAGGGGAACGTTTTCGGCACGAAGGCTGGCCAGCGTATCGAGGATCTCGTCGTAGGGACGGGTGTCCACGCAGGGGTGCTGGACGTAGCGGTTCCATACGGCGCGCGCGAGCTCTTCGGCCGTGACGGGAGAGGGCGCGTTTTGTTGAGCCAGGGCGCGGGTGGCCAGGGCCAGAATGCCGTCTCCCACCAGCGTGCCGACCACGTCCTGGGTGAGCCGGGCGAGCCCTTGATCCTCCAGGGCTCCGTTGAGCGCCGATGCAATGTCGGGAAGGGAATCCACCAAAGTGCCGTCAAGGTCGAAAACGACGAGATCGAGCGACATGGGGCCGAGATACCGCAGCCCAGGGGGCCACGTCAATGCAAAGGCCTGGCTTGTTCCCCGCGCGCAGTGGGCGTAATCTGGAGTTTCGCATGGAGGACAAGGCCCAGGCTCCCCCCGAGGCGACAGGGCCAGCACCCGCGGAGCAGGGGCCCGCCACGATCGTTCAGGAACGGCACACCCTGTCGGGGCTGCCCTGCAAGACGGTTTACGGGCCGGCCGATCGTCCGGCGCCCGCAGAGGAAGCTGCCCGCCTGGGACAGCCTGGAGCCTATCCCTTCACGAGGGGGCCGCACGAAACCATGTTTCGGGGCAAGCCCTGGACAATGCGCATGTTCTCGGGCTTCGGAACACCCGAGGACACGAACCAGCGGTTCAGGTACCTGCTCTCGCAGGGTCAGACGGGTCTTTCGACCGCGTTCGACATGCCCACCCTGATGGGCTTCGACCCCGACCATCCGCTGAGCCGGGGCGAGGTGGGCCGTGAAGGCGTTGCCGTGGCCACCCTCGAGGACATGGACCGTCTCTTCGCCGACATTCCGCTCGACAAAGTGAGCACGTCGATGACGATCAACGCCTCGGCCGTCGTGGCTCTGGCGTTCTACGTCGCGGTGGCCGAAGCGCGGGGCCTCTCGCCCTCGCAGCTGCAGGGCACGATCCAGAACGACATGTTCAAGGAGTTCATCGCGCAGAAGGAGTGGATTTGTCCTTTGCGGCCCCATCTTCGCATCGTGGGTGACATGCTGGTGTACTGCACGCGCCACATGCCCAAGTGGAACAGCATCAGCATCAGCGGTTACCACATCCGCGAAGCGGGCGCGACGGCCGTTCAGGAGCTGGCATTCACCCTGGCCAATGGAATTGGCTACGTCGAGATCGGCCGTGCGGCCGGACTCGAGGTTGATGACTTTGCGCCGCGGCTATCCTTCTTTTGGGACATTCACAACGACTTTTTCGAGGAGATCGCGAAGTTGCGGGCTGCCCGGCGCATGTGGGCGCGAATCATGCGCGAACGCTTCGGCGCCCGCGATCCCCGTTCGCTGCGGCTGCGGGCACATAGCCAAACGGCCGGGGCCAGCCTCACCGCGCAGCAGCCCCTCAACAACACCGTGCGCGTGACCTTGCAGGCTCTGGCCGCCGTGCTCGGGGGCACCCAGAGCCTGCATACCAACAGCTACGACGAGACGTACGCCTTGCCCACGGAAGACGCGGCCACCCTGGCACTGCGCACCCAGCAGATCATCGCCGACGAGTCCGGTGTCTCGAACGTGGTGGATCCCCTGGGCGGCAGTTACTTTGTGGAGAGCCTCACCGACGAGATCGAAGCCGCAGCTCAGACGTACCTGGATCGCATCGATGGGATGGGGGGAATGGCCAACGCGATCGAAGCGGGCTACCCCCAAAGAGAAATAGCGAACGCGGCTTACGACCATCAACGGAAAGTCGAGTGCGGAGAGCAGATCGTGGTGGGCGTGAACAAATACCAACACCGGGGCCCCGAGATCAGCCCCCCAACGCTGAAGATCGACGAGGGACCCGAGCAGTCCCAGCTCGAGCGGCTCCACGCGTTCCGCGCCCGCCGCTCGCAGGCCGCGGTGACACGTGGACTTGACGACGTGCGCCGCGCTTGCGAAGGCGCGCACAACATCATGGATGCGGTGCTCGCGGCCACGCGATCCGGCGCGACCCTCGGCGAGGTCTGCGATGTGTTTCGCAACGGCTTCGGCACGTACAAAGATCCTGGACACCTGTAACTCGAGCCGCTAAAGCAGGGAGACGCTCATGGGAAACCCGGCCACCGGCCAAGACATCGAAGACACCTGTACCCGTTGCGGAGACACCTGGCACGTCGTCATGGCGAAGGTGGGAGACCGCATCGCGAAGGTGGTGTGCAAGCTGTGCGGAAGCCAGCACAACTACCGCAAAGGTGCCCAGGCGGCCGCCGCAGCCCGCGAAGCCGATGGCGCGCGGGGCTCACTGCGCCGCAAGACGGTGCGAAGCGCAGTGCCAACGATTCCGGTGCCCCCTCCTTTCGATCCCACGCGCCCTCCCCGTCCCTACTCGGCCCGTGACTTGTACATCCCCGGCGAACGGATCGTGCATCCCAATTTCGGCGAGGGCATCGTGGCAAACGCGTCGTCGGGCAAGATCGACGTGGTGTTCCCGTCGGGGCCACGGGTGTTGGCCGTGGCCAAAGAGATTCCAAACTTGTCTCGCCACAAGCCCGTAGCGAACGTTCCCCTGTCGGACCGTCCGCCCGACGAGACCTAGGGCCGGGAAGCCTGCAGCCACAGGGCGGCTCGCAGGGACCGAACCCCAAGACCTTGCGGCGGCTTGGGGTTCGCAGGTGTCAGGGGAACAGATCGGGAGCGAAGGTCGGGTTGACTTGCACGTCGATCACCTTGGCCACTGAAGCACCGCCGCCCGCGGAGCTCTGCAGGAACGGAAGCTTCAGCGGGCCCCCGTTGACGGCACGCCAGTCGCCGAGGCGTTGTTCGTTCACGTCCCCTTCGGCCGTGCGAATGCGGGCAAGCAGGTTCGTCTTGGGATCGAAGTAGAGCCGTAGCCACTGGCCCGAGGGCACCCGCACCAACAGGCCAGGCAGCTCGAGTCCTCCGTCTCTCAGCGGCTCCGTCGGCTGCATCGGGAGCGCGGGCTTTGTGTCCAGGAGATTGAGCAGAAGGAAGGTCACGTCCTCGAAGACAGCCGCGCGCAAACGGGCAGCGTTGTCTTCGGGCAGCGGTGCCGGTTTCCCCTGGTCGTCGAGCGCCAACACACGGTCGGGTGTCATGACGAATCCCCCACGTGCGACCTGGTCGCCGCTGCGCGCGCTCTGTTCCACACGTACGTGGCCAGGTCGGCGATAGGAGGTGATGCTCGTCAGTGACGCCGCGGACCCGGCACCAAGACGCTCACCTTGTTTGACGACCTTCAACGTCTCGATCGCGCGCCATGCGGGGGCCCCACCCTGAGCGGCCAAAGCCCGGATCACGAGCGCCCGCGCAGTCGCAGTGCGAGCGTCATCGGCGGGAGCCGCCATCAGCGCGCGCCGGCGGGCGCGCTCGCCTGCGCTCAGGGGATCGTTCGGCCCCACGAGTTCGAAGCGCACTTTGGCCGTTTGGAGCTGGGGCGCGATGCGCGTGGCGGGCCCCACGATGACGACGGCAAGCCGCTCGGGGTCGAAGCGCTGCGCCTCCTTGACCACCTCGGCATGCGTGAGCGACGCCGTGGCGTTTGCCAAGACCTCAAAGTCAGAAAGTCCGCCCCCCGCACCAAGGCTCGACCTCGCGGCAGCCTCCGCAAGGCCTGCAGCGGACTCGAGCCGGAAGGGATCGATGGCGGATGAGCGCGCCTTGGCTTCCGTGAGCTCGAGCGGCGTCAGCCCTTGCGCCCGAAGGCTGGCGAGCTGCTCAGCCGATGCCAGGAGGGCGTCCCAGGTGCGGTCGACGGGCGCTTCCACTTGCCCCCGCAACAACGCGGACTGCAACTCCTCGTCGACCGTGGCCCCTCCGGCCGTGATGAGCCCGCGGGTGGACACGTCGAGGGCCAGGCGTGAGCCCATGCCGCTACCGCCGTAGACGAAGGCCAACGCCGAGAGCGCAGCCATTTGCCGGGGTGTAGCCCTCCCCAGCGCCTGACCAAAAACGATGGTGGACGTTGGGGCCGAGGGCAGATCGACGAGCACGATGCGCAGACGTTTTTCGGGCAAGGGCCCGGCCCGTTTGCGGGTTGGCCCCCGCCCCCGGCGCCACGCCCCGAAGGCCCTGTCTGCAGCGCGCTGCACGTCGACAGGGTCTACGTTGCCGCTCACCACGAGCTCGGCAAGATTTGGCACGAACCAGGTCGACCAGAAGGTCCGGATCGCGGCCTCCGGCGTCCGCTCGACGTCCTCCGGTGTGACGGGTGTGCCCACGGGATGCTCGTCACCCCACAGGAGGTTGTCGAGCAAGCTGCGTGCGCGGCCCGCTGGAGACGCCAGCTCCGCCCGCAAGGCGGCCACCCGTTGGGCGCGCACGAGGCGAAGCGCTTCAGGAGCCAAAGCCGGAGCGCGGGCAAGGTCGGAAAGAAGGGACAGGCAGCCCGGCCAGACCGACACCATCGCTTGGCAGGAGAGCGTCAGGCCGGAGCGATCGGCCTCCATCGATACGGTCGCCCCAAGTTCCTCGACCCGGAGCTCCAAAGGCCGCTGGCCCGCGCCGCTCCCGGCCCGGAGCCATCCGGCGAGAAGCGCCGCAGCGCCCTTGGCGGCCACAGGGGCGTTCGCCTCTCCCGCGGGCACGCGGAGGGCGACGGCCACCACGCTCACATCACGTTTGCGAAGAACCTGCCCCGAAAGCCCGTTGGCCAGCGCAAAACGTGTCTGCTCCGGCCACGACCACTGGGCGGGGCTGGGATCCGAGGGAACCGAGATGAGATCCTTGCGCGCAGACCACGGATCAGGCCGGGCTTCGACCGGGGCCACCGGGCTGATGGGCCCGAGCGGCGCCAGAGGCTCGATGGGCCGGCTGGCGCGCGGGGCTGTCGCGTCGCCGGTCGTTGGGGAAGCACCACGGGTGGCCGGCGGGGGCGCCACGGGAGAGACAGCGCACGAGACGAGCCCGCAGACCCCGAGGATGACACCGCCGGGCAGCTGCCAAGGAGCTCCCGTGCCGTGGAGAAAACGCCGGCTCATGGGACACGCTCCTGCGGGCCGAGCGCCTCGGGCATCATCAGGAGCACCGACAGCCGATCTTCCTTCAAGAAAGCGTTCGCCACACGCCCTACGTCCGTGGCCGAAACGTTCAAAAGCGCCTCGGGCTCCGACAGCGCCAACTCCGGGTCGCCCTCGACCACCGCAGCCCGCCCCACCTGCGCGGCCAGACCACTCGCGGTGGAGAGCCGGGCGGCCACAGCCGTGGCGGCCCGCAGCCGGGCTTCCGCCAGCTCGGGGGCCGGAACGGGCCTGTCTCGCAGCGAAGCCACCTCGTCGAGGAGCGCGCGGCGCACTTCCTCCTGCGGACGCGTACGCTCGTGGACCGCGAAGAGTACGAGCATGCCCGCATCCTCGTAGAGCGACGAGGCGCCGCCCGCCGCCACCGCAGGCGCCTGTGGCCCCACGAGACGCGTCTGCAGGCGACCTGCAGAGCCTCCCCCCAGGACCTCGGCGGCCACAATGAGCGCCGCCCGGTCGCGCGAGCCGAGGGCGGGCAGCGGCGCCCCCACGGCCACCATGGGAAGCTCGAGGGGAAGATTTACCCGGCGGGGGCCCTGCCCCACGTGGGCGGCTGGCGCGGGCGGGTGCTTGGGCAGCGTTCCGGCACGCAAGCCCCCGAAGTGCCGGTCGACGAGGCGCCTCCACTCCTCGGCATCGCCCGCGCCCGCAAGAACGAGGGTCGCGTTCGCAGGCACGAAGTGGCGCGACAAAAACGCCTCGCAGTCAGCCCGCGACAGCCGGCGCAGATCGGCGATGTGCCCGGTGCCACTTTGCGCGTAGGGGTGCTCACCGAACAAGCTCCCCCGCAACAACTCCAGCGCCTTGCCGAGAGGGCTGGTCTCTACCTGCCGCTGTCGCGCCCGCAGCGCCGCCTGACGCAGCTCTGCGACCGTCTCGTCCGTGAAGAACAGGCCTCGCATCCGCTCGGCTTCGAGTGCGAGCGCCAGCTCGACGTAGGGCGTGGGCACGGTGTTGGTGAAGCTCGTGACGTTTTCGTCTCCGTGCGATGACAGCCGCCCTCCGACCCGCGCGATGAGGTAGGAATGGCCTCCGGGCCGCACCCGCGGTGAGCCTTGCAACATCAGCTCGCGTACCACGCGTGTGATGCCCCGCGTGCCTGCTTTTTCGTCTCGCGATCCGACATGGTAGACAATGTGCACACTCGTCAAGGGGGCCCCTTGCCGCGCCACGAACACCACCTTCAGCCCATTGTCGAGCGTCCATGTGTCGAGCCCCAGGGGGCGCGCGCCACGAGGGGCGCTCTCCGTGGGACCATCGGGCGCCGCGGCGGCGGACGCCACCAGAACGCCCGGCAGCAGCGCGATGAAGGCAAAGTGCAGACCGTATGCGCGCCGTGCACGGCAAAACGAGGGGGACATGCGCGGCCAACTATGACATACGAGGCGCGACGAGAAAGGTGAGTGAACCCAGCGCCCCTCAGCCCGGCTCGGCCTCGACCGAGGCGTACGCCGATTCAGTGAGCCGGCCATCGTGGCGCCGCGCCTTCGGCTTGCTCTGGCTCGGCCAAGGGGTCTCGCACCTGGGTGATGCGCTGTTCTTGACGGCGATCGTCTTCATCGCCATCGACGTCACCGGGTCGAAGAGCGCAGCGGGGCTCCTATCGGGCCTCAAGTATGCCCCGGCGATTCTGTTCGGCCTCTTCGCAGGCGCGCTCGTCGACCGCTACGATCGCCGCCGCGTGATGCTGTGGGCCGATCTGCTCCGCGCGGTGGCCGTGGGATGCATCCCTCTTTTGCACGCCACGGGACGCTTGGGCGGCGCTTCGCTCGGTCTGGCGGTGTTTGCTTTGGCGGCGGGCACCACGCTCTTTAATCCTGCCATCAAGGCCCTGTTACCCGAGTTCACGCCTACCCGCCATCTCACGCGGGCCATCTCGGCGTTCCAGCTGGCCGAGTACACGGCCTTCGTACTTGGACCGTATATCGCGTCGCTCATCGCCCCTCGCCTCGGCAACGTTCACCTGCTCACCGTGGATGCCGCGACGTTCTTGTTCTCTGCCGCCTGCATCGCGGCCCTCCCCCGCGCTGCCGGGACACGCAAGGGAGCCGATTGCGCGGGGCCCACCATCGGCGCCGAACCCGCACTTCCGCCTCTGCACCGGGTGGTGCGTGGGGCCTTCTCTGGCGCCCGGGACGTGATGCGCCTGCCACCCATCGGCGCCCTCGTCTTCATCGGCACGCTGAACAACCTCGTGATCATGGGCCTCGCGCACGTGGGCGTGCCCGTGTTGGTCTACGAATCGCTTGGCCTCGACTTGGCGGCTTACGGGAGCACCTTGAAGTTTTTCTTCCTCGGTATGGCCACGGCCAGCATGCTCCTGTGGTCCTTGGGACGCAGAATGCCCAAAGGGCTCACCCTCTCGATCGGCATCCTGCTCGACGGGCTCACGTTCGTTCCCTTTGCGTTCTGCAAGACGCTGGGGCACGTTCAAGCCGCCCAGTTCGTTCACGGCCTCGTGATTCCGCTCATCATCATTCCGCGCACGGTGCTCGTGCAGAGAGTCGTGCCGTCCCGCCTGCACGGCCGGGCCTTCGCCCTCATCAATGTCACGGTGTTCGGCATGACCGCCATCTCGAATCCCGTGGTGGGCTTTTTGACGGAGTGGTACGAGCCGCGCACGCTCTTTCTCTGGCTGGGCCTTTTGGGGGCGCTGCCGGGCTTTTTGGGGCTCTTGTTGCCGACCTTGAGACGAGCGCGCTGAATGATCGATCTGCGGAAGGGGCAAGAGGTGGAGCTTGCTTGCGTTCGGCTCGAGGCGGGCGGCGCGGGCCTGGCTCCCTACGGGGACTACGAGGTTCTCGTCTTGGGTACCTTGCCCGGACAGAGGCTACGCGCGCGCATCGAACACATCTCACCCCACCGCGCGAACGGCCGCACCAGGGCCTGGGGGCGCGTTCTCGAGACACTGCTGCCGAGCCCTCACGAGGTGCCGCCCAGCTGCCCCGCGTTCGGCACCTGCGGAGGATGCGTCTGGCAACACCTGGCGCTCGCGGAGCAGCGCGCCTGGAAGCACACGTTGGTGGCGGAGGCGTTCGCGGCGCGCGGCCTGCCCACGAACCTTCTTGCCGCCTGCGAGGCGTCCCCGGCCGCGGTGGCGTACCGCAACCAGGCGAAGTACGTGGTCCAGGCCAGTTCACGAGGGGTCGTGCTCGGGGGCTACGCCCCTCGCAGCCACGACGTGGTGGACCTGACGGCCTGCACCCTGGTAGAGCCTCCCCTCGCGAAGACTGTGAACCAAATCGCCGCGTCGATCACGTCACAACCTTCCCTGCACGCGGAACTGCGTCACGTCGTCCTTCGCGCCAGCGGGGTAGGACAGGTACTCGTCACGTTGGTGTTTCGCACCCGCGCCCGCGCCGAGAGCGCCGCTGCGCGCGGGCTGGCTGCCGCGCTCCGGATGGCGCAGCCCGAGATCGCAGGTGTGGTCGCCAACGTGAACGGTACCGACGGAGATGTCATCTTCGGCGCGGAGGAGTTCACCCTGGAGGGTGAAGCGTTCGTGGCGGACGAGATCGCAGGCGCGCGGGTCCACCTGTCCTCGCGCGCGTTCTTTCAGGTGAACCGACACGTGGCCGCGGCCGCGTATCTCGCCATCGCGGCGTTCGCGCGGAAGGTTGGTGACGTCCGACGCGTGTGGGATGTCTACGCGGGCGTGGGGACGATCGCGCGTGTGCTGGCGGCGCAGCTGCCCTGTCTCGAAGACGCCTTCTGTGTCGAAATTCGCAGCAGCGCCGTCGAGGACGCGCGGCGAAGCGAACACACCGGCCGCGCGCGGCTCACCTTCCTGGCCGCCGACGCGGGTGACGGTCTGCGTGCCCGCGTGGGGCAGCCCGATCTCGTGGTGCTCAATCCCCCCCGGGCGGGCTGCGCGCCCGAGGTGATGGAGGCCGTGACCGCTGCCGAGCCCCGCGGCATCGCCTACCTCAGCTGCCTGCCCGAGACGCTCGCCCGGGACCTCGCGTGGCTTTCGCAGCAGGGGTACCGCATCACGCGCGCCACGCCGTTCGACATGCTGCCCCACACGCCTCACGTCGAGACGCTGGTCTGCCTCGAGCGCGTTTAGTCAGACGCAGCGCCCTCGCCACTGCGAGGCCCGTAGTGTCGGCGCGTCCACTCGGCCATGCCGATGCCCGCGGCCACAGTGATGGGAAACGAGTTGTTGATGCCGGCCATGGGAATCGCCACCACGTGATCACAGGCGGCCAGCAACCCCTCGGACAGGCCGTCACTTTCGCTCCCGAAAAGCAAAACGCACGACTCGGGAAGGGGCGAGGTCCACAGGTCCGCCGTCGCCGCCTCGCGCTCGAAGCCCACGAGCGGCAGACGCCGTTCGCGGGCCCATGTCACGAGGGCGTCTTCATCGGGCAGGTAGACGAGGTTCTCGTAACGGTCCATGCCCATCGCCGCCTTCTTGTAGAAGGGCTCGTCCCCCACGAGCAGGATCTCCTGGGCGAGAAACGAATGCGCCACACGGATGATCGAGCCCACGTTAAAGGGGTTCTTCGAGCGCAACACGGCCACGCGCAGGGGGCGCCGGAGCGTGTTCAAGCTCTGGCGGATCTCGTCGAGCGGCAGCTCGAAAGGGGCCATTTTCACGCGGCCGGTTATAGCAGACCACCTGGCGCCGCCAGGAAGGTGACTTGACGGCGTCGGGCACGTGGTTCCGTTAGTCGTCATGAACGTGCAAAAATCCAACCGCACGGCGCCCCTCGCCCAAGCCCCGCGTCAGGCCATCCGGCTCTCCGTCGCAGGAGGCAGCGTCATGCTCTCCGGTACCTTCGAGCAGTGGGTTCCGCTCGTCATGGAGGGCTTGAGGGACGACCGGGCGGTTCAGCTGCTGGTGGACGTGACCAGCCCCAAAGCAGCAACCTCGACCGCCGTCAACACCAACGGCCTGCTCTTCCAGTTCGAGTCCACCGACGTCAAGCGCAGCGGCACTCTCGGCCACCGCCTGCGCGGGGTGCTGACGTCCGGAGCGCGGCAGGCTCCTGCCGAATTCATGCTCGAGGTTGCGCCTGCGCATACTCCCTTCGCCGTGCTCTCGTTCTCGTTGCCTCCGGACTGGGAGGGGCTCTGGGATGCCTTCTCGGCGAACGCGAACGCCCGGCAAGACGAGACGGAGGTGCGGGCACGCGGGTGGTTGCGCACGCCTGCCCTTGCGGCGGCCTAGCGGACCGCGAGGGCGTGCGGTCTCGCGCCAGCTACCGCTTGAACATCAAGGCGCCGATGATGCCCAAAAAGAGCGCGGAGAGCAGGATCAGCCAGAATCCCGCACTGCGGGTGAACGGCGCAGAGGGCTTTTGCGTGGGCGCCCCCAAGAGCGCCGTGGCCATGGCCAACACCCGCTTTTGCATCTGGGCGGCGACCAGGTCGTGCGGGTGGGCGTCGAGCTTCTCGCGGTAGCGCCGCCCGGCGGCCGGAAGCAGGCCCGCCATCGAGCAGTGTTTGAGAAAGGCGTCGTGGGCAGTCGGGTTGTCCCACGCCGAAACAGCGTCCTTCCACAGAGCTTCGGCCCGGTCGTCGAGCGGAACGAGCCGGGGTGTGCTGGCGGGGTCCCACAAGGCGAAAGCGAGGCCGCAGCGCGCGCAGGCTTCCTGGGACGCGCTGGCCTTGCGGTGGCTGCACTTGGGGCAGCGTTCGTCGGGCGCCAACGCGCGCGCTTCCTCTGCCATGGCTCTGTCGGCGTCATCGACAGACACCGCGCATGTCTTGAGAGGCGCAAGGGCACTCAGGGCTTGGGGGACGTGGGCGGTGGCGACGCCTGCGAGCCGAGCACCTTCGCCGAAGCAGGCCCCGGGCCGACGACCGGAGGGCCGACGGACACCCGCACGGGGATGGGCATGAAGATGCTCACGAACAGCAAGCTCACCAGGACGAACACCGCCTTGCGCACACGGCCGAGCGGCACGGATTCCACGGGTGGGTGTTCGACCCCTCCGCCCAAGCGCCGCAGCAGGCGCACCACGGCGAACCAGAGCACCCAGAACATCCCTGCCGACAAGGCCAGTTCGCCTGGCGAGAGAAGCGGCGTGCCCTGACCGTCCGTGGGCATCCCGCCTGCCGCAATCGCCCGAGACGTCACGACGTAGGTGAACGCAAACGCGCCCACGGCAAACACCAGCATCAGCTTGTGGAGTCGCACTGACAAGCCCGGGTACGTGTTTCCGAAGCGCGCCACCATCGCATGTCCCCCGTCCAGTTGTCCGAAGGGCAAAAGGTTCAGCATGGTGAGCAAGAGACCCGCCCAGCCCGCAAAGGCCGTGGGATGCAATTGGACGTCGTAGACACCGTCGGGAAGCCACCGCCCCGTCTGCAGGTATTTGAGGCCGAGGTACAGCAACGAGTTGCCTTCCTGGAGCGCCAAGGGGCTCATGGGCAACACGGGCGACTTCGAAAGGCCATAGATCAGCACCGGAATCGCCACCACGAGTCCCGCGAGGGGCCCTGCCACCGCGATGTCGAAGAGCTTGCGACGATCCGCGGGAGATTCAGGCATGCGAATGACGGCTCCCATGGTGCCGAGAAACCCGAACCAAGGCGGCAACGGTACGAAGTACGGCAGAGAGGCGGGCACACCGTGACGGCGGGCCGCGAAGTAATGGCCAAACTCGTGACAGAGCAGGATCGCGAGGAGAGGCACCGAAAACGGCAGGCCGTCGGCGATGGGCGCGATCCGTCCGTCCGCGTGGACGTGCAGAGCTCCGGTGGCTGTGGTGGTGAGCACCGTCGCCAGGAACAAAAATCCATTGACGAGCCCGGTGGGCCTCGCGGAAACGGGGACGGACGCGCTCAACGGCCGGCCTCACGCTGGCGGAAGGCCTCGGTGAACGCCTGGCGGCGCGGCTCGTGCGCCGGGCTCGAGGTGCGGCGCAGCGTCTCGAGCGCCTCGCGCTGCTCGTCGGTCAGGCTGACGGGCGTCTCCACCTGCAGGCGTACGTGGAGATCGCCTGCGGGCCCGCCCCCGCGGGCGATGCCACGGCCCCGAAGGCGGAACACCGCGCCCGACTGCGTGGCCGGGGGGACCTTCATACGGACGGCCCCATCGAGCACGGGCACATCGATCTCGGCGCCGAGGGCCGCGTCTGCCAGGCTGACGGGCACGTCGCAAATCACCACTCCGTCTTCTTCCCGAAGAAACGGATGGGGTTTGATCCGAACGAGGACGTTCAAATCCCCAGATGCGCCCCCACGGCGACCCGGGGCGCCCTGCCCCGGCAACCGCTGCGCGCTGCCGTCGCTGGTGCCCGGGGGCACCCGCACCTCGAAAGCCCGGGGACGCTCGATGAGGCCCGCCCCGAGACAAGCACGACACTTGGTGCGCGGCACCTCACCCTCGCCCCCGCAGGTCGTGCACGGACGCTTCGTGGAAAACAGCACACCCTTCTGTCGCACCACGCCCTGGCCTTCGCACGCACCACAGCGCACCAGGTTAGCAGCGCCCCCTTCGGCCCCGCTGCCGGCACAGCTCGGACAATCCTCGGGAGCCTCGAAGCGAATGGTCTTCGTGCACCCCAGCGCGGCCTCCTCGAAGGAAAGCTCGAGCGTGTAGCGCAGGTCCTGGCCCGCCTTCTTTTTGCGATCGAGGCCGAACAAATCTCCGAAGATCGCCTCGAAGAAGTCCGTGGCCGCCGACAGATCGGCGCCGGGTCCGAACGGCAGATCGGGTGCCGCCTGGCCAAAGCGATCGAAGCGGGCGCGGCGATCCGCGTCCGAAAGCACGGCGTACGCCTCCGAGATCTCCTTGAACGCCTCCTCGGCGCGTGCGTCGCCCGGGTTGCGGTCAGGGTGATAGCGAAGCGCCAAACGGCGGTAGGCGGCCTTGACGTCCACGTCGGACGCGTGGCGCTCGATCTGCAAAATCTCGTAGTAGTCGCGTCTGGCGGGGGCCGGCATGCGTGCAGGCGCTATTGTAGCGCCTCGAACAGCCGCTGGGCCGCCTGTTCGAGCGCGGACAGGGCCTCGCGTGCAGCGCCGAGGTCGTTCGCCTCGACCGTGGTGCGGCAAGCGCGGATCTTGGCCTCGACGTCCCCGCGCACGGCCGCGTCCATTTGGGCGCCGAACTCACGGAGCGCCGCTTCCGTTCCGTAAATCAGGGTCTCGGCGGCGTTGCGGACGTCGGCAAGGTCCTTGTTGCGGCGATCGGCGTCGCGGTTCTGCTCGGCCTCGGCCACGATGCGCTGGATGTCCTCGTCGGACAGGCCGCTCGTGGGCCGTACGATGACCTTTTGTTCCTTGCCCGTGCCCACGTTTTTGGCCGAAACGCCGACGATGCCGTTCGAGTCGATCTCGAAAGAGACCTCGATCTGGGGCGCCCCTCGAGGTGCCGGAGGGATGCCGGCCAACTGGAAGTGGGCCAGACTGCGGTTATCGCTGGCCATGTGGCGTTCGCCTTGGAGGACGTGCACGTTGACGTAGGATTGGTTGTCGACCGCCGTGGTGAAGATCTGAGCGCGGCGGTGGGGAATCGTGGTGTTGCGCGGGATGAGCGGAGTGAACACGCCCCCTGCGGTTTCGACGCCGAGGGAAAGGGGCGTGACGTCGAGCAGGATGACGTCGTCTTTGTCACCCGAGAGCACGGCGCCCTGAAGCGCGGCCCCCACGGCGACCACCTCATCGGGGTTCACACCCCGGGACGGTTTTCGGCCGAAGAACTCTGCCACGCGCGCCTGCACCCGCGGCATGCGGGTTTGCCCACCCACCAAGATCACTTCGTCGACATCCGACAGGCTCCAACCTGCGTCCTTGAGCGCCGCCTGACACGGAGGGAACGTGCGCTCGATCAGGGCTTCGGTGAGCGACTCCAGCTTTCCCTGCGTGAGTGTGGTGATCAGGTGTTTGGGCCCGTCGTGGCCGGCCGCGATGAAGGGCAAATTGATCTCTGTTTCGAGGGCCGACGATAGCTCTTGTTTGGCGCGCTCGGCGGCTTCGCGCAAGCGCTGCAACGCCATCCTGTCTCGGGAGAGGTCGATGCCGTGTTCGTCGCCAAAGAGCTTGAGCAGGTGCTCGACGATGCGCGTGTCGAAGTCCTCTCCACCCAGGAACCCGTCACCATTCGTCGCCTTGACCTGGTAGAGCCCTTCGTGCAGATGAAGCAAGGAGATGTCGAAGGTGCCACCTCCCAGGTCGTACACGGCGATCTTCTTGTTGGGCTCGAGCGACGTGCGACCGTAGGCAAGCGCGGCCGCCGTGGGCTCGTTGAGGATCCGCAGGACCTGAAGGCCCGCGATCCGGCCCGCATCCTTCGTGGCTTGCCGCTGGTTGTCGTCGAAGTACGCGGGCACGGTGATCACGGCGTCGGTGACCTCCTCGCCCAGGTAGTCTTCGGCCACCCTTCGCATCTTTGACAGTACGAGCGCCGAGATCTCGGGGGGCGAATGTTTCCTTGCGTTCACCTCCACCCAGGCGTCACCGTTGTCGGATGCGGTCACCCGGTATACACAGGTCGATGCATGCCGCTCTACGCTCGGATCGTCGAGCTTGCGCCCCATGAGCCGCTTGACGGCATAGACGGTACGCTCGGGGTTCGTCACCGCCTGCCGCTTGGCAATTTGTCCAACGAGGGGCTCTGGATCGTCGACGAACCCCACCACGGAGGGGGTTGTGCGTGCCCCCTCGGCGTTGGGAATGACGAGCGGCTCGAGCCCGTCCATCACCGCGACACACGAGTTCGTGGTGCCGAGGTCGATCCCGATGATCCGCGACAAGCTCAGGCGTCCCCTTGGGAGCCGCTCGCCGGCGTGGCAGCCGGCGGCGCCAGAGCCACCACCACGGAGGCGGGACGCAGCAGCCGCTCACCCAGGTTGTAGCCTTTCACCAACTCTTCCAGTACGGCGCCCACGGGCACGTCGGCCGAGGGCACGCTGGCCACGGCCTCGTGCACACGGGGATCGAAGGGCTTGCCCTTGGCCTCGATCGGCCTGACCTCGTGCCGTTCCAACTTTTGTTGAAAAAGCCGCAGCACCAAACTGACACCGTCCCGCACCGCTTTGGCGTCAGTGGACTCTCCCATGGAAGACAAGGCGCGCTCGAGGTTGTCTGCCACTTCGAGAATGTCCTTGAGCACCTGCTCTTTGGCTTTGAACTGGGCGTCGTCCTGGTCGCGACGGGCGCGCCTCTTCCAGTTCTCGAATTCGGCCGCAATGCGCAGCATGCGCTCACGGTTATCGTCCCGCTCGCGTTCAGCCTGAGCCAACCTGGCTTCGAGTGAGGCCGGGGCCGTCTCGGCCGCCTCTCGAGGTTCACCCCCCTGCGCGGACTCGGGTTCGGGGGACGTTTCGGCTTCAGAAGAGGGCATCGTGTCGTTGTCGGTCATCCAAGTTCCTTGTGGCCACGCATGTGGCGCTCTGGGGGGCACGGCACCGGCCGCGACACCCGCGAGTGGCTATCTTACCCAAGCCCTGGATTATGAACAGCTCCCCTGCCCACGGCCACAGGGTGCCCGAGCAAGCAGAGCCCGTCCGCCCAGGAGTGGGCCTACAGTTTCGGCAGGGCCTTCGTAATCACATCTGCGGTGAAGTCAACCAGCGAAATCACTTTCGCGTAGTTGATGCGGCTCGGGCCGATCACGCCGATGGTGCCCACGGGCCGGTTCTCTTCGCCATAAGGAGCCGTGACCACGGAGACATCCGTGAGATCGGCAAGGTTGGCCTCGGCCCCGATGAACACGCAGATGCCAGGCGCCTGTAAGGTGCGGTCCAGGAGCTTGAGGATGAACTCTTTTTCCTCGAGGGCTCGTAGCAGCGTCCGCGCGCCGTCGACGCTCTCGGCCACCGAGAGAATGTTCGATTGCCCATCGACGATGAGGCTCGCGCGGTGATGCTCGGGCACTGCCACCGACGCCAGACCGAGCGCCCGCGCCTTGACCTGGTCGTGGCGGGTACGCTCGTCTTCCAGCTCGGCGGCCACGCGGGCGCGGATCTCGGCCAGCGTTCGGCCCGCGACGAGCTCGCGCAGGTAGTTGTTGATGCGCTCGAGCTCGCCCGATTCAAGCGAAAAATCAATCTGCACGGCCTTGTTCTGCACGTTCCCCGCGCTCGTGGCGATGACCGCAAGAAGCTGGTCCTCCCTGAGCTTGACGAACTCGAGGTGGCTGATGGTGTCGCTGTCGATGCGCGGCGCCTGCACCACGACCGTCAGATGAGACATCTCCCTCAGCACGTCGCGGGCGCGCTCGACCACGTCGCCCACGTCCGAGGCGCCCACGAAGTGATTCTGGATGCCTTCTTTTTCGGCGCCCGAGAGGCCACGGACCCTCAAGAGCGAGTCCACGTAGTACCGAAGCCCTCGTTCGGTTGGCACGCGGCCCGCCGAGGCGTGAGGGTGGCGAAGCAGGCCCAGCTCTTCGAGTTCGCCCATGACGCTGCGGACCGTGGCTGGCGATACGTCGAAATTGTAGCGGCGGGTGATCGTCTTGGACCCGACCGCCTCGCCCGAGCCAAGATACTCGGTGACGACCGCGTGCAGCACTTTCTTCGCACGGTTTCCCAAGTCGTTCACATCTCATGGTTTACTGCAAAACCAAGGTCATGGCCAAGGGCTCGTGCGCGGCGGTCCGCCCTGGGCGGGCTTACCCCCAAAGACGGGTGGCCAGTTCGTCGGCGAACATCAACCCGCGGGCGGTGGGCGCCACCACGAGGTCGGTCACCGTCAGCCAGCCGGCGGAGACCAGGCCCGCCGCCACCTGGGCCCGAGCGGGCGATTCCAGGGGATCACTCCCGAAGCGCAGAGCGTGCAGCCTCCGATCGAGCCCCTGGGCGGTCCGTAGGGCGAGCCACACGGCCTCTTCTTCCAGGGCTTCAGGCGGTCGCCACTCCCCCTTGGCAGGGGCCACCCTGCCGTTCATCGACGCCGCGGCCCGCAGATAGGTCTCCGTGGCCCGCGGGTTGATGAAGCGGAATCCCCCTCCGGCCGCGAGAGGCCGGAACGACGCCGCCGCACAGCCGAGGCCGAGATAGGCGCCCTGGGTCCAGTAAAGCGTGTTGTGCACGGCTTCGGCCCCCGGGCGGGCGTAGCTCGAGACCTCGTAGTGGCGGTAACCGGCCCCCGCGAGCGCCTCCTGGGCTTGCTCGAAGAGGTCGGCCACCTGATCGTCATCCGGACGGCGCAGCTCTCCTCGTTTTTCTCGGTGCCCGAACGGGGTGAAAGGCTCGACCGTCAAGGCGTAGCAGGAGACGTGATCGGGCCCGAGCGCCACCATCTGGGTCAGGCTCTCGGCCCACAGCGCAGGAGTTTGGTGAGGCACCCCGAACATCAAATCGCACGCCACCCGGGCAAAGCCCGCACGCCGCGCCAAGCCCACCACCTCTCGGGCTTGGGCCACGGAGTGGGTCCGTCCGAGTGCATTCAGGAGTTCGCCATCGAAGGCCTGGATCCCGAAAGACACGCGGTTCGCCCCCGCACGACGCAAAGCGGCCAGGCCCGAAGCGTCGATCTCGCCCGGGTTGGCCTCGATGGTGACTTCCAGGGCCTGGACTGCCTGGTCGGAGAGCCCGAACGCCCGCGCCACGGCCTTCACGACACGCGCGATGGCCTCGGGCGCCCACAACGCCGGTGTGCCCCCGCCGAAGTAGAGCGACACCAGGGGGCCCGCGTCTGCGGCCTGAAACCAGGAAGCTTTGGCCTCGAGTTCGCGGATGACGGCCTCGGCGTACCTCTCGTGAGGGATCTGCCGCCGCACGTCGATGGCGAAATCACAGTACGGGCAGCGGGCACTGCAGAACGGGACGTGCACGTAGACCCCCAGGGGGCGCCCCGGTGCAAGCGCTCCCTCCGAAGGGTCGGGCCCCGCAGAGGGCTTCGGGGGCCAAGGCATGAGGTCTTCGGGGCGGTCGCTCAAAACGCGGCAGTGTACCAAGCCGCCCCCGGCGCGGCGGTGCGGCCAGCCCGTTTTCCGGGCATTTTCAGGGGCCTGGTGGTACATAAGCGGCCCCATGGTCTACCTGGACAACGCTGCCTCCACGCCGGTGCATCCGGACGCGTTGCGCGCGCTGTCCGATGCGGCGGGCGCGCACCCCGCGAACCCCAGCGCCGCCCACGGTCTGGGCGCGGCCGCGGCCCGCGCCCTCGAGGCTTCACGGGAGGCGGTTGCGGCCTGGTTGCGGGCGCGGGCGCGGGACCTGGTGTTCACGAGTGGGGGGACCGAAGCCAACGCCCTCGGCCTTCTGGGAAGCGCCCGCGCGCAGCGTAAGCGGCACATCGTGTGTACCGGCATCGAACACCCCTCCGTGCTGCGCAACCTGGAGCGCCTCGAGGCGGAGGGCTTCGAGGTGGTGCGGGTGTCCCCCTCGAGCGACGGCGTGGTGCCCGCCGAACGAGTCCTGGAAGCGGTCACCTCCGAGACGGCCTTGGTGGCCATGATGTGGGTCAACAACGAGCTCGGCACGCGCCAGCCCGTGGAGGCCGTGGCGCGAGGTCTGCGGGCGCTGCCGCACCCGGTGGCCCTGCACGTGGATGCCGTGCAAGGAGCTCCGTTTCTGCGCCTCGACGTGGGCGCGCTCGGCGCAAGCACGGTGGCCGTCTCGGGGCACAAGCTGCACGCGCCGAAGGGGGTGGGCGCCCTGTGGGTGCATCCGGAGCACCGCCTGGCGCCACTGTGGGAGGGGGGCGGGCAAGAGACCGGGCTGCGTTCCGGCACGGAGAACCTGCCTGGCTGTGCGGGCTTTGCGACCGCCGTGCGCCTGTTGACACAGGACCTCGCCGAGACCCGAGAGCGCGTGGCCCATCTGCGCGACACCTTCGAGCGGGAGGTGGCGCGCGACGTGCCGCGCGCCCGCCCGACGGTTCCGCCCGACTCACCCCGGGCTCCCCACGTCAGCAGCCTTCGGATCGCTGACCTGCCGGCCGAGCCCTTGCTCCACGCGCTCGAGGGCCGCGGGGTCTACGCATCGGCCGGCTCCGCCTGTGCCTCGAAGCGCCGGGGGCAAAGCCCCACGCTGGCGTTGCTGGGCATTCCCGAGCGCGACGCCGTGCTGCGCTTTTCTTTTTCGCGTCTTTCGAAGGAGAGCGACGTGCACGAGGCCATCGGCGCTCTCGTCGGGGCGCTTGACGACCTTCGCTTCATGCGCCTCATGGCCCCCCGCAGGAGATCGCGTTGACGGATTCCCAGGTCGAATACACCACGTTGCTGGCTCGTTATGGCGAGCTCTTTCTCAAGGCCGGCAACCGCTCGCGCTTCGAGCGGCAACTCGAGCGGAACATCCGGCGCGCACTCGCCGGAACGGAGGCCACGGTGCAAAGCCCCCACGGACGCCTCGTGGTGCGCACCAGCCCCGCCTTCTTCGCTGACGTGGAGGCCCGGCTGCGCAAGGTGTTCGGCCTGGTATCGATCTCGCCCGTGGCGTGCCCCCCTGCGGACCTCGAGGCGATCGCGGAGACAGGCCTTCAGGTGGCCAACGCCGTGGTGACGGCCGAGCCCGCGCTCCGACGAAGCTTCAAGGTCCAGACCCGAAGGTCGAACAAGCGCTTCCCCCACCGCTCCTACGATGTGAGCTGCGCGGTAGGTAACCGCATCGCCGCGGCGACGGGGATCCCCGTGGACGTCAAGGCCCCCGCCTTCACGGTGGGGGTAGAGATCAGCCCCGGGGGCGTGTTCGTGTTCGCCGAGAGCCGTGCGTGCCCAGGGGGACTGCCCGTGGCCACGGCGGGCAAGGCACTTTTGCTGCTTTCGGGGGGAATCGACTCTCCCGTGGCGGCCTATCTTGCGGCCAAGCGCGGTCTGGCCCTCGAAGGGATCTACTTCCATTCGCCACCGTTCGTGGGCGAAAAGACCCTGGACAAGGTGATGTCCCTCGCGCGGGTCCTCAGGGGCTGGGACGCGATGTCGGCCGTGTGGGTGGTGCCCTTCACCGACGTGCAGAAGAAGCTCCGGGAGGCGGGCCGCGCCGACATGGCGGTGGTGCTCTACCGGCGCATGATGATGCGCATCGCCGATCGTGTGGCCGACCGCATCCATGCCGACGGGCTCGTGACGGGCGAGACCCTGTCTCAGGTGGCGAGCCAAACGATCACCAACCTGACCACCATCGAAGCGGCCGCGCGTCGCGTGGTGCTGCGGCCCTTGCTGACGTACGACAAGGTGGAGACCATCGCTCTTGCGAAGCGGATCGGCACCTTCGACCTTAGCACCCTGCCCTACGACGATTGTTGCGCCCTGTTCGTGCCGCCGAACCCGGCGACGGGCGCGCGGGTCAAGGACGCCGAGAAGAGCGAAGCCAAACTGGACCTGGACGCGCTGGCCGACGAGGCCGCGGACGCCGCCACACGCATGACGCTGTGACCGCTCCCCGACCCCGCGGGGCCTGCTAAAACCATCGCCTGATCTGGAGTTCTGCATGACGCCCGCACTGTCCTCGAAATACGAAGCCCTTCGGCAGGCCATTGCCCGCTGCGAATCTGCGGTGGTTTGTTTTTCGGGGGGCGTCGATTCGGCCCTGCTGTTGAAGGTGGCGCACGACGTCCTTGGCGAACACTGCGTGGCCTTGACCGCCGTTTCGGTGACCATGGCCGAAAGTGAAAAGGCGGACGCAGTCGCCCTGGCCCAAGAGATGGGCGCGGCCCACGTGGTCATGGCGTCGAACGAGCTCGAGCGGCCTGGCTTCGCCGAAAATCCGGTAGACCGATGCTATCACTGCAAGGCCGAGCTCATGGATCTCGCGCGGCCCCTGGCCGACGCGCGCGGTTTTCGGGCCGTCTTGCTGGGCACGAACGTGGACGATCTCGGGGACCACCGGCCCGGGTTGTCGGCGGCCAACGAACGGGGGGCGTTTCACCCCATGGTGGAGGCGGGCCTCACAAAGCCCGAGGTGCGCGCGCTCTCTCAAGCCTTGGGACTTCGCACCTGGGACAAGCCGCAGCTGGCATGTTTGTCGTCCCGCTTCCCCTACGGCACCTCCATCACCGAAGATCGCCTTCGGCAGGTGGACGGCTTCGAGGACGGGCTGCGGGCGTTGGGGTTTCGTCAGCTGCGCGTGCGCTACCACGGCGAGGTGGCCCGGGTCGAGCTCGAGCCCGGCGACATGCCCCGCGCCCTGGCGGCGGGCACCCGGGAGGCGATCGTGGCACTGGGCAAGCGACAAGGCTTCACCTTTGTGGCACTGGATCTGGCGGGGTTCGCCTCGGGCTCTCTGAATCAGCTCGTGGGCCTGCGCCGCCGGCCTTCCCCCCCGGCCCAGGACGCGTAAAGGCGGGCGGCCACCGCGCGGAACTTCCGCCGCCGGGCCGTCTTGGTAAGCTAGGGGCATGACTCTGACGGCGGTGCTGGCGGCATGGCTCATGGTTGGCCTGCCCCGCGATGGCGCGCCCGAGTTTGGCACGACCTGCCAGGTGGAGCCTGCGCAGGGCGGGGGCCTGGGGGACGCTTCGGCGCTTTCAACTGTCCCCCTGCTGCATGCGTTCCTGCCCCGAAGGCCCGACTCCCGCCTGCTGTCGAAAAAGGCCGCCTGGCTCGCGGAGAAGGCCGCACGGCCCAACGTCCGGCTCACCGACGCCGAGCTCGCAGCCGCCCGCACACACCCGCGCGCCGCTCCCTCACCGTCCCGGCGCGCAGATCCCTTCGCAGCGCCCTTACCGCCCGCCGGTACCCGCGTGGTGCCGCTCACCACCCTCTTCAGCGTGCGCCTGAAAGAGGCCGTGGCCGTGCTGCCCGGGCGCCCCATGTACGAAGCCTTCGCAGAGCTGCTGAGAGACCACTACACGAACCAGCAGACCGACGTGGACGCTGCGCTGCTCTCGGCGGTGACCCGGGCGGCAATCGCCTTTCGGGCGCCGCGCGTGGAGGTGATCTCGGGATACAGGTCTGCAAAGTACAACCTGTCACTACGCAAAAAGGGCCGCGAGGTGGCCCGGAGCAGCCAGCACTGCGAGGGCCGCGCCGTGGACTTTCGCCTGCGCGGCGTGAGCACGCGCGACCTGTGGCGCTTCGTGCGCGGGCTTCGCCTCGGCGGGGTGGGATATTACCCTCACTCCCGCTTCGTTCACTGCGATACCGGTCCCGTTCGCTTCTGGAAGGGTGAGTAGCCGCTCCAGAAGACCAGAGCGAAGATCGCCACACCGACCAAGAGCCCGGTGGGCAGGTCGACGAGATAGTGCTGCTTCGTGAAGAGGGTGCTCGCCATGATGAGGGCACAGAAGCCCCACAAGGCGGCCCCCACGCGCGCGCCGCAGAGGTGGGTGCCCACGCAGGCCAGGTAGCTGACGAAGCTCACGTGCATGCTGGGGAAGACGTTGAATCCAGGATCGATGCGATGGATGGTGGCCAACATCCAGTCCGAAAGTCCAACGGCCGCCGTGGGCCTGTGCCAGATGCGGTACGGCAGCGCGAAGAGCGGCAAGCAGACGACGAGCTGGAGCACGTATCCCGCACACACGCGCAGAAACACGCTCTGCTCGCGACGGAAGCGCCGAAACGCGAAGGGGAGCAACAAGGACGGGAAGTACGTGACGTACACCCAGACCCACCCGGAAACCGTAGGAATCGCGTGATCCCAGGAGGTGGCCAGGGAGCGGAAAGGAAACCCGGATGCGGCCCGGCGCGCGTTCCAAACGCCGACGGCTCCGAATCCACCCAAAATCGCTGTGGCGAGCGCAAGGGCTGAGGCCAGCATGAGCCCCACCGAGGGGGAGAGCGTACCAGTGCGAGAGGACGAGCGCGGAGGCGCAGCCCCGATCGCGGGGAGATCGAGTTTCATGGAAAGCCTGGCGGGAGGACGCAACGCTCCGGGCGCCGCGCGGGGCGCGTGGGCCGGGAACGAAGCCGACGAGGAGAAGGCGAACGGTATCAGACGCCCGGTGAAATCTCGATATTCACGAGAGCGTCCTTCGTTCCGTTCGAGGCGCGCTGGGGTCCGCCCACGCTGACACCCCAGACGACACCTTCGGGAACACCCGCCTGTTCGAGGGCTTTCACAACGGCTTTTACCCGTGCGGCAGCCAGCTCCTCCACCCGCGTGTAGGTATCGGAGAGCTCATCCGGTACACCAGCCCGGCCCATGGGCGCCGTCACGAGCACCCGCGCCGCGCCCCGCCCTATCGCGTGCCCCATGACGCGCAAGCTGGAGAGGCCTTCAGCGGAAAGTTTGTCGCCGCCTGCCACGAAGAGGAAGTCATCAGCAAGTTGAACGGACACGCCCCGGGCCTCGACTTCGACGTTGACGGCCCCGGCGGGTGCCGAGCTCATTTGCTCCTGCAGCTGGGAACGCAGCACGGTGGTCTCCGAACGGACACGGGAAAGCGCGTCGCCCGCGGCCTGCTGGGCCACGCCAAGGTCGTGGCGCAGCTGCACGATCTCACGCTCCCGCCCTGCGGCGTCCGCCCGGGCCTGCATCAAAACGCCCCGGGCCACCTTCAACTCGCGAACGGCTTTTCGGTGCGGGACGGCGTAGACGAACATGGCAAAGCCGAGCCCGGCCGCGCCGAGCGCGACGGCAATCAGCGTGGCCAGGGGAAGCGGCGCCCCGCGCGCGACCTGCGAGGCTGCCTGGGGGGGAGCGGCAGGCGCGGATGACATCGAGGCACTCATGTCGTCAAGACTAGCTCAGAACTGGCCCCGGAGGACAAGCTGCCAGGAGCTTGATCGTTGGTGGGCTGCGCCGCTTGCGGACACGCTGCTGCGCGCGACGGAGGGAGCCACGAAGAGCACGAAGCCTCCGACCGAGACCATGGCAGCTCCGCCGCCAATCAGCAGACCTGAGACCAGGCGGTTCTCGAACTTTTCAAGGCAGTTCATTCCCATGGCGTCGCAATCCGTCGGGTCGCCCTGGAGCGACGACAAGTAGGCGCCCCCTGCGATGGCGAGGATCCCGGCGCCGAGGGAGATCCACCCGGCCGCCCGCCAGGCGCCCGAGCTGAACGGACCTGGCTGTGCCGTGAGGCCGAGCGTAACGATTTGAGTGGAGCCGGGCTGAATCTCGATCGTGCGGGTCGCGGGCACGTAGCCGGGTTTCGTGATCACGATCTCGTGTACCCCTGCGCTGATCTCGTGGGAAAGCGGCGTGAACCCGAGCGGCTTGCCGTCGACTTCGACGAGCGCCCCGGAGGGAGACGTCTCGAAAGTGACCTGGGCGGGGGCCTCGACCTTATCGAGCCCTGCACGCAAAGCCGCGGCGGCCACGTTCACGGTGTCCCCGGCTTCCTGGATACCGCAGACGTCGCAACGCTCGGAGGCACTCGCCAGCACCTCGCCCGTGCGGCCGTAGACGAGCCGCAAGTTGATAGCGTAGTCGCGCCGTTTGGCCTCGACCTTGCCGATGACGAGGAAGTGGGCCCCAAGGGTGGCTGCGATCTGCCTGAAGCAGGCTGCGTCCTCACAGGCCTTGAGCTGCGGCGAGCTCTCGTAAAGCCTCGCGACGGTTTCGTCAGCCGAAAACACCTCGAAGGAGGCGGAAGCCAGACCCTCGAACAACCGGCGGACCAGTTGGTCCCGGCTGACCTCGTTGACCGAGCCCTCGAAGTCGAAACGCAGCACCACCGTGCGCCGGTGAGGCGTGCCTTGAGCCCATGCGTCATTGCTGGCGACCAGGCCGCCCCAGACGAACCCCAACCAGACCGCCACCCGTAGGGCCGTGGAACACAGTACGCGAAACATCTTACCCCTCATCTTAGAACAGCGGTGTGGGGTCCGAAAAGCTGTTCGATGCGGTTCAGCAAATCTTCTTCGACAGCCACCCGGTACTCGTCGGGCAATTCGATGACGGTTTGGCTGCGTTGGGGGATCTCGAGCAGAAGCCTGGTCTTGCAGGGCCCCTCGTGCTGGCGCAGCAGGCGCTCGAGCGTGCTCAAGTCTTCCTCGCGCACGGTGTCGACGTTGACCCGGATCTCCATGAGCCGGCTATTTTCGGACCGCACCATCGACAAGAGCTTGGCGTCGAGAAACCGGAGCCGCTCGCGAACGGTTTCGTCACCGAACGACGCCTCGACCGTCCCCCGGACCAACACCGGCTCGCCCGCCGCGAGCACGTCGCGAAAATCGTTGATCTTCATCGCGCTCACCGAGAACTCGACCTGACCGAAGGGGTCCTCGAGCTTGAAGAAGGCGTATTTTCCGTTGCCGCTCTTGGCCTGGCGCTCCTGATAGTCGTTCACGACCCCCGCCAGGGTCACCTCGGCGCGCGGGCCGCGGCTCATGCAGTTGGCCGTGGTGGCGTTGGCGAAGCGGCGCACCTCGCCCGCGAAGCGATCGAGCGGATGGCCGCTGATGTAAAAACCCAAACTTTCCTTTTCGTGGGCCAGCACCTCGGCGGGCGCCCACTCGTCACCGTCGACGTAGGTGTCGTCGACGGGCTCTGCCGCCCCCTTCCCGCCCCCGCCGAGTAACGCCAGGAGGTTGGTTTGGCCGCTCTCGCGTTCTTTTTGCGCCGAGGACGCGCGATCGATCGCCGGGCCGAGCGCATGGAAGAGGCGGCCGCGGCTGACCCCGTTTTTTTCGGCCACGCCGTCGAAAGCGCCAGACTTGAGCAGCTGCTCGAGCACCTTCCGGTTGACCTTGCGCATGTCGGCTCGATTGCAAAAGTCGAAGACCGAGAGAAACGCTCCACCTTGTTTGCGCGCGGCCAGGACGGACTCGACCGCGCCAGACCCCACCCCCTTGACGGCGCCAAGCCCGAAGCGAATGGCCCGCGATCCATCAACGCCCACCCCGCGCTTGCGTGGGGGCGCCTTGCCCTGGCCGTTGGCTCGATCGCTGGGAACCTCGGCCGCAGCGGGGCCCGCAGGCACCACCGTGAAGTCGGCCTCTGACTCGTTGACATCGGGCCGCTCGACGGCGATCCCCTGTTCCCGGGCCTCGGCGATGAACTTCACGACGGACTCGGTCGAGTCTTTGTCGCACGACATGAGCGCCGCAAAGAACTCGACCGGGTAGTAGCGCTTGAGGTAAGCCGTCTGGTACGTGAGCAGGCCGTACGCCGCCGAGTGGCTGCGGTTGAAGCCGTAGCCCGCGAACTTGGCCATGAGGTCGAACACTGCCTCCGCGATCTTGTGATCGACCTCTTTCGTCTCGGCGCCCTGAAGGAACTTGGCCTTTTCCTTCTCCATGACCTCGGCCTTCTTTTTGCCCATGGCACGCCGAAGCAGATCGGCGCCCCCCAGGCTGTAGCCGGCCATGGCCGAGGCGATCTGCATCACCTGTTCTTGATAGACGATGACCCCGTAGGTGTCCTTGAGGATGGGCTCGAGGCAGGGGTGCATGTACTCGACGACCTTGCGCCCATGCTTGCGCTCGATGAAGTCATCGACCATGCCGCCCTCGAGAGGGCCCGGACGGTAAAGCGCGCCCGCGGCCACGATGTCCTCGAAGCAGTCGGGCTTGAGCTTTTTGAGCAGCTCGCGGAAGCCCGAACTTTCGAGCTGGAACACGCCCGTGACGTCGGCCGCCGAGATCATCTTGTAAACCTCGACGTCGTCGAGGGGCAAGGCCGCCATGTCGAGAGGCGCCTCGCCCACGGTCCCGCGGTGCCTGTTGGCCAAGTCCACGGCCGTTTGGATCACCGTGAGCGTCTTGAGGCCGAGAAAGTCGAACTTGATGAGACCGACTTTCTCCACGTCGGTCATGTTGAACTGGGTGACGATGCCCTCTTCGCCCGCCGGCTTGAAGCAGGGCACGTATTGCCACAAGGGCAGCTCACCGATCACCACGCCGGCCGCGTGCTTGCCCGCGTGGCGATTGAGGCCCTCGAGCACTTTCGCCGTCTCCAAAAGCTCGCGGAAGTCACCATCGTAGAGCTCTTTGAGACGCGGCTCTTGTTCGATGGCCTTGGCGATGGGGGGGCTCTTCCCCTGGATGGGCTCGGGGACCAACGCGGCCACCTTGTTTCCCTCCGAGGGCGGCAGGCCCATGGCGCGCGCCACGTCGCGGATGCAGCTGCGCGCCTTGAGTTGGTGCATGGTCACGATCTGGCCGACGTTGTTTTTGCCGTACTTGTCGGCGACGTAGCCGATCACCTCGTCTCGCCGGTTCATGCAGAAGTCGACGTCGAAGTCGGGCATCGAGATGCGCTCGGGGTTCAAGAAGCGCTCGAAGAGCAGCTTGTGCTGCAGCGGATCGATGTCGGTGATACGCATGCAGTAGGCCACGAGCGATCCGGCCCCCGAGCCACGCCCCGGGCCCACGGGAATTCCATGCTGTTTGGCGTAGTTGATGAAATCCCACACGATGAGGAAGTACCCGGAGAACCCCATCTTCTCGATGACACCCAGCTCGAGCTCGAGCCTTTGCAGGTACTGGTCGCCGTCGATCTTGAGACCCAACTTGACGGCGGCGTCGAGGCGTTGTCTCAGGCCATCCTCGGAGATCTTGCGTACGTAGCTGTTGGCGTCGTAGCCCTCGGGCACCTTGTAGCGCGGCAGGTGGTTTTGTTTCAGGTCGAACTCGACCTTGCACATCTCCCCGATGCGCGCCGCATTCTCGAGCGCCTCGGGGATGTGCTTGAAGTAAGACTCCATCTCGGCGGGGCTCTTCACCCAGTAGGCATCCGAGGTGTGCTTGAGCCGCTTTTCGTCGTTGATCGTGCGCTTTTGTTGAACGCAGAGCAGGATCTCGTGCGGCCGGGCGTCCCGGCGGTCCACGTAGTGACAATCGTTCGTGGCGATGAGCGGAATGTCGGTCTTCTTCGACATCTCCACCAGGTGGCCATTGACCTGCTCTTGCTCTTCCAGGCCATTCGGCATCATCTCGAGGAAGAAGTTTCCCCGACCGAAGATGTCATCGTATTCGCGGGCGACGGTCTCGGCGGCTTCGGGGCCCTTGCGCGTGAGGGTTTGCGCCACCTCACCGCCCAGACACGCCGAAAGACCGATCAGCCCCTCGTGGTGCTCGCGCAGGAGCTTTTTGTCGATGCGCGGGTTGAAGTAGAAGCCCTCGAGGAAGCCCATCGAGTTGAGGTACGAGAGGTTCTTCCAACCCACCTCGTTTTTCGCGAGCAGGATGAGGTGGTTGCTCTTGCGCTCGGTCTTGTCGAGGCGATCGGGCGCCACGTAGGTCTCGCAGCCGAAGATCGGCTTGACCCCGTGAGCCTTGGCGGTTTCGTAGAAGTGAATGGCCCCGAAGAGGTTGCCGTGATCCGTCATGGCGACGGACTTCATGCCCCGCTCGAGCACCCGCGGGAACAGCTCGTCCACGCGGATCGCCCCGTCGAGCAAGCTGTACTGGGTGTGCAAGTGAAGGTGCGTGAATTCGGGCATCCGCTGAACGTTTGGGTAGCACCGGTGGCGCTGGGGGTCAACGAACGTTTGCCCCGGCAGTCCGATCCCCGCAAGCCCCGGAGATGAGCTATATTTTTGAAGTTTTTTCCATGACCCGCTGTGGACAAAGGTCTTCCGACGTTCGCGGACCTTCCGGCTCTGTCACCCGGGCGGCTCACCGGGTGCTGTGCGCGGGCCTGATGGCGCTCCTTTTGGGGGCGGCCGCCTGTGGCCAGGGCGACGGCGGCGGGGAGACAGGCGGCCTCGTTCTGGTGGCGGCCTCCGAGACACTGGCTCTGCCTCCGGGGGCCCCAGCGCAGGTGGACTTTCGACTGAGCGACCTGCAGGGGCGGGCACGCCCCAACCGCACCCTGACCTTCGCGCTCGTCGAGGAGGAGTCTTCGGGAGCGGGGGGAGCCTTGCTGGAAACCCCGGTGGGTCTCACCGACACTCAGGGCACCTTTTCGGCGCGCCTTCGCGCCGGCGCGGCCGCCCGTTTCCTTCTGCGTGCTCGGCACGGAAGCGACCTCGAAGCCACCGTGTCCGTGACCGTGGCCCCGGTCACGACGGCAAACGCGCAGGCTTTCGTCGTGAGCCAGCCGGGTCAAACGCCGGCGTCTCTCGAGCTGCGCCTCTACGAGGGGGGCGATTGTGACCAGCTCGGGCCCGATGCCCCGCCACCGGAAGACCCCCTGTACGTGGCCCGAATTCCCGCCGCCGGTACATGGAGGCTCCCCCCCCTCACACGACGCGGGCAGTACGCCGTGCTGGCCCGCGGCCTGGACCAATCCGGGGCGCTGTTCGCGTTCGGGTGCGTGACCTTCGACGGCGCTTCGTTGCTTCAGTCGGCGCTCGTGAACATCCCCGTGCCCATGGGCCTGGCCGCGCCGGTCCTGACCGGGCGCTACGAGCTGGCCTCTGAGTTAGCCTTTGCGCCTGCGCCCCCTGCTGGCGCCGTCGCCGTGGCGGAGGCATGGGCGGGGCTCTCGCGATGTCCACAAGACCCAGCGCAGCTTTGGCTCGACTGCACGCTCGACGCGCTCGGGGGTCCGGCAACGAGAGATGACCCGCTCGATTGTCAGGTCAGCCCTGACGAAGGCCCCCTCGGGGCTCAACTGGCGGCACGGCGCGGTCTGGCCCTGCCAGACAAGCCCGCGTGTCGCGGCCTCGAGGACGAAGGCGGCCTGCCGAGCGCCGAGGCGATGGTGCGCGCGCTCTTCCCCGTGCCCCCCTCGCCGCTCGCGCCGCGCGTGGCGGCTTTGGCCGAGCTCGGGCGCAAGGCGGCAGGCCTCTTCGACCGGATTCGCCTGTCCTCGTCCCTCGTCTTCTATCGCACCGGGCGGGACGGGGAGCTGGCCTTCGACCATATCGTGCGCAGCATGGGGTTCCCCGTGGGAGACGGATTTTACCCCCTGGCTGCCTTCGACCGCCCCGGCCGCTTCAGCCGGTTCCGGAGGGCCACCGTCACCGAAGCGGGGACACGGCTCGAGCTGTCCCGCCACGGCTTCGGCCTGCGGCTGGGTTCGGCCGCGCGCCGGGCCTTCGCCCTCCGGGCGTTGATCGCTGGCGAGTGGCCCGAGGAGGAGCGCGCCTTCGTCGACGCCCTGGCAAGCCTCGCCGACGATGGTGAACGCAAGGGGTGCTCGGCCCTCGATGCGCGGCTGTGCCCCGAGCTCGGCCAGCCGGAAGGGTGTCTCCTGGCAGCCTGCATGCAGGGCCTGAGCGGACTGACGGCGCGGCTGACCGCTGGGTTCGAGGCGCTCGACGGGGACGATCTGGATCTCTTCATGGAGGGCGCGGCCACGCTGCTCGACCGCAGCCCCGACGGCACCGTCCGCGCGCTTGGCAGTTTGAAGCTCGAGCGCGGGGGGCCTGGACTGTGGACCGGTGAATCGCGAGGTGCCGAGGGCACGAGCAACCTCACGGGTCTTTGGATTGGCGTCAGGGCTCCGGGCTCGTGAATGTGGGCAGGGCGCGAGCCCTGACGGCTGGCCTCGTGTATGCATCTGCACCACGCCATCATGATTCGTGCTTTCCTCGAGACCTTCACCCTCCCAAGCGCCGCGCGTTGGCCCTGGGTCGTCGCGCCCGTGCTGGCGCTGGCCAGCTGCGCCACGCCCCCGCCTCCGCAGGCGCGTCAGGGTGAGGCGCGCGCCCACGCGTTCACGGCCGTCGCGACACCGATCGAAGGCCCCGCCGAGACGGCCAGTGCCGCCGAGCTCGCAAAGACGGCGGTTTCTCTTACCCCCCCGCCGCCCGAAGTGGCTGAGAGCGTTGTCCTCGAGCTCGTCACCGAGGAAGCCCACGAGGCCACGGCTCTGGTGGCTGCACCCGAGCCGCCGGGGCGCCTCTTCGTCCTTCAAAAGCCCGGGCTCATTCGCCTTTTGCGCGGCCGCACGTTGGTCGAGGCCCCCTTTCTCGATCTGCGCAAACAGGTGGCCGTGAACGGCCGTGACAACGGCGAGCAGGGGCTGCTGGGCATCGCGTTTCACCCCGCGTTCGCGAAAAATGGCCGGTTTTTCATCAACTACACGGCCAAGGGCGGTGACACCCACGTGGAAGAGCGGCGGGTCTCGAAGCGCGACCCGAACAAGGCTGACCCGCACCACGCCCGGACACTTTTGGTGGTGGATCAACCCTACGGCAACCACAACGCCGGCGATCTCACCTTCGGGCCGGACGGCTTGCTCTACGTGGGCTTTGGGGACGGGGGGGCCGCAGACGATCCCCACGGGCATGGCCAAAACGCAAACACGCGGCTTGGCTCGCTGGTGCGGATCGATGTGGACCAGGCCAAGCCCGAACCACAAACGGTGGCCATCGGCCTGCGCAACCCCTGGCGCATCAGCTTCGATCGGGTCACCGGCGACCTGTACATCGGCGACGTGGGCCAAAACGCTTACGAGTACGTGCACCTGCTCTCGGCGGCCCAGCTCGTGGCCCCTGGTGCGCCCTACAATCTTGGGTGGAACGTCATGGAGGGGTTCCATTGTTTCAAGGGCAAGCCCTGCGACCCAAGTCAGTACCAAAGCCCCATCATCGAGTACCCCCACAGCGACGGGTGTTCGATCACCGGCGGCTACGTCTACCGAGGGCAAGCGTTGCCCGCGCTCGGCGGGCACTACTTCTACGCCGATTACTGTACGGGGCTCGTGCGGAGCCTCTTGTGGAACGGGCAAGCGCTGACGGCTTCGCACGACTGGAAAGCGGTCGTGGATCCCGAGTCCCGCCTGGCGCGGCTGGCCTCGTTCGGAGAAGACCAAGCGGGCGAGCTGTACCTCGTCTCTCACGACGGGCCCATCTACAAGCTGGTGCCCCGGCCCGCGGAGCCCCAAGGCGCACTTTAGTTTCGCAAGACCAGGCCGTAGCGCTCGAGCACGTCCCCCGTGACGGTCTCGAGCGCGATCTCGAAGAGCAGCAGATCGACGCGGGACCGCAGGAGCTGGCTTTCGGCCACCTTCAGCTCTTGCTGTCTCAGCAAGACGTCGTTGTTCGTGGCGCGGCCCACGGAAAACCTCGCCAACTCGGCCTCCAGGTTCTGCTTGGCGAACGCCACCACCTGTTCCCCGAGCTGGATGCGTCGGGCCGCCACCTCGACGTTCGAGGAGAGCCGCACGACCGAGTCGCGCAGGTCCACCTCGAGGGCCTCGGCGTCGAGCCAGGCGCGTTCGTTGCCGAGCCGCGCGAGCGCACCCTGCCCCTTGGCGGCGCGGTTCTGTACGGGAAGCTGGAAGTTGAGCCCCACCGACCACACTACGTTCTCGAAGTTCAACGTCTGAGAGAGCGCGTCGTCGAAAAACCCTGCACGACGTCCCGTACTGCCGAGCTGCCCCACGACGTCGAGTTGGGGCCGCAAGGTGTTTTGTGCCACTTTGATATCGAGTTCGGTGAGCGCCACACCTTTCCGCAACGACTGTAGCTGGGGGTTGTTGGCCAGGGCGCGCGCCAGTTCGTCGGGGACGTCGACCGGGTGGGGCGTGATGTCGGGCGCGTCAGCCGCCACGAGGTGATCGAAGGTGGGCTCGGCGGCGCGCCCCAAAAGGCGCGTGAGATCCAGGCTGCGAAACAGCACGGCTTGCTCGGCGCCCACCACCTCCCGCGTCCGGTCAGCGATGGCCCGCTCCACGGCGGCCGCATCGATGGGGGCCAAGCGGCCCACCGCGATCTGGGCGCGCGTGGCCTCGAGCTGCTGCCTTGCCAGCTCCACGGCGGACTGCCGGATCTCGAGCTCACGGCTGGCGAAGGACAGTTCCCAATACCCTGTGAGTACGTCCCGCGTCACCAGGGCGGCGCGGGCCTGCCGGTTGAGCAACGCCAAATTGACCTGAATCTTGCGGCGCTCGATCGTGGCCTGCGCGATCTGAGAGCCGTAGCCGCGCAGGATGGGGTGGCTGAGCGTGAGGCCAAGGCGGGTGCCGTAGACGCGACACTCGAAGTTGCCGACGCCGCAGAGAAACTGCGAGGTCGAGTCGGTGACGTTGCCATTGAGCGCGAGGCGCACGGAGCCGCCGCTCTCGAGCAGGCGCGAAACCCCGATGTCCATCGAAACGCTGTCGGAAACACCTCCTGACAGATCGCTTACGTTGAGGCTGGGGGTGATGGTTTCTGCGTAGGTGAGGTTGCTGTCGAGGAGCACATCGAACTGGCCCAGGGCCCCCACGACCTGCGCACGCGCCGAGCGCAGACTGATGCCTTCGCGCCGCAGATCAAGGTTTCCCTTGACCGCTTCGTCGAGGACCATCCGCACAGACACGGGCACCGTGCGGACCGAAGGCGCTGGCGCCACGGGAGCCGCCCATACCGGGCCCCGCGAAGCCGGGGTGAGCCCCGGGGGGGCCAGGACGAGGAGAGCCAAAAGGAGCGGGGCCAACGGGCCCGTACGGAAAGGAGAAAAACGGAGGAGACGAGCGAACATGGGCTTTTGGGGTCTATGGGGTTTCGAGGGGTGCGCGCAGGATGGCCCCAACGAAGGCGGGACGCAGGTAAAAACCGCATTTTCCGATGCGAACGGGCCGACCTTCGTCATCGTACGCGCGACGCTGATCACGCGCGTTCTTCGCTTTGGGGCGAACCTGCAGGACCTGCCCCAGGTGCCCCGTGAGGGCGGCAGCGCGCCCGACGCGAAAGTAGTCTCTGGAAAAGAGCTCGAAGTCGGCCCGTAGAAGGGCCTCCTCCGTCGCAGAGGGCTGCCAGAGGCGAACGTCCGCCACCTCGCGGTCGCCCACCGAGGTCCCCCTCCCCGGCACCCGTAACGCCACGAACAACACGCGGCAGAGCTTCCGCCGCACGTGGCTCGTGTCCCAGGACTCCCCGGCGATCGCGATGGGATCGATCACACACACGGCCGTCGACTCGAGAGGTTTGCCCGCCCCGTCCACGGGGACGGTCTTGAGCTCCACGCCGAAGGCCTCGAAATCCGGCCCATGGGACGTTTCTTCCGTCCCTCCCAATTCCCGCTCTATGATCTGGCCCGACCAGCCCTTGGTGCGCACGTTGCCCACAGGAACCGGCAAACCCAAACCATCTGCGATGTCGGCGAGGCGTGCGCCCACGAGGGACCGTGCGTGCGCGACGAGCGCCACCACCCTCGGATCGTCGAGAGCGGGCAGCCGTTCGGTGAGGGGTGGGGAACGCAAGGTCATGGGCCCCGCACCTTACCCCGCGCGGCGCCGCTTCGCCGCGGTCGTGGCGCTGCTCGCCGGGTTGTGGGGCACCGCGTGCGGGCACGGCGCTACACCCACCCGGGAGCCGGAGGATCGCCGGTTTCATGCCAACCCCGGCCTCCGCCAGCGCGGGCTGGCCAGCTACTACAGCAACCGCTTGGCGGGGCGGCCCACCGCCTCGGGCCAGCCTTATCGTCCCGAGGGGCTGACGGCGGCCCATCGCTTTTTGCCCCTCGGCACCTGGGTCAAGGTCACGCGCGTGGGCGACGACGAACGCCTGCGCGGTCCCTCGGTCACAGTGCGAGTGAACGACCGTGGCCCCTTCGGCAAACGCCGCATCCTGGATCTGTCACTCGCAGCGGCGCGGGCCCTGGGCATGCTGCGGGTGGGCGTGGCGAAGGTCGAGGTGGAAGTGGTGAGCGCGCCGGGGCCGCGCTGATCAGGGGGCCGCAGCCACGATGAAAGCCATCATCTGGCCCGTCGTGCTCCCCTCGCGTCGGTAGGAGAAAAAGCGCTGCGGATCGCAGTGGGTGCACGCGTCGAGGCGCTCGACGTGTTGGGGACGAAGACCCGCCGCCACGAGCAAGCGTTGGTTGGTCTGCCAGAGGTCGGCATGGGGCCGGCCCCGGACGCCGCTTCGAATCAGGTCCGGATGAAAACACGGGAGCCGGCGCAGGGCCTGCACCACGTCGTCGCCCACCTCGAAGCAGCAGGGGCCGATGGAGGGGCCCATCGCGGCGCGGAGGTCTTCGGGTCGGCTTCCGGCAGCGGCCAGCGCCCCGACCGCAGCGCCCACCACGTTGGCCGCAGTGCCGCGCCAGCCTGCGTGCACCGCGCCCACCGCCCCCGTCACAGGGTCGGCGAGCAGCACGGGAACGCAATCGGCGACGATGACGGCCGCCCCCTGCCCTGCCCCGCGCGCGACCACGGCGTCGGCCTCAACCGCCGCAAGCGCACCTTCCGGGGTGCCGGGCTCGACGGTCGCCACGGCCGCCCCATGCACCTGACGGGCGAGGTGAAGGGCCCGCGCCCGACTGGCCGCCCGCAGGCGCTGCCGGTTTTCATCCACGCAGCCGGGGTCGTCGCCCCATTTGTAGCCAAGGTTGAGGCTTGCGTAGGGCCCCGCGCTCACCCCGCCGGCGCGGGTGGTGAAGCCGTGAAAAAAATTGGCAGGAATCACCTGGGACCCCAAGAGCGGCAGCGACATCCTGGGGACCAGTTTAGCGGCCTTGCCGCGGGCGTGCTCAGCCGGCAAGCTGCCGCAGGCCCGCGAGGGCAGCCTGGAAGTCTGCGGGAGGCTCGGTCTCGAAGCGAAGCGGTGCTTGGGTGCGCGGGTGCGTGAACCCCAGCACCCGGGCGTGCAGCGCCTGGCGACCCAGGGTGCGCGCCAGCGCGCGAACCTCGGGCTCGCGGGGGGGCCGAGCGTAAAGGGGATCGCCCAGCAAGGGGCAGCCGAGCGCCGCGAAATGGAGCCGCACTTGATGGGTTCGGCCCGTCTCGAGCTGGGCCTCGAGCAGCGACGCCCCCCCGAGCGGCTCGAGCCAGCGCCAGTTCGTCACCGCGACCCGCCCCCGCTTCACTTTGATCGAAAACTTCTTCCGGTCGTGTGGATCTCGACCGTGGAGGGTCTCCACCCGGCCCGCGTTCGACGGGGGCTTACCCACACCGATGGCGTGGTAAACGCGCTCGATGTCGTGAGCCTTGAACGCAGCGCCGAGCCGCGTGAGAGTCAGCTCGTCCTTGGCCACCACCATCACGCCCGAGGTGTCTTTGTCGAGCCGGTGCACGATGCCCGGCCGGAGTTCGCCGCCGATCCCGCGCAAATCTTTGCAGTGCGCCAGGAGCGCGTTCACCAACGTGCCGCCCTCGTGCCCGGGCGCCGGGTGCACCACCATGCCGGCCGGCTTGTCCAGGACCACGAGGTAGCTGTCCTCGAAGAGCACGCGCAAGGCGATGGCCTCGGGCGCCAGCTCCGCCTCTCGGGGAGCCGGCGGGGCCCAGGTGATCACCTGCCCGGCCTTCAGCTTGCGGGACGGCGTGGGACACCGCACGCCATCCACTTCGACCGCGCCTTCGGTGATCTGGCGCGTGAGCTGCGACCGCGAAACGTCGCCGCCGACGAGGTCTGCGAGGGCCACGTCGAGCCGGAGTCCGTGCTGCGGGGACTCCACCCGAAAGCGTCGGGGCCCTGCTTCCGCGGGCGCCGGAGGGCGCGGGGTCGGGTTCACGAACGGGCCCATCGCGCCGGGAGGCGAACCTTAGCGCTCACCAGATGGAGGATTTGATGTGGCCCTTCGAGCGCAAGAGCACGTCGACGATGGCGCGATCGTAAAAACCCATGGCGTGCATCTCGGGCGTGACGCGCGACTTGAAGAGGGCCCGACCTTCCTCGATTTCGGCCGCAATCAGGTCGAAGAGTGTGTCGTTCTGGATGCCCTGGGCGATCTTGGCTTCGTTGTACAAGGTGATGTCGGAAGCGATGGCCCGTGCCAGGCGGCGGGCCCGGTCGGGTGCGTCGATGATCTGCGCCATGAGCCCGCAGCGTAGCTGATGAGGCCCCTGAACGACAACATCTGTGGGGGACCGGCAGGGCGAACCCTTGGTTTCGGCTTTGAATCGCGGCCATCGCCCCCCCGTCCAAGTGCTAAACCTCAACGTCATGAAACACGCCGGTCTCGTCTCGTCCCTCGTGTTCGGTTGCCTCTTGACCGCCACGGCCCATGCGGAAGACACCCACACCGTATCCGCCGCACCCGGGAAAACGAAGGTGGGAACACCCGCCACCTTGGCGGTCACCATCGAAGGGAAAAACGGCTGGCACCTCAACGCCGAGGCCCCGATCACCATGAAGCTCTCACCGTCCGCGGGGGTCACTGTGCCCAAGGATAAGTTGGGGCGCGGCGATCTGGCCGAATCGACGCAACAACGTGCGCGCTTCGACGTGACGGCCACGCCGCACGACGTAGGACCGAAGCGCATCGAAGCCGAGGCCCGGTTCGTGATGTGCCAGGAGACGGCCTGCAAACCCGTCAAGGAGACCGTGGTGCTCGCCCTCGAAGCCCTGGCCTCGGAGGCGCCCGGGGATGGCAAGGCGAAGGCCAAGTCCAAGGCGGGCAAACGGGACTGAGCCAGGCGGGATGGGCCCGCCGCGCCGAGGTGGCTCCACCCTTCCCCGCGGGGCGCTCAAGCCCGCGACGTCCCCGACCGATGTTTCCGCTCAGGGTCCATGGGTTCTGGAGAACCGAAATGAACGCCCGGCAACGACACGAAACCGTCTCGGCAGACGAGCCTCCCCCGGACCTCGGCGCGACGCGCGCGGCGCTCACGGACACCCACAGCGCCCTGCCCGCCCTCGACGACAGCGGACTCGACGCGCTGCTGCCGCCGGTGCCCGTGGTGGAGAAGACCACGTCGCTCGGGGGGCCCCTCGACGGGCCCGCCTTCGAGCGGGCGCCCCGGCTGGTGGTCCTGGCAGGCGCCCTGGAATGCGACGTGTTGCCGCTCGGGCCCGAGGCCCCGTTCGTGATGGGCCGGCTCGAAAGCTGTGACCTCCCGCTCGACGATGAGGGGGTTTCGCGGCGGCACGCCCAGGTCAGCCTCACCGACGAAGGCGCCGTGCTGGAAGACCTGGACAGTCGCAACGGCACGTTCGTGGGCAACAAGCCCATCAAGCGCCATGTGTTGTCGCCTGACGAGATCATCCGGGTGGGCGCGCAGACGGTGATCAAGTTCGCGCTCATGGATCCCATCGAGGAGGAGTACCAGCGGCGGCTGCTGCAGTCGGCGCTCCGCGACGTGCTGACGGGCCTCTACAACCGGCGGCACTTCGACGAGCGCTTCGCGGCTGAATGCGCGGCCGCCCGCCGTCACGGGCGCCCCCTCTCCCTGGTCATCTTCGACGTGGACGACTTCAAGCGCCTCAACGACACCCACGGCCACGGGACGGGAGACCATGTCCTGCGCGAGGTGGCCCGGGTGCTGGGCGCCAACACGCGCAAGGAGGACAGTGTCTTCCGGTACGGAGGGGAAGAGTTCTGCTTCTTGCTGCGCGAAACACCCCTCGAAGGCGCGGTGAAGGCGGCCGAGCGGCGGCGCGAGCTGGTGGCCCGCATGCGCCTCAAGCTGCCGGGATTCGAGACCCTCAAGGTGACCGTGAGCGCCGGGGTGGCCGAGTGGCGCGTGGGCCAGGACGATGCCGAGTTCTTCGCCCGCGCGGACCGCGCGCTCTACGAAGCCAAACGGGCCGGAAAGAACCGGGTTCTCAACGCCCCCTGAACCGCCCGCGCCCCCGCGGCAATCGCCGAAGCGCCGCGTTCGAGCGCGGCCGAACGAGGAGGCTCGTGCTATTCCCAGCCCGTGCCTCCCGTTGCCCCATTTCGCGGTGCCGAAGCCGCCGCCCCCGCCCCGAACCTTTTCGGCTGGCCGCGGTTTCGGCGCGACCTACGCCCCGCGCCGTTTCTGCCCACGACGGCCGACGAGATGCGGACGCTCGGATGGGACGCGTGCGACGTGGTCCTGGTCACCGGGGACGCCTACGTGGATCATCCCTCCTTCGGCATGGCGCTCGTGGGGCGTCTGCTGGAGGCTCATGGATTCCGGGTGGGCATCATCGCGCAGCCCGACTGGCACAGTGCCGCACCGTTTCGGGCGTTGGGCCGGCCGCGGGTGATGTTCGGGGTCACGGCGGGCAACATGGACTCGATGGTCAACCGCTACACCTCGGACAAGCGGCTGCGCCACGACGACGCCTACTCGCCCAAGGGCGAAGGCGGCAAGCGTCCGGACCGCGCGCTGCTCGTGTACGCCCAGCGCTGCAAAGAGGCGGAAAAAGGGGTACCCGTGGTGGTGGGAGGCATCGAAGCCAGTTTGCGGCGCATCGCCCACTTCGATTACTGGTCGGAGAAAGTACGCCGTTCGGTGCTGCTCGACGCAAAGGCCGACCTGCTGGTGTTCGGCAATGGAGAACGGCAGATCGTCGAGATCGCACACCGGCTGGCTGCGGGAGAGTCCGCAGCGCAGCTGATCGACGTACGAGGCACGGCCTTCGCAAAAGCGCAGGGGTTCCTCCGCGCGGGGTTCGAGGAGCTCGACTCCACGCAGGTGGACACGCCGGGCCCCGTCGAAGCTCCACGTAACCCCTACGCCGACGAAAGCGAAACCCGCCAACAGGCATCAGCACCGGGGCTCATTGCCCTGCGCAAGCCCGCCCCTCGCCCGCGGGCAGACAGGGCCCGCACCGTGGTGCGTTTGCCCGCCTTCGAGGACGTGGTGGCAGATCCCGTGCTTTACGCGCACGCGAGCCGCATCCTGCACCTCGAAACCAACCCGGGGAACGCGCGCGCGCTCGTGCAGAGGCATGGTGACCGCGACGTGTGGCTGAATCCGCCGGCCGTACCGTTGACGACCCCCGAGATGGACGCGGTGTACGAGCTGCCCTACGCCCGACGTCCCCATCCGTCGTACGGCGACGCTCCTCTTCCTGCGTACGACATGATCAAAAACTCGATCACCATCCTGCGCGGCTGCTTTGGGGGCTGCACCTTCTGCTCCATCACCGAGCACGAAGGCCGCATCATCCAAAACCGCTCGGAGGCGTCGGTGTTGCGCGAGATCGAGCGCGTACGCGACCAGACCCCCGGATTTACCGGGGTGATCTCCGATCTCGGCGGCCCCACGGCCAACATGTACCGCCTGGCTTGCAAGGATCCGCGCATCGAAGCCGCCTGCCGCAGACCCTCCTGCGTCGCGCCCGGGATCTGCCCCAACCTGAACACCGACCACAGCGCGCTCATCGGCCTTTACCGCAAAGCCCGGGCCGTCAAGGGCGTCAAGAAGATCTTCGTGGCCTCGGGTGTGCGATATGACCTGGCCGCGGAATCACCGGCCTATGTCAAAGAGCTGGCCACGCACCACGTGGGGGGCTACCTGAAAATCGCCCCGGAGCACACGGAGGACGGCCCCTTGTCGAAGATGCTCAAGCCGGGCATCTCCACCTACGAAAAATTCAAGCAGCTCTTCGACGAAGCCAGCCGCGCCGCTGGCAAAAAGCAATACCTCATTCCCTACTTCATCGCAGCCCACCCGGGCACCACCGACGAAGACATGCTGAATCTGGCGCTTTGGCTCAAGCGCAACGGCTTCAAGGCCGACCAGGTGCAGGCCTATCTACCCTCGCCCATGGCCACCGCCACGGCCATGTACCACTCGGGCAAGAACCCGCTGCGCAAGGTGACCCGCACGAGTGAAGAGGTCCCCGTGCCCCGCGGGCTGAAGGTGCGGCGCCTTCACAAGGCGTTCCTGCGCTACCACGCCGAAGAGAACTGGCCGTTGCTCCGCGAGGCCCTGCGCGCGATGAAACGAAGTGATCTCATCGGCGACGGGCCCCAGCACTTGGTGCCGCCGGAGCCCCCCCTGCACGGTTGGAAGGCCCGGGCGGCCCAGGGGACGAAGCCGCGCCCCCCGGGTACCCGTTTCAAGACGCAACACGTACGCCCCGCCAAGCCACGCAAGGCCCCGGCCAAGCCACGTTGACGCCTTCGCCCCAGGGCAGAGGCGTCACTCCCGGGGCGCCAACGAGACCCAGACCGAATCGCCGTGGCCTTTTTGCCCCCGCACCTTCTTGGGAACGGCCAGCAGAGTCTTGCCCGTCTTCGTGTCCCACCAGACGCTGGTGTCCCAGGTCTGTCCGTCCACCGTGGCCCGCACGGGCGTGCGGCCCCAGCCGTGGGTCACCGGCGGGGCGTGCTTTTTGGGAACGGCTGCGAACGTCCACCCCCCCGGCCCCGGGTAGCGAAAGAGCTTGGTACGAAACGCGTTCTGCACGAGCGGCATGATAGCCCGCGGGCCTTGGCCTCCGACAGGACCAGGGGTCTTGCCGCCGGGCACACTCGACTGTGACGCTCAGGTCGTCTTCGTCCGGCTCGTCATGGCCGCGAGCATGAGCGACCACAAACAGAGGGCCAGGTTCTGCATCGGGAGCTGTAGACCCAGAGGCAGCGCATAGATCGCCGCCACGGTGGGGATCCAGACGCCCCAGTTCGCAAGCAGCATGGGCAGCGCGACCGTCTCGAAGAAGCGGCGGTCCAACGCCGCAAGCGTCCGGCCCAGCGCATACCCTTGCTCTTTCCAGAGAAAGGCCACGGCCAACGAAGGCACGGCCCACAGGGGGCCGTAGAGCAGCTGATCGATGGCCACCTTCGTCAGCACCGTCGTGATGTCGGTGCCCGTGCCCACCGTTTCGGCGAGGGCCTCGTAAAGCAGGTTCACTTCGGCGCCCTTGTACCCCCAAAACAAGGTGAGAAACGCCACGGTCGACCCCCCGAGCACAGGGCGGCGTTCGGGAGAACGGATGGAAATGCGCAGCAACAAAGGAGGCACGAGCCCCCCCCAGCACGCCGTGGAGATCACGGCGAAGCCATAGCCCCAACGCTGCTTGAAGGCCGCGAGCGCATCGAGCGCGGTACGCGCGCGCGGTGACGCGTAGTAGAGCGTGACGACGGTGACCGCGACGAGCCACAGGGCAAGACCCGGCCTCAGGTTGTCTTTGGCGGCTTGCAGGCCCCGCCGGATCGCCGCACGCACCATGGCGCGCGAGTGTGAGGGGCGCACGGGACCCTGTCCACCAGCCCGCGAGAGGTCCCTCATCCCGAAGGCGCCAGAGGGCTGCTACGCTCGGCCAGTTGTCGCTTTTTTCCCCCTTTCGCCCCCAGCCCGGCCTGGACGAGCTTCCGTCTCGGTTTCCAGATCCCTTCGGGCTGCCTCCGCATCCCCTGGCCGAGCGCGCGGCGGCGGGCCTGCGTGAACGGTTGACCCAGGGCACGTGGGCCCTGCCCGAAGAGCCCGGCAAGATGTTCGGCGTGCTGGTGGCGCGCGACGCTCAGGGCCAGATCGGCTACCTGCAGGCCTACTCCGGCTTCATCACTGACCCGTGGGACGTGACGGCCTTCGTGCCCGGGACCTGGGACGTCGAAGAGAAGCGCCGTGTGTGGGAACCGCGGGTGCGCGTGCTCAAGGCGCTCTCTGCCCAGATCGACCGCGTGAAGCAGGGCGAGGAGGCAGAGGCACGGCGGGCGCTCGACGCCTTCACGGCGAAACGGCGCCGCGCCCTCGACGCCCTCGTGGCCAACCACGTGGCCCGCAAGCAGGCCCGAGGGCATGCCCGCGCCGCCCTGGGCGACGGCGCCGGTGCCCGGGGTGAACTCGACGCCCTCGCCCGCGAGAGCCGGGCCGACGACCGCACGCAACGCGAACGCCGCCGGACTTTGGCCCAAGAGGACGCCCGCCTGCGTGCTGAGCTCGCCGCGATCGTGTCCGAACGAAGGAGCCTCGAAGCCGAGCGCCGCGCGCGTTGTAACGAAGCGCTCCACGCAGTCCAGGACACGTACATGCTGCAGAACGCCCTCGGGGTGCGCAAGCGCCTGCGCGAGCTGTTCAGCAGCCGGGAGCTTGCGGGCGGGGCCGGAGACTGCGCAGGGCCGAAGCTCCTGCTTTTTGCGTACGAACAGGGCCTTACGCCGCTGGCGATGGCCGAATTTTGGTGGGGGCCAAGCCCCCGTTCGGGCGACCGTCACCACGGGCACTACTACCCCGCCTGTCACACGAAATGCGCCACCGTGCTGCCCTTCATGCTCGAGGGGCTCGATCTTCAGCCTGCCTGGGCGCATGACCCTTGCTCGACGCGACCGGGAGCTTTGCATGAACGCGAACCCTGAGGCGTCCCTGACACCTTTTCGCGATGTCGAGTCCTGGGCCCGTGCCTACGTGCAAAGCACCGACCTCGCCTACAAGCTGGCGCCCTCGCCTTTGCCCCCTCACCATCAGGAGTCACCCGTGGCCGAGCGGTTGGCCGCCCCCGGCCGGCCCGCCGTGTTGCGCCCCGCGACCCGCCGCTCCCGAGCGCCCAAGCCCGAAGCCCTGCACGACAAACGCCTGCGCGCGCAGCTCATGCACGCCTTTTTCCACCACGAGCTGCAAGCGGCCGAGCTGATGTGCTGGGCCGTGTTGGCGTTTCCAGACACCCCTCTTGCGTTTCGCCGGGGCCTGCTGCGCATCTGCCACGACGAAATCCGGCACATGAACATGTACCGCGCCCACATCGAAGCGTTGGGGCACCGGCTGGGTGATTTTCCCGTGCGAGACTGGTTTTGGCGACGCGTCCCCAGCTGCCAGGACGCCCGGGCCTTCGTGGCGTTGATGGGCATGGGCCTCGAGGGGGGAAACCTGGATCTGGTCCCCACCTACGCCGAGCGCTTTCGCGCGGTGGGTGACGAGGAGGGCGCACGGATTCAAGAGCAGGTGGGCGCCGAGGAAAGGGCGCACGTGCGCTTTGCGGTGCACTGGTTTTCGACATGGACGGGTGGCTGTGACTTCGAGACCTGGTCGAAGCTGCTGCCGGCTCCGCTGTCACCCGCCCTGATGCGCGGCCGCAGCGTGGCCCGCGACGAGCGCCTGGCGGCGGGCATGCCGCCGGCCTTCATCGAAGCCCTCATCGCCTACGTGGCGGAGCCGCACGGACGCCCGCTGCCCGAGGCTCCCTCCTTGCCAAGGCCATGAGCGCGGCGGTGCGCTTCGGCTGGGTCCTGAATTTGGACGCCGAGCTCGAGCTGGCGCGGCCGCACCAACGGCCCACCGCGCGCCTCGCCGCTCAGCTTGCGCACCACCGTGCCCTGGCGATGGGCCTTCTTGGGCCCGATGACGTTCTGTTTTCGGAGACGGGCATGCCGCTCGTACCCAGCGATCCGGGCCGCGCCGCTTCGACGGGTCTCGTGGGGCGCGCGTTTTGCCCCACCCCACGCGCCTTGCGCGCCTTGCGGGCCGCCGGGGTGAGCCCCGAACCGCATCCCCCGGTCGAGGTTCTTCGCGCGGTCAATCATCGGGCCTTTGCTCATGGGCTTGGCCGCGGTCTTCACGGACAGCGCCTGATTCGCAGCTTGCCAGAGGCTCACGACCTGGTGGCGGACGGGGGGGCGTACCTGCTCAAGCGGCCCCTGTCCTTCGCGGGCCGGGGCCAGTGTCGGCTGCTTGGGACCGTGGACGAAATGGCCCGCCGCTGGCTCGTCGCCTCGTTGCGCGACGACCTGTTGCTGGCGGAGCCTCTCGTACGGCCGCTCGTGGAGTTCAGCCGCCACGGGTTCCTGACGGCCGCGGGCGACCTTCGCCTGGGTCGTCCCTGCGTGCAGGAGGTGAGCGCGCGAGGGGCCTTCGTGAGCGTGCGGCCCGCGGAGGCTTCCGACCTGAGCCCGAGCGAAGCGGACGCGCTGGCCGAGGCCGCAAACGCCGTGGGGGCGGCCCTCGCGGAGGCCGGCTACTTCGGCCCCTTCGGGGTGGATGCCTACCGGTACGCCGCCGCACACGGCGAGGGCTTTTGCGCGCTGTCCGAGGTGAACGCGCGCTACACGATGAGCTTCGCCACGGGCTTTCCGGAACGACCACCGCCCCTTTGAGCCCGCGTCGCGCAGGCTCAGCGCACCCCGAGCAGTTCGACCTCGAACACCAAGGTGGCGCCCGGAGGAATCACGCCCGCCGCGCCCCGCTCGCCGTAACCCAGCTCGGGGGGAATCGTGAGCTTGCGCTTGCCGCCCACCTTCATTCCCGCAACGCCCTGGTCCCAGCCCTTGATGACCCGCCCCGCGCCGAGCGTGAACGAAAACGGCTGGCCACGGTCCACGGAGCTGTCGAACTTCGTGCCATCGGTCAACCATCCGGTGTAGTGCACGGCCACATTGTGGCCCGCAGCAGCCTCGGTTCCCGTGCCCACGACCAGGTCTTCTGTTTGCAGCGACATGCCGAGCACCATGCCAGAAAGCGACTGCAGCGCCAAGCGCACCTCGGCATGAACCGGCGGGTGAGGATGTCGGTGTTTCTCGTCGGGGCCTTCGCGCCGCAGAGGACACCCCGTCGAAAAGAAAGATAAGGTTGCGCTTTCGGCGCCCTCGTACGAAAAAGCGCCCCGGACAGGGGCCCCGAGGTGTCTTCACGATGACGGACGATGGCTCAGCGGCGCGGCAAGACCGGCGGATCGACGAAGCGTATTTGGCCCACTTCAACGTGGTTCACAGGCGGGCGTCTCGCATCCTTCGAGACGAGGCGGCGGCGCTCGACGTGGCGCAGGAGGCATTCATGAGGTGGCTAAAACGGCGTCTCTCGGGCGAAGAAACCGAACGGGACACAGCCGCTTTCCTCTTCAAGACCGTGACCAACCTGGCCATCAATCATCTGAGGGATCGGAAACGTCAAAGTGAGCTGCTCAAGCGCTGGCACGAAGGCCGCAACGCCGAGCCTCAATCCCATCAAGGAGCCGAGCGCATCGACATCCGCCTCGTGCTGGCCGGTGTGGACCCAACGCAGGCCGAGGTGGCGCTGCACCACTACGTGGACGGCATGTCGCTCGAAGAGATTGCCGAGCTCTATGGGACGTCCAAACGCTCAATCACCCGGCGGCTCGAGTCGTTCCGCCAATCAGCTCAAAAGATTCTGGAGACGGGACGATGACAAAGCCGGTGCCTCCGCCTGATCCCTTCAGGCCCCCTTCCGCCGATGTCCCCGCGGCCTCCGAGTGGGCCACCTTCAAGTGGGCCCTCGGTGCCAGTAGCGAAGACGAGCGCAAGGCCCTCGAGGCCAGGGCGGACGCCTCGCCCATGGTGCGGCACCAGCTCGACGAGCAGCGACGGGTCGCCGAGGACGACCGCCATCTGCCCCTGGTTCGCGAACTGGTCGCCCGCGTGGCGGCGGAGGCGGCGACGGCCCCGCGGCACAGGCCACCGGCGGCAGCGAAAACGCGCCTCGCGCTCCGGGCCTTCTCCTGGTTTTTGCCCGTGGCCGCTACCGCGTCGCTGCTCCTGGTGCTGCGCACCCGGGACACCCCCACGGGCCCCGCGGACCAGGCGCGCATCAAGGGGACCGGAAACGACCAGGCCCCCACGCAGGCCCCACCCGCGATCTGGGTGGCCGTCAAACCCGCGGGTTCCCGTCGGCAAGAGGCGCCATCGCCCCCCGAGACCCTCAGCCACGTGGCGGCCGGCGACGTGCTCAAGTTCGTCGTGGCGGCGGACCCGCGCCGAGGCTGGCAGGTCGACGTGGCTGCCCGCGAGACCGGACGCTGGGACACGCTCTTTTCGGGCCTCGTGCAAGGCGCCACCTGGTTGCCCTTGGACCTCGAGGTGACCCCCGGCACGCCGGTCGAGCTTCGCCTCACCGTATGTGACGCGGCAGCGAAGCCTGCCTCCTGTCGCACCCAGGACGTCAGCATTCCCCTGCGCCCCTGATGCAGCTGTCACGCCACCTGCGCGCATCCCCGGCAAGGGCCCTCCGTCAGGGGTGGGCCCTCCTGCTCGCGCTCGGGTGCTGGGTGAGCGCTGCACCCGTCACCGCAGACGTACCCAACCTTCCTCCCGCCCCACCGGGCGCCCAGATGCGCTACGCGCTCGTCATCGGAGCCAACCAAGGACACCGGAGCCAGGAGCCCCTGCGACACGCCCACCGCGACGCCCGGCGCCTGGCAGACGTGCTGGTCACCTCGGGAGGGTTCTGGGAAGAAAACACCGTGGTGCTCCAGCAGCCTGACCCCCAGCGCCTGCGAGACGCGCTTCGCCACCTGAACGGCCGCATCCGCGCCGAACGAGACCGTCGCGACAGCTCCGTGCTGTTGTTCTTCTTTTCAGGCCATGCAGACCCCAACGGCATCCAGCTGGGGTCGGACCAGGTGACGTGGGACGAGCTGCGCGAGACCATCTTGAGCTCGTCCGCCGACCTTCGCGTGATGGTGCTCGACGCGTGCCGCTCGGGACGGGCCACGCGGGTCAAAGGGGTGAGGCCCCTGGGTCTTGCGTCCCTTCCCTTCGACGGAGAGCCGTCGCCCGAAGGCTTCGCGGTGCTTTCGTCGGCCACGGAGAGCGAAGACGCCCAGGAGTCAGACGACCTCAAGGCGTCCTTCTTCACACATCACTTGTTGGCTGCTCTGCAAGGCGCCGCGGACAACAACGACGACGGCTTCGTGAGCCTGAGCGAGGCCTATCGCTACACCGCCGAACGCACCGTGTCCGACACGATGGCCTCCCGCAGCGGCGTTCAACATCCCACCTACGAATATGCGCTCAAGGGACGGGTGGACCTGCTCGTCACCCGACCGGCATCGTGGACGCAGGCGGCCTCGGCGCGCCTCGAAACGCGGGGACGTTATTTGTTTTTGGCGCCCGACGGTTCCGGAACGGTTCGCATGGAATTTCACCCGGCCCGCGAGAACGCGCGGGTGCGCATGCCGCCAGGCCGCTACCTCGTGAAGCTGCGCACCGCCTCGGCCCTCTTCGAGGGCACCGTGTCGTTGACGACCGCTCAGGAAACGGCGCTTACGGCTTCGGCGCTGCGACGGGTGCAATTCGCAGAGCTCGTGCGAAAAGGCGGTCCCGCATCCGTGGCGTTCAGCGCCGCGCTCTTTGGGCGCTACATGGCGCCCGTGCTCTCGCTCGGCGGCGGCGGCGGTGCGCAGTTCACGCTCGCCGCCGATCTCCGCGACATGAGCGTGGACCTCGCGCTCGGCGTGCACCGTAGCGAGTTCATCCCCGCGGCCCCGGCGAGCAACGGCACGGCGGCGCCCGTGGGTCAGCAGCTCGATGAATACGTCATCCGAGCGGGCGGGAGAAAATCGTGGGACGTCGGCGAGGTCGCGCTGGCCCTGGGGTTCCGCGCCGGCGCCGTGATCGGGGTGCAAACCTTCTCCGACGACCCGCTCGGCCTTGCGCCTTCGCGACAAAGGATCTCCCCCGTCTTTGGTCCCACCGCACTTGCGCAGCTCCGCATCGCAGGACGTTGGTTTGCCGCGGCCGAGCTCGAATTGATGGTTGCCTCGTTCGACCAGGCGTCGGTCGCCCAGGCGCGTGACCGACAGGTGGCCATTCGCCCTGCCCTCGCGCTCGGTCTTGGTACACACTTCTGAGCAAGGTTCCTGATGACGTGGTCTTGGCCTCTTGCGATGCTGGGTATGCTGCTGGGCTCCGGCTGCGGCGATGCCTTCGTTGCGGGCGATTACCGCGGCGAGCCCGCGCTGGTGGTCAAGTCGAGCGTCTCCTCGATGTCCCGGACCGTATTGCCGAACGAGACCGTATCGGTGAACCTCCTGTGGCTCAAGAGCGCGCAGCCCCTCGCGCCTGCCGGAGGCTTGCTCACGACGGGCAACGAAGCCCTGCACGAAGTGGCGCAAGTGGCCGCGGCCGGCTTTCCCTCGCGACTCGACTTTCTGCTGCACGATCGGACCCCCGCGCCCGTGCCCCCGCCCTGCCCCGCAGCCCTGGCCGCGCGCCTCGACGCGGAGGCCCCTGCGTTTCGCCTGGCCTTCGACGAAAACGACGAGGTGCCGCCTCCGGCCGTGTGGCCTCTCGAGCGCGAGCTGGCGTTCGTCAGCCTCGTGTCCGGACCCTTGGTGCAAGCGCCCTTGGCCCAGCTCGCCACGCGCTGGGCCGAGTTGCCCGTGGTGGCCGCGTCCGTCCCGCTACCCACGGACGAGGCCTCTCTCCAGAGCCTCGCCAGCTGTGCACGTACCCCCTCGGCCCTGCGTCGGTTGCATTGGCTGTCGCGGACCCCCTGGCCCGCGTGTTTCGACGTGGCCACCTTGCTGCTGCGGGGCGAGGCACAGCCCAACGATCTGCTCTCCCGCTTCGGTTTTCCCACGAACCTCTTGGCCTCCTCGGACCGCTTCGTGGTGCTCTCGGGGCATGAGGCGTTCGCAGCCTCGGGTTTCGGCCCCGCCGCCTGCAGCGCCGGCATCCTCAACCCCGAGCGCCTCGACGGCCGGAGGCACCATCTGGCCCGGGTGGTGTGCGCACCCGACGACAGCGCCGTACTGGGCTTCGAGCTGGTGGACGAGGCCACCACCGCCGTGACGTTCTCGGTCCGTTACGGGCGGCTCGATTGGAACAACCTCTGCAAGGGTTCGTCGCTCTACGACGTGAGTTGGCCCCGGGTTCCCGAGGAGACCCTGGTCGTTCCACGTACGGGCCTCACCCTGCAACAAGCCTTCGTGCAAGCCCGCCGCACCGTGCACCGGTTATCCCCCGGGGCGCGCTTGGTGCGGGCCCAGGTGTTCGGGCTCGGGCCTGATGGCTTCGTCGACGGCGATCCGCTGCTGCGCCCCGACCACGGGTTCAGCTTCTTCTTCGTCGACTTCGGCAACGGCCGACGCCTGACGGTTCATGGAAAGGCCGAAGCTTTTTTGTACGACTCGGCCTACATCGTCAACGAAGGCATTCCGTGGCTCTCGGCGGACGTGAGGTTGCCTGAGCCCCTCGACGAAGACCTGTTCGTCACGCTTGACCTCGCGAGCTTCGGGCAAAACATGGCGGGCACCGGCTGCCCTTGGACCCGACAGGCCTACGACGCGCTGGTCATCCGCGCGTACGAAGGAAGTGCCCTGTTCGTAAACGCCTTCAAGGGCACGGAGCTCGGCACCACGAGCGAGCTTCAGCTCATTTACGGACGCCCCAAGGACCTTGCCCCCCTGCAAGACATGCCAGCGCCCGAAAGCGCCGACGGCCCGCCAGACTTTCTCCTGGTCGCCAACAAGGGCTGCACCCCGGCTTCACCTTCCCCCGAGTGACGAACCCATCCAACATCGGCGCCGGGATCTTCCGGATGTTGGGCTGGATGGAGGTGCAGTAACGCGCCAATTTGAGGCAGAATGGGCGCATGCAGGTGAGAGAAAGCGCCCTGTGGCCCACACGCTTCCATCTGGTCGACTACCCCGAAGCCCAGGCAGACAAGGCGGCCTTGGTGGACCTCTGTTACCGTCTCAAAGCCGAGGGGCGCTCGTGGCAGATTGCCGCTCGAGCCAAACAGGGCCTCTACGAAAGCGCGCCCGACCTGTTTGCGCATCCCGAAGCGCAGGGGCTCATGCAGTTCTGCGGCACCGTCATCTGCAACATCTTCCAGCAAGATGTGGCCTTCCCCGAAAGCTGGTGTCACATCACGAATGACGGGGGGTATCACGACACCCACTGCCACATCGACTTTGCCCGGCATGGGGTGTGCGGCATCTACTACCTGCAGTGCCGCGAGTGCACGGTCGAGCCGCCGAACGGGATCAATCGCTTCTACAGCACCCATCCCTTCGCCCCGAACGACGTGGCGGACATCGAACCCCGCGAGGGGCAGCTGCTCTTGTTTCCCGGCTACGTCCGCCACAGCGCCCTTCCCTACAGGGGCCAGGAAGATCGGGTGGTCATCTCGTTCAACGCGCGGCTGACGCCGCCCGAGGAGTGAGCCCCCCGCCGTTCCCCGCGTAATCTTTTTTCTCTGCGAACGTCGCCCGCCGCCATGAGACCTTCTCCCTCCTTCGCCAAACAGGTCGCCCACGGCAACCGGCGCGCCTTCCTGCGCGGCAGCGCGGGCCTGTTCTCCCTGCCCGTGTGGGGCGGCCGCCCGGCCGACGTGCAGGCCTGCCCCTTCAACCCACCCCCGCGGCTCGAAACCTGCGTCAGTCACCCCGTCATCATCGAGGCGCTGGACATGATGCGAGTGGGGGACGACCACCTCGTGCGCGCGACGGCCAAGGGTAAAGAGACGGGCTTTGCCGTCACCAACCAGCACGCAAGCTACCTGCACGAGATGTTCAAGCAGCGGGTGGCGCCTTTCTTCATCGGGAAAGACGCCCGCGCGCTCGCGGCGCTCGTCGAAGGCGTCTTTCTTCACGAACGCAACTACAAGCTGGTGGGGGTGCCCCTTTCGTGCTGCGTGAGCTGGGCGGAGTTTGCCCTGCTCGACCTACTTGGCCGCTTGGCCGACAAACCGGTCTGGTCGCTGTTCGCTGATGTGCCCCTCAGGACCCGCGTGCCCATGTACCTTTCCAGCACGTCACGCGAGACGACGCCCGAGCAAGAGGTGGACCTCTTCGCGCAGGCCCTCGACGCCACAGGAGCCCAAGCCCTCAAATACAAGGTGGGCGGCCGCATGAGCGGAAACATCGACGCCGCTCCGGCGCGCACGGAGCGCCTCATCGCGCTCATGCCGCAACGGCTCGGGGACAGCCTGACCTATTACGCAGACGCCAATGGCTCCTTCGATGTCACCAAGGCCGTGGAAGTGGGCCGAAGGCTGGAGTCCCACGGCGTGGCCATCTACGAAGAGCCCTGCCCTTTCGAGGACTATGCTGCCACGAAACAGGTGACCCGGAAGCTGAGGAAGATCACCGTGGCGGGCGGGGAACAGGACCACAGCTACTACCGATTCACCGATATCGTGCGCGAACGCGTGCTCGACATGCTTCAGCCAGACCTCAGCTACAACGGCGGCCTGCTGCGCACACAGAGGGTGGCCCAGTTGGCTCGCGAGGCCAAGCTGCCGGTCAGCCCGCATTGCCCCCAGGCAAGCACGCTCATGTACACGCTTCATTTCGCGGCGTTCACACCCAACCTCGGACCCTTTCAGGAATTTCACTTGTCTCTCGTGGAACGGGCGCCGTGGTACGCACCCGAGCTCCGCGTCACCCAGGGCCACCTGGACATCCCCACCGCCCCCGGCTTCGGCTGGCAGCTTCCCCCCGAGCGGCTCGCCCGGGCGATCCCGTTGTAGATTCCTGCCCACGATGCCCAAAACCCCGTCATCCCCGTCGCCCAAGCCCCTCACCGACAAGGAAAGCGCCGAGCTGCTCGCCACGCTGAAAGCCCGCTTCTCGAAGCACATGGCGCGGCACGAAGGCCTCGTGTGGGACGACGTGCAGCGCCGGCTCGAGGCCAAGCCCAAGGCCCTCGCGGCCTTGCATGCGATGGAGAGCACGGGCGGCGAACCCGACGTGGTCGGCTGCCCCAAGGGCTCTGCCCCTTACCTCTTCATGGATTGCGCCGCCGAGAGCCCCAAGGGGCGTCGCAGTGTGTGCTACGACCCCGAGGCGCTCGCGTCACGCAAGGAACACAAACCCAAGCACAGCGCTCTCGGCCTGGCGGCCGATCTGGGCATCGAGCTGCTCACCGAGGCCGATTACCGTGATCTACAAAGGAGCGGTCCTTTCGATGAGAAGACTTCGAGCTGGTTGGCCACGCCCCCCGAGATCCGAAAGCGCGGCGGCGCGATTTTCGGTGACTATCGCTATGGCCAGGTGTTCATCTACCACAATGGGGCAGAATCGTACTACGCCGCCCGGGGGTTCCGCGGCGTCCTGCGGGTGTGAGCCTACGACGTGCGTGACCGTCGCGCATGCGCGATGAAGTAAACGATGGGAACGGTCATGCGCGACAGGAACAACGAGGCAAGCTCGCCCGCCATGAGCGAGATCGCCAGCCCCTGAAAGATGGGGTCGAACAGGATCACGGCGGCCCCCACCACCACCGCCGCCGCCGTGAGCACCATCGGGCGAAAACGCACCGCACCCGCATCGATCACCGCCTCCTCGAGCGGCATGCCCTCGCGCCGTCGCAGCTCGATGAAGTCGACCAAAATGATCGAGTTGCGCACCACGATGCCCGCGCCCGCGATGAACCCGATCATCGATGTGGCCGTGAAAAAGGCGCCCATGAGACCGTGCGCGGGCAGGATGCCCACGAGCGAAATCGGGATGACCGACATGATGATGAGCGGCGTGCCGAAGGATTGAAACCACGCCACGACCAGCACGTAGATCAGCACCAGCACCGCTGCGAAGGCAAGCCCCAGATCACGGAACACCTCGTACGTGATGTGCCACTCGCCGTCCCACTTCATGGCGTAGCGCTCGGTCGAGAAGGGTTGCTCGGCCGTGTGCTGCACCAGCTGGTACCCCTCGGGCAACGCGAGGGCGTCCAGCTTCGGTCCGAGCTTCAAGATGGCGTAGACGGGGCTTTCGATGCTGCCGGCCACATCGGCCGTGACGTACACCACGGGCATCAGGTTCTTGTGATAGATGTTCTTTTCAGCGGGCACGTCCTCAACTCTGACCAGCTCGCCCACCGACACCAGCCGTCCCCCCGCGCCCGCCACGCGCAGGCTCTGCAGCCGCGCGAGGTCAGAACGCGTGGCCCGATCCGCGCGCAGCACGATGGGGATGTCCTCCCCGCGCGCTCTCCCGGTGCAAAAGGCCCACGGTCTCGCCCGCGGTGGCCATGCTGACCACCCGGACCAGTTCGTCCACGCGCACACCGGCCAGCGCGGCCTTTTCTTCATCGACCGCCAGGCGCAGCTTGGGCCTGTCATCCTCGACATACCAGTCCACATCCACCACGCCCGGGGTGCTCTCGAAGAGCGCGCGGATCTGCCCGGCGATCTCCACCCGCCGCGCGGGGTCGGGGCCGTACACTTCGGCCACCAGGGTCTGCAGCACGGGGGGCCCCGGGGGCACCTCGGCCACCTTGATGCGGGCGCCAAAACGCTGTGCGATGGGCGTCATGACCTCGCGCAAACGCTTGGCCACGGCGTGACTCTGGGCGTCCCGCTCGCCCTTGCCCACCAGGTTCACCTGCAGGTCAGCCACGTTCGCGCCCTGACGCAGGTAATAGTGCCGCACGAGCCCGTTGAAGTTGAAGGGCCCCGACGTGCCCACGTAGCTTTCGATGTCGCGCACCTCGGGCTGCCGGCCGATTTCCGTCGACAGCGCCCGGGCCACGCGCGCGGTCTGTTCGAGCGTGCTGCCCTCGGGCAGGTCGATCATCACCTGAAGCTCGCTTTTGTTGTCGAAGGGCAACATCTTCACCTTCACCCACCCCACACCCACCAGCGCCATCGAACCCAAAAGCAGCACCACCACGCTGCCGAGGAAGAGATAGCGCCAGCGGGCGTGGCCCAATAGACCCGCCATCAAGCGGCGGTAGAGCCGCTCGGAGGCCCGCACGTGCCCCTCTTCGTGGTGGGCCCCTGCTCCCGGCTTGCTGAGCAAACGCACGGTGGCCCAGGGGGTTACCACAAAGGCCACGATCAGAGAAAACACCATGGCCGCCGTGGCGCCCACGGGGATGGGACGCATGTAGGGGCCCATCAGCCCCCCTACGAACGCCATGGGCAAAATCGCGCCCACCACGGTCATGGTGGCCAGGATCGTGGGGTTGCCCACCTCGGCCACGGCACGCACGGCCACCTGGGCCAGGCTGGCCCCGCGGTTTTCGGGCAGTTGCCGGTGGCGCGCGATGTTCTCCACCACCACGATGGCGTCATCGACCAAAATCCCGATCGAGAAGATGAGCGCAAAGAGCGTGATGCGGTTGAGCGTGTAGCCATAGAGGTAGAACACGGCCAGCGTCAGAGCCAGCGTGGCGGGGATCGCCAGCATCACGATGCCCGCCTCGCGCCGCCCCAGGGTCAACCCAATGAGCAAGGCCACGCTCAGGACGGCGATGCCCATGTGAAGGAGCAGCTCGTTGCTCTTCTCTTCGGCCGTCTCGCCATAGTCCCGCGTCACGGTGACCGTCACGTCTTTGGGGATCACGGTGCCCTCGAGCGCGCGAATCTTCTGCATCACCGCCGCAACCAAACCGACCGCGTTGACGCCCTTGCGCTTGGCCACCGAGATCGTCACCGCCGGCCACGCCCCATCGCCGGCGGCGGCCGTCTGTCCCTCGGCGGCGGCGCCTGCCGCAAAGCTCACGTAGCTGCCCGCTTCCTCGGGCCCGAGCCGCACGTGGGCCACATCGGCCAGGAAAACGGGGCGCCCTTCCCAGGCACCCACCACCACGCGCTCCACGTCGTCCACGGTCCGCAACACACCGCCGCTCTCGAGCAAGATCTCCCGGTTGTCGCGCGACAAGGTGCCCGCGGGCAGCCGGGAATTCGCTGCCTGCAGCGCGGCGGCCACGCGCAGGGGGTCCACCCCGCGCGCAGACAAACGCACGGGATCCAGTGTGACCCGCACCTGACGGCGCTCGCCTCCGATCAGGGTCACTTCGCTCACGTCGCGCACTTGCTTGATCGAGGCCTGGACCTCGGCGGCCAGCCGGCGCAGCTCGTGTCCGTCGTGCGTGCGGCTCCACAGTGTCACGCCCAAGACAGGCACGTCGTCGATCGAGCGGGGCTTGATGAGGGGCCGCGAGGCGCCCGGCGGGATGATGTCGCCATGGGCAGACAGCTTGTCCTGAAGGCGCACCAAGCTGCGCTCTTCATCCTCGCCTACCAAGAAGCGCACGATGGCCAGGCTCTGTCCCGGGCCCGAGGTGGAATAGACGTACTCCACACCGGGGATCTCCCAGAGCAGACGCTCCATGGGGGCCGTCACCCGCTCTTCCACCTCTTTGGCCGACGCGCCCGGCATGCCGACGAACACGTCGACCATGGGCACCACGATCTGAGGCTCTTCCTCGCGGGGCAGCTCGACCAGGGCCAGGGCACCCACGCCCACGGAGGCGATCAACAGGAGCGGCGTCAGCTTCGAGTGAATGAATGCCTGCGCCAGCCGCCCGGCCATGCCCAGATCTTCCGGTGCGCCGTTCATCGCTGCACCGCCACGCGGGCGCCGTCGCGCAGATCGGCAGGTGGGTTGGTGATGACGAGCTCTCCCGGATCCAGCCCCGAGAGCACTTCGACCGCTCCCCCTTGCCTTTGCCCCAAGGTCACGAGCCGCAAGTCGGCGCGCTCACCCTGCACCACGAAGAGGCGCTCGAGATCGCCCGACAGCGTGACCGCGCCGGCCGGCACCATGAGCCGCTCATCGGCCCCCACCGGAAAGCGTACGCGGGCGAACATGCCAGGGCGAAGCTTGGCTTCGAGCGCGGGCGGCAACTCGACCTTGATGACGAACGCGCGTGAGGCCGGATCCACGGCGGGCACCACCTCGGTGATGCGCCCTTGCACGTCGTGCCCGAGCGCCTCCAGGCTTACGTGGGCCGTTTGCCCCACCTCGAGGTGTCCCGCCTGCGACTCGTCCACGGCGGCTTCCACGCGCAGCGCCCCCTCTTGTTCGATGACCAGCAAAGGGATGCCGGGCGCGGCCTGGGTGCCGGGATCCACCCGACGATCGATCACGCGCCCCGAGAAGGGGGCCACGATGCGGGTATAGCCCAAGCTCGCCTGCGCCCCTTCGAGCGCGGCCCGCACTTCGTCGATCCGGGCGGTGGCGCCTCGCACCCGCGCCAGGGCCAGCGCGTGGCTCGCGCTGGTGGTCTGGTCCCGCGCCTCGGCGTCGTCATAGGTTTGCTGGGTGGCGGCGCCCGCCGACAGCAGCTGCTGCATGCGCTCGTGGTTGGTGCGGGCCACGCGCATGGTCGCCTCGCTCGCCCGCACGGCCTGTTCGGCCTCCGCACGGGCCTCCTGGGCCGCCGCCAGCTCGGCCTCCGCCCGCCGCACGGCTGCACGGGCTTCGGTGTCGTCGAGCACGGCCAGAATCTGGCCCGCCTTCACCGGATCGCCCCCCTTCACCTTCACCTCGCGCAGGTTCGCCATGATCCGGCTGGTGAGAACGGCCGTGTTGCGCCCCCGGACGGTGCCACTGGCCTCGTAGCCTCGCTCCACCGGCGCACGGGCCGCTGCCGATACGGCCACGGGCATCGCCGGGGCCGCAGGCTCGGCCGGGTGGGAACGCGCCCGCTCGGCACAGCCGGGCAGGCCGAAGAGGCCTGCGGCGAAACCGACAGACGCAAGCACAAGGATAGACGGGGCAAACGAAGAACGTGGCACGATGAATCTCCTGCCGGCCAAGAGCCAAACGACGCAAAAAGGGTTCATGGCGCGACGGCCGCAGGCTGCGTGTCCGCCTGTGCGGCGTTCTCCGCAGCGGCGAGCTTGGCGCGCACGTCGTCCATGTCGACCGCCCGGACCTTGCCGATGAGCTCGTCGAGCCGCGGCGCGGGCAGCATGCCGGGCACGGATGCCAAGAGGATGCCCTCTCGCAGCACGGCGATGGTGGGGATCGCCTGGACCTGGAAGCCCGCGGCCAGGCCCGGCTCGGCCTCGGTGTCCACCTTTCCGAACACCACGTCGGCGTGGCGCTGGGAGGCCGCCTCGAACACGGGCGCAAACGCGCGGCACGGGCCACACCAACTGGCCCAGAAGTCCAAAAGCACAATCCCTTCCTTGACGGTTTCCGCGAAATTCGACTCGGTCACTTGCAGTGTCGCCATGTTCGGCCTCCTGCAGGTGGGAGCCACGCCGGCCGCAAAGGATTCAGCGCCCGACGCGCAAGTAGTCGCGCAAAGCGGTCTTCACAGAAGCCTGCACCTCGGCGGGCACCTGGGCCTCGGCGGGGGACGTGCGGCACAGGGCCAGTGTTTGTTTGAGCGAATCACAAAGCGCGCTGCAGCGTGCGCAGCCTTGGAGGTGCCGCTGCATGTCGGTACAGGTCGATGGGCTGATCTCGTCCTCCAAAAAGCGCGAGAACAGCGCCACCACGTCCGGGCACGCCGGTCCCGGCGGCAGGGAGGTGATCCCCAGCTTCGGTCCCACCTGCGCCCTCACCTCGGCGCGGGCCCGGTGAAGGCGGGTCTTGACCGCCGCCACGCTGAGCCCCAGCACCTCTGCCACCTCGGGCGCCGTCAGCCCCTCGGCGTCCCGCAAGAGCAGCACCTCGCGGTACGCGGGCGCCAGGGCCCCGATGGCCTCTTCCAGCGCCAAGCGCACCTGCTTGCTCACCAGGAGCTCGTCGGGCCCCGCGCCCGGATCCGTGGCGAACGCGCCCAAGTCCGAGACGTCGGCCGTGCGCTCGAGCTCGGGCGCAAACTTGCTGCGGCGGCGCTTCTTGATGCAAAAGCTGCGTGCGATGGTGTAGAGCCAGGTGGACAGCGACGAGCTCCCACGGAAGTCGCGCACGCCCCGGGCCACGGCGATGAGCGTGTCCTGCAAGACATCCTTGGCGTCTTCGGGACTTCGGCACATGGTCATGCCAAAGCGATAAACCTGCGCCTGATGCCGCTCGAGCAGCCGTTCGAGAGCCTCGCTGTCCCCCGCGCGCGCCGCATCGAGCAAGGCTTCGTCGCTGGCGGGCTCGGTCACATCGGGCATGGTCGACCCAATACCCAAAGACGCCCCTGATTTCAAGCCTCGCGCCCCCAAAGAGCGGGCCTGCGCAAGCGATCTCCCGTGTGCCTGACAGCGCCCGTGCCCGTTGGCATCCTCACCCTCATGGACTTCGTCATGCTCGTGCACGCCGCCGCCACCTTGGCGATGACGGGTCTCATCTGGTTCGTGCAGCTCGTGCATTATCCGCTCTTCGCGTTCGTGGGCGAAGACGCGTTCGCTCGCTACGAAGCCCACCACCAAACGCGCACCACCTGGATCGTGGCGCCCCTCATGCTCGCCGAGCTGGCCACCGCGGTGCTGCTGGTGATCGTGCCACCGGCCGGCGTTTCGCCCCTCACGGCGAGGGTGGCCTTGGGCTTGCTCGCCCTCGTGTGGCTCTCGACCGCGGCCTGGCAGGTGCCCCTGCACCGGCGTCTCGCACGAGGCTTCGATGCCCCGCAGATCCGCACGCTCGTGCGCAGCAACTGGCTGCGCACGCTGGCGTGGACGGCACGCGCGGCCCTCGTGCTCGGCGGCATGCTGCCTCTGTGACGTCAGGCCGCCCTGCCGGGTACAGGCCTGTTGCTCCCGTATTTTACTTGACGGTTAATTAACCGATCGGCATAGTCCCTCCCCATGGAGGACACGCTCACGCTCACCTTCTCCGCGCTTGCCGATCCCACACGGCGGGCGATTCTTGCCCACCTTGCACAGGGCGAGGCCACCGTGAAGGACCTTGCGAAGCCGTTTTCCATCTCGGCGCCTGCCATCACCAAACACCTGAAGGTGCTCGAGACGGCGGGCCTCATCACCCGCACCCGGGACGCCCAATTTCGTCCCTGTCGGCTCGAGCCGAAGCCGCTGGCCGAGGTGGCCAGCTGGGTCGATGCGTACAGGCAAATCTGGGAACAGCGCTTCGATCGGCTCGAGGCGTACTTGAAACGTCAAACGAACGTAAGTGCCGGGGAGTCCCCCGCGGCAGCCAAGCCCACCAAGAAGGGCAAGAACGGCAACAAGGGCAAAAAAGGAAAGACACATGGCAAAAAGCCGTAAACCGAACGAGCTGCACATCGAACGCGTCTACGACGCTCCCGTCAAAAGGGTCTGGGAGGCCTGGACGGATCCCGCCCAGGTGGCGCAGTGGTGGGGGCCGCGGGGCTTCACGCTCACGACCCGGCACAAGGACGTGCGCACGGGCGGCTCGTGGCTCTACACGATGCATGGCCCCGACGGGGTCGACTACCCGAACCACACGAAGTTCCTGGAGGTCGTGGAATACGCCCGCTTGGTCTACGACCACGGTGGGTACGAAGACAAGCCCCCGCTCTTCCGGGTCACGGTGACCTTCTCCGAGTCCGAAGGCAAAACCACGATGGACATGACGATGACGCTGCCCTCGGCGCAAGCCGCGGAGGAAGCGAAGGTGTTCATCAAAAAAGCCGGAGGCGAGGCCACCTGGGATCGGCTGGCCGAGTACCTTGCGCCCACCGATCGCTTCGTCATCAACCGCAGCTTCGACGCAGCCCCCGAGACCATTTTCGAGATGTGGACGAACCCGGCGCACATCGTTCACTGGCTACCGCCCACCGGATTCACCATGACTTACCTACGGGCCAACATCTCGCCTGGCGGCACGTCGTTCTTTCGCATGGACGGCCCCGGCGGCATGAGCTTGCACGTCCAGTCCCATCACCAGGAGCTCGTGAGGCCCCATCGCATCGTCTATTCACAGACCTTCTGCGACGAGCACGAGCAGCCTTGCCGCCCCCCGTTCGCCGAAACCTGGCCGGCCAGCTTGTCGATCACCGTCACCCTGACGGAGGAGGCCCCACACCAAACGCGCGTCACGCTCTTCACGGAGGTCAAGGGCGCTGCCACCGAGGTGGAACGCACCTCCTTCCATCAGGGCAAGGCGGGCATGACCCAGGGATGGACCGGCTCGTTCGACGAGCTCGAACGGCGGTTGGCAACGACACGACCGGCCTGAGAGCCCGTGACGGTGGGCGCGCCGGTCCTCCTCCGCGGGGGCGGCGCGCCTTTGCCCTACTTTGCCACCAGGTCGTCCATCCAGGGGACCTCGGCGGGCGGGGGCGTCTTGGCGAGCTCCTGTTTCCACGCTTCGTCGTCAAGGCGCACCCATTGCTCTGTGATCCGCTCGAAGTAGCTCGACACGAGGCCTGCGTACGCGCGGGGCCCCTGGCAGGTCTCGACCGAGGTCACCATGAGGCGCGCCATGCCTGTGCCCACGTGCAGAATACGCCCCACTTCATTGCCCCCCTCGTCCGTGGGCTGCGTATGCACATCGGCGATGGTGGGCTTGTACTCGAGCGGATCGCCGAAGAAAAGCTCCTTGTACCACCCCTTCTCCACGAAGCCGCCCCCACAGACATTCTGAATCTGAACCGCTTCGTTGATGAACTGCATGTGCGTGTCAGTGAAGGGCACGCCGTCTCGCTGAAACTCAGCCATCTCCTGCAGCATGCCCATGATTTGCTGGAGGCGGGCAAAGTAGGTCCCGGCGGCCGCAAGCGTGGGCGCCCCCGTCGTGTCGAGCGCCGCCACCACCGCTTGCCCCTTCGCCGCGTAGCTCGCCACGGCCGCGTAGAAGGCCGGGTAAGGGTCCACGAAGGCATCGGGAAACTCACAAGCGATGCCCCCCGTGTACGACTGCTTCGCGTAGAGGATCGTGTCGTGGCGCAGTTCGGCCCACGACGCGAGCTGCGTGTTCAGCAGGCGCCGGCCCCACGCCTCTGTTTTGGCCACCGAGGGCAGCTTGTCGAAGGTGGTTGCGTCCGGTGACAGCGCCCGCAGGGCAAAAAGCCAGGCGTTGTAGAGGTTTTCGTTCCAGTACCCGCTGCCGTGCGCGTCTGCCAGCTCACGCATGGCCGCCAGGTCCGGCGCGTACCCGTAGCTTTCCAGGGTGGGCTTCAGCAAGGCTGCCGCCTGGTTGTTCCCCAGGGCCGCAAAGGCGGCGTCCAGAGGGTCGGGCATCATGCGCGTAACCTTGCCCTGCTGAACGCGGTCGTACACCACGTTGCTGAACACGTGCGAGTCGAGAACGTACCTTTGGCCCAACAACAGGAAGGTGCGCGACAGCGGCAGCGTGCCTTGGCCGAGGCCGTTCACCATGTAGTGGCTCGAGATGCGTTGCCGCCCAAAGTCGCCCGTGACCACCGCGCTCACGATGGCCTGATCCGTTAGAGCGCTGACGGCCCCTGGTGTGGTCGTACCTAACGCCGTCAACAAGGCGTCGAACTGGGAAACGGTCATGTTGTCCGATTCACCCACGAACGCGCCGATGGTCCGATCGATGCGCGAAAAGCGGGTCCGGGCTTCCGGCGTCAGCAGGGCCAGCAGGCCGTACGCAGCCATGAACTGGGGACGTCGGAACACCTGCGAGCCATCGGCCTGGGTCTCGATGATGCGAAAGTCGATGCGGCCAAGCCACATCATGGCCTGGAAGTAGCGGGTCAGTGAAGGGGTGTCGGTGTAGTGCCCGCGGGGCTTGAACTGAGAGAAGTCGATGAGACGCTGGGCCCCGAAGAGCGCAAGGCTCTCCGCGCCGGCCGCCGCGCGGGCTTTTCCGACCAGCTTGGCGATCTCCGCAGCCTTTGCACCCGCCACGGGGGCCGCGGTGCCGGTCTCCTCGAGCAGGCTTGCCGCCAAAGCCAAATAGAGATCCGCGTCGGCCGCGGCGGCTCCGCCCAGGTCCGCGAGAGCCCCCGAGCCCAGCTGACTGCGCATCCCCGCGAGCAGCGCTTGCATATCGGGAACGAGGGCGTCCGTTTCGATGGCCTTGAGCAAATCGTCGTACGAGCGGTGGACCGCGTACATGATCGAATCGGCGCTGACGAACACTGGCAGATCTTCTCCATAGATCGCGGCGTAGCCGTAGGCGAAGCTTGGAAAGTGGTAGCGGTCCGTGATGACGAAGCCCTTGGTCTTCAGGGCCTGCGTTTCAGCCGCGTTGAGCTTCAGGGCCGAGGCCTGGATGAGGTCGAAGTTCGTGGCTGCCGCGGGGTCGTACGAAAGCGGCGCCCAGGCCGGCACGGGATAGCGGGCCGCGAAGGCGGCGGGGGTCAGGGACTTGACCTCCGAGAGCGCCTGGTTCACGGCTTGTCGCTCGGCCGTCTCCGCCGCCGACGAAGCAGGTGCGACGGGAGACCCTGGCCCGAGCGGGGTGGTTCCCCCGGGGGGTGGGCTGGAGGAGCCCCCGCAACCCGAGAGAGAAAGAGCGGTGGCCACCGCCGTCGTACCAAGCCATGTGTACGCGATACGCATCATGCGCGTCAGCCGTTGCAAAGGACGCGCCGTCCTGCGGGGCATGGCAAACCAAGAGTTGGCAGGCTCTCAGCTCTCAAAATTCTGAGATCATGCGACCCTGGCGACGTGAATTCTCCTGGTCCGTCCCCGCCGGCCGTGGGGCACCTGGGTCAGGGCACTGGTGCTTTTCGGTCCGTTGCCTTCTTGAACACCAGAAGGTAGTTCTCCTGCAGAAAGTCGGCGGAGCGCGCGAACGAAAGGCCTGCGGCCTCGAACTCGGCCTTGACCACCTCTTCTCCCGCCCGCACGTGCTCGAGCGTCCAGGCCGAGCTCTTGCCGGGCTCTCTGCGAAAGTCCACCACGACCACCTCACCGCCCGGGCGCAACGCCCGCGCGATGCCTGCCAACATCTCCCCGGGATGCTCGAAGTGGTGATAGGTGTCGCAGATGAACACGCGATCCACGGAGCCCTCGGGCAGCTCCGGCGAGCGGGACGCGCCCTGGATCACCACCACGTTGCGCGGGCTCCGGCTCTTGGCGTGCTGGCGCAAGCGCCGCACGAAAACCGGGGACACGTCCACGGCATAAACCCGGCCCTTCGGGCCCACCGCATCGGCGAACAAAAACGTGAACAGCCCCGTACCGGCGCCCACGTCTGCCACGACCTGCCCGGGTCCCACGCCACTGGCCTTCACGATCGACGCCCGTTGCGCGAAGACCTCTCGGGACTCGCCCTCGAAGCGCTTCACCCACTCCTCTGCGTTCAAGCCGGGGTCGAGGAACTTTTCGTTGACCTTGGGATCCGCGGCTCCCGGCATTGGCGCGGGCGCTGCCGGTCCGGGTGCGGGCTCCGCATCCGGCGGTGACACCGACTCGGCGGGGGGCGCGTCGCCGGCTGGCCGTTCGGGCGCAGGCGCCAGCGGGGTTCGACATGCCCCTGCGGCGAGCCCACAAAACAAACAAAGGGTCCGAGACCAACGAGCCGCGTTCATGCCCTGACGAGCGTAGCAGCCGCGGGCGGCTCTACCCGCCTTGGCCCTCTGCGCGTAAGCTCCCGTCACGCAAGCCACGCCGCGTGCTCCGTCGCCGAGCGGCTCCGGAGCACGACGTGTGGCACCGCGCGGCTCAGTCGAAGACGCCTTGAGGGGCGGCGCTCGCGATGTTGGATGTGACGAGCAGGCGGCGCAGGCCGGCGCCGTCCTCGCGGTACGCGAACTCGATGCTGTGGCTACCCGCCGTCAAGGGCAGCAGCACGGGCTGCCCCCCCGTGTCCGAGTTGTTGATGTCGTCCCAGTTGTAGGGTTCCTGCGGACGGATGTTGTTCCACTTGAACCAGGTTCCATCGTCGATGCGCACCCAGAACGAATCATCGGCGGCGGAAGGCGCCACCACGATGGCCCAGAATTTGTAGGTTGCCGCCGTCGACACGGTGAAGTCGTAGCGGGCCCGTCCCGTGGCCGGCGGCGCGTCGATGCTGTTGTTGCCGGGTTCTACGAGCAGGGTCTCCGTGCTGTCGTCGAAGTAGAGAGGGGCAGAGATCTCGCCGTTGTCCACATTGATGACTTGATACGCGGGCTCTCCCGCTTGCCAACACGTCTCGTTCGAGGTGCCGCCGGCCACGCCGTTGCGCAACGAAACCACGCGATAGCAATACACCTGGTACGCCGGGGCAAAGTCAACGAACGTGAAGTCCGTCGCCGTTCCTACCACCGAGAAGGGACCACCCGAGCCCGCGCGGCGTTCCACGCGATACGAAGTGGCTCCGCGCGCGAGGGTCCAGAAGAGCTGGTTTGCATCCCACCGGCCGTCGATCACGCCCAGCGCCTGCGGGCCTTCGGCCGGGGAGACGGCCGCCGTGGGCGAGAAGGCGGCGTCGTCGGTGAACACCAACAGGTCGAGCTTCGTGTTGGCCTCACGCGACGAAACCTCGAACACGTGCGTTCCCTGGCTCAGCGCAAACGCGACGGCGGGCTTTTGGCCGTTGATGTTGTCGTGCACGAAATCCCAGTGCCATTCGGCCCCGAGGCTGATGTCCATCCAGCGCACCCACGCGACCCCGTCCATGCGCACCCAGAGCGAGTTCGCGGCGTTGGTCGGCGCCTGCACGCGGCCCCACACCTTGTAGCTGCCCGCCGCGTTGACCGTGAACTCGTAAGCCGCCGAAAACGGCAATGGCGCCGCGATCGCGTTCGTCTGCGCTTCGATGAACTGATTGCCCGATGCGGTCGCATCGCTCCGCGGCTGGAACGTGCCGAGGTCTCCCCCCGGGTTGTATGCGGGGCTCTCCACTTCCTTCCACACCGTGTCGGCGGCTGCGGTGCCCGCTGCTGCCGTCAGTGTGAGGGCTGCCCCCAAGACTGCATATGCCGTGCTCGAAACCTTGAACATGTTCTCGTCCTCTCCGTGTTCGTTGTCGATGAACCCCGCCGCCGCAGACTGCTCGAGAACCGCTTTGCTTGCGGCAACGTCCCGTTAACTCCGTAAGGGAGCCGCAAGGTTGAACGATCGACAGTGGCCGTCAAGGGGTGCAGCGCCACACTCACGCGACGACGTTGCGACTCGAAGACTTCTCGCGAAATCGATGCGACAAACGCCCAAAGCACCGTCATGGGGACATGCTCATCGAGAGCCACGACTGGCTCGCAGGTTTGGCTTCGAGCAGGGGGGGGCGCCCCGCTACGGGGCCAGCGGATCCAGGGTCATGACCAGGCGGCCTTGTCCTGGCTCGACACGAGGCGAACGATGGACGGCGCCAAGGGCCGGCCGATCGGGCCACAGCTCCCCCTTGAGCAACACGATGTCGCCGCACGTCGCCGCACGCACCGCGCCTCCCTCGCGCACCACGCCTGCGCCTTCAGCGTCAGGGCTCCGCACGTGACAGGCCAACCGCGTCCTTTCCACGTCCCGCTCGGTCAGGTACTCGGTTGCGGGTCCCGCGTAGGTGCAGACCAAACGCACGGTCACCCTATCCGTGTGAAAACGCGGGCACATCGCCTGATCGAGCCGTGCCAAGCGCACCCCCATCTCGCGCGCCCCCGTGAGTTCACTCAGCACCTCTACCCAGAACTGAATGTCTTCGCGAAGCGCTCGCGTTTCGTCCAAGAGGGGATGGAGTCCCTTGAGACCCGAGCCATCCGCGTTCGTCGTAGCCACAATTTTCAAGCGGGGCTCTGCCGCGAGCTTCGCAGCATCAGCCTGCAGTGAAGCAAGCAGGGGCCGTCGCAGCACGACAATGCGACAGCCTTCGTCGAAGATCTTCACCAACGCCGCCGTCTCGTCGACTGTCACGACGTCGGCGGTTTCCTGTTTCGTTGTCTCGGGGCTAAACGCGTGGGAGGACAGGTTCACGGAGGTCTCCTTGAGTGCGGGTTTCCCGTGCGGGGCTCATGGGGGGCCCATCGCCATCCGAGGGCGACTCACCCCAGGGGATAAATGGATCGGAGAGCTGGCCCCAGGCCTCGGGCCCCGCAGTCAACTCGGAGTCCGTGAGCAAGCAGGCGTCGAAGCGCTGCCGCAGTTCGACTTCGTCCATGCCCATGCCGATGAGCACGAGTTCCTGCCTCCGATCGCCAAAAGGCACGCTCCAGCTTTCGCGAATACGCCGCAGTGTTGCCGCATCCTCGGGCCAGGTGCTGCGAGGCATGGAGGCCCACCAAAATCCGGCGCGACCGGTTTGGCAGGCGGCCCCAGCCTGTGACCAGGATCCCACCTCCCCCATGCGGGTGGCGAGCCAAAAGAATCCCTTCGAACGCAGCACGCCAGGCCATTCGTCACCGAAGTGAGCGTGAAGCCGCTCCGGGTGGAAGGGCCTTCGGGCGCGGTAGACGAAGCTGCTGATGCCATAGGCCATCGACTCGGGGGTATGGATCCCCGCCAGTTCTTTCGCCCACCCCGCTGCTCCCGCCGCCTTCGTCTCATCGAAAAGGGCCGTATCGAGGAGACTCTCGAGCGGCACATTGCCGTGAAGGGCGCTCACGATCCGTGCCTCGGGATTGAGGTGGGCAAGGATCCCCGCAAGGCGCTCCCGGTCTCGAGGGGGCACGAGATCTGTCTTCGAGATGACGATCACGTTCGCAAACTCCACCTGTTCGACGAGCAGGTTGACCAAAACGCGGCCATCGTCCGGTCCCGCGGCCAATCCGCGAGCCCGCAGGTCATCACCCGACGCATACTCGCGCAGGAAGTTGACACCATCGACCACGGTCACCATCGTGTCGAGCCGGGCAACGTCCGACAGGCTGAATCCCTCTTCGTCTCGAAAAGAAAACGTCGCAGCCACGGGCATCGGCTCGGAGATACCCGTTGATTCGATGAGCAGGTAATCGAAGCGCCCCTCCCGTGCCAGCTGGGTCACTTCCGCCAACAGATCTTCCCGCAGGGTGCAACAGATACATCCGTTCGAAAGCTCGACCAGCTTCTCCTGCGTGCGATCGAGCTTCGCACTGCCCAGGGCCACCAAATCCGCGTCGATGTTGACCTCGCTCATGTCGTTGACGATCACCGCCACCTTTCGTCCCTGGCGGTTCGACAAGACACGATTCAACAGGGTGGTTTTTCCTGCGCCCAGGAACCCACTGAGCACCGTGACGGGGAGCTTGCGCGACATCAGCGCCATTCTTTACACGCGCCCCATATCATTTGCAACTACTATGCATAAGCACCCTACCGACCCACGAAGACAAAACGCAAACGGGTGCACACGGGGGCCGGCCCGCGTGGGCTCATGTAGGGGCGGTAGAGCCACGTGCGAACGGTCGACAGCACGGCCTCGTTGGCATCACGCGCAAGCCCCTCGACGAGACTCACGTGAACCGGGCGCCCTGTCTCGTCCAAGCACATCCGCACCACCAGCGACACCGCCACACCAGGACGGCGGTGGTGTGCAGGAAGGCTGGGGGGCGTGCATCGCACGCACTGCTTTGCAAGTACGGATGCGGGAACCACGTCGGGAGGTGGCGCGAGCGGCGGCCCGGACGGCTCCGCTCCCCCCCCACACTCGAGGCCACCTGGTGCCTCCTCGCTGCCTACCCCCTGGGGCTCCCCCGGAGGCGAGGAGGGCTCTGTTTCGGATGCGGAGGCCACCGCATCGGTCGGAACCAGCGTTTCCATGGCCCGGGGAAGCACGGTGGGACGTGAACGGGTTCTCGGGATGCGGCGGCCCTGGCGCACCGGAGGGGACTGCCCCTGTGCAATCGCATGTGGACGAGGAAGGAAGAGAGAAACCCTCACGCGGGGCTTCTCATCACCGTCGCGTGGGCCGCGGGGAAGCGTCACGAGCCACAACCCACCGCCATGCAGAGCCATCACCACCCACCAGATGAGAAGCCGCCGCCACCGCGGCGTCCAGGCTTCAGACCGAGCCCGGAGGACGTTGGCAAAGACGGGCGCACGCGCAAGAGGTGCCATGGGTGCGAAAGAAGAAAAACGCACCGGGTTCGGGCCCTTGCACCCCGCCGCGGACTTTTCACGAGCCTCGGCTGACCCACCCCTCCCGCCCGGCGCTCGTGAACCCTAGTCGACAGCCCCCAAAAGCGCAATCAATTAAAGCATGCACTCACTGTGTTTTTGCATCGCTATTGCAATTTATATTGACGACAGGGGCCACTTCGATGCAGATCGGGGCGCCATGCGAAAAACAACGTTGTCTCTGTCCACCATACTCCTCGTTTCGTCTACCCATGTATGGGCGCAAAGCATGCCTCTCGACGAATCCGAGACGATGATCATCGAGGAAGAGGTGCCGCCGACCACGGCCACCCGAATGCCCATTCCCAAGCGCGAGGTTGCTGCAACGATCAACGACGTCAGCGCTCAAACGGTGCAGGAGCGGGGGCAGACCACATTTGTGGACGCATTGTCGAACGTGGCGGGGGTGAATCCCTCGTTGCGTTACGGGGGATTCGATCACCTCACGATCCGGGGCTTCGGTGGTACAGATTTTCTCATTCTGCAGGATGGCTTCCGGGACGAGCGCCATCCTGTGGTGGGAGGGGAAGCACCCATCGGGGCCATGGCAGGGTTGGACCGTATCGAGGTTCTCAAGGGCCCCGCATCCGTTCTCTACGGCGTCAGTGCGCTTGGCGGGGTCATCAACATCATCCGCAAGCAGCCCTCTGCTTTGGCGAGCTATCAGGCCGGCATCGGCATGGGAAACTACGATCAGCGGCTGGCCTGGCTCGGCGCCACGGGACCCGTTGCTACGCAGCTGGGGTCGAAACTACTGTACCGGCTGGATCTGCAAACCAGCTCCAGCGAAGACTTCCGCGGGCTCGAGCAACGGCACGCAGGCGCCACGGCTGCTCTTGATTTTCAGCCTGCAGATGCACACCGCTTCACGGCGCGCCTCGTGTTTCTCAAGAGCTTCTTCAACACCGACGCCGGCGTTCCCGTGTCCGGGGGAGGGCTCTCCCGCGGGGTGAACGTAAGCAATCGCTACAACAGCCCCTTCGACGCCCTGAACTACGAGGATCTGCGTGCCCAACTTTCCTATTCGTATCGGGTCAGCCCCACGTTCAGCTTTCATGAGCGCTTCTCGATCTCATCAGTGCGCGAGCCCTACTTCAGCACGGAGACGCTTTCCGTGGCCGCCGAGAACCCAGGGCAAGTCGTGCGCGAGACCTTCGGGTTCAACCATCACATGCGCCCCATGATGGGCAATCAGCTCGAGCTGCGGTGGCAAGGCCAGGCCTTGGTCGAGCACACCCTGGTGGGAGGCTACGACTTCAACTTCTTTCGCAATCGATCCGCTTCGGGGTTCGGCCAGCTGACCCCAGTGGACTTGCTGACAGCGAGGGAGACCCAGGGGGCACCCGATTTCGCCTACCTGCGCGAGGGTTTGGATCGGCGGGTGATGCACGGAGTGTTCCTTTCGGACCAGGCCCGCCTGCACGATCACTGGCGGCTGGCCCTGGGAGCCCGGCTGGATGCCTTTTCGCGATACGCACGGAGGGACACACTGGACCCCGCGACGGGCGAACGCATGCTGCGGGGCGAGCCGCGGGAGGACGACCTTTTTGCACCTTCGTACAGGGTGGGGCTGGTGTATCTGCCTTCGGAGTGGCTCTCAGCCTACGGCTCGTTCAACACGAGCGTCAAGGCTGCCTTGCCGTCCACGTTGCCCACAACCCCGGGCAACGTAAAGCCCGAAGTGGGTCGTCAGGCAGAGCTGGGGCTGCGTGTCGAGCCCTGGCGAGGTCTTCTCAGCTTGAATCTGGCCGTTTTCCAGATCAGCAAGAGCAACCTCGTGGTGGTGCGTCCGCCCACTGTCGCGACGGGCGAGCCCACATTCGATCAAGCCGGTCATGCGCGCTCGCGCGGGGCCGAGCTGGATCTCGCTTTCCACATGGGCAGGTTCAAGGTATTGGGCGGGTATGCGTACACAGACGCGCGCTTCGTCCGCTATGAATCCGAGGGGACGAACTACGCGGATAAACGCTTGCCCGACGTTCCGAAGCATACGGCCACCTTCTGGGGCACGTACCGAACCCGTCTCGGATTCGGGGCGGGCCTGGGCGGCCGGCTGGGCGGCGACGCCTACACGAGCCGCGACAACGACGTGCGTATGCCCCGTTTCTTCATCGCAGACGCAACGTTGTTCTACGAACGCGGCCCCGCGCGGGTTCAACTCAATGTACGCAACCTCTTTGATCAGAACATCCTCACGAGCAGCGGTCGGTACTTCGTGGCCACCATCTACGATCGGCAGATTACCCCCGGGCCCCCTCGCGTCGTGTCCCTGCAGCTCCAGCTCCACTTCTAATGACGTCCAGTCTCGGTCGCTTCGGCGCACGCAGTCTGAGGCGCGCACACCGCACAACGGGCAGCGCCTTCTGCGTGCTGTTCCTGCTCTGGTTTGCATCCGGCATCGTGATGACCTTCCGCGGTTATCCCGAGGTCAGCAGGGCCGAGCAGCTCGCCCGCAGTTCGCTCCTCTCGCTTTCGAGGGACCTTCCGCCCTTGGCCGACTTGCCTTTAGGGACCGCCTCGGCGAGGGGACCGGCGCGCCTGGTAGGCATCGAAGGGCGCTTCGCCTGGGTGGTCGAGGGAGCGCATGGGTCTCGCTTGCACGACGCGCGTTCAGGTCTGCGCATGGACCCACTCGATCCCCTGGCTCCCTGGGCTGCCGAGCAGGCGAACGCTTGGCGCGAGGAACCAGCCCGCCTCGAAGCCCAAAGCGTTCTCGAAACACCCGATCAGTGGACGCTTGCCCCCCGCTTACGCCCACATTTCCCCCTGGTCCGTCTCACCTTCAACGACGGCTTGCGCACCCACGTCTACGTGTCCACACGTTCGGGGGAGGTGGTTCAGCGCACGACGTGGCCCTCACGCACCTGGGCGTGGGCTGGCGCCATTCCCCACTGGATCTACCCTGCGTGTCTGGTTCGCCTCCGCGGACTCTGGCGGCACGTCGTGATGTGGTTGGCGGGTGCGGGCATGATCGTTTGTGTCTCGGGGTTGTTGCAGGGCATTTGGCTCTGGCGCCCGTGGAACCCGTATCTGGGTCGCGGTGGACGCGCCTCATCCCTTCCCTATCGCAAGACCCTCTTTCGTTGGCACCATCTTCTGGGCCTGGCATTCGGAATGCTCTCCTTCACGTTCGTGACCAGCGGCTTGCTCTCGTTGCATCCGTTTTCGTGGAGTCAAGAGCCGCGCCCGGAGGCCCTCGTTCGCCTTCTTGAGGAGGCCGAGCACATCCCCTGGGCGCGAGCCACCCTTCCGCCCGAGCGCGCTTTGACGGCGTGTCGACGAGAGCTGACCGTAGCGGGCCTGAGGCTCGTGGGAGTGGGAGGCCAACCCTACTTTCTATGTGAGTCAAGCTCGGGCGACAGCCTCGTCGTCTCTGCCGTGGAGGGCGACACACGCACTGCGCGACGTCATTTCGCGATCGACGAGGTGCTGCAGAGCCGAGTCCTCCGCGCCGGACGGGTGAGCCTGCTCGCAGCGCCCGACGCCTATCATCGCACTCGCCACGACGAGCCGCACCTCGCCTTGCCTGTCGCGCGGGTGACGTTCACCGATCCTGCCGACACTTGGTCATACTTTGATTTACGGACGGGACAGCACGTCAGCAGCTGGGGCCGGCGCAAGCGTCTCGAGCGCTGGCTCTACAACGGGCTCCACAGCTTCGACCTTCCTGCGCTCTACACCCGTCGTGCGCTGTGGCAGGCGGTCATCGTGGGTGCCTGCGTGGGAGGGGGTGCGCTGGCTGCCACGGGGACATGGCTCGCGGTGCGGCGCGGACACCGGGGCTTCCGCCGCGCGCGACGGCGGGCGCCACGGGCCGGTCGTGCACGATGCGAATCGTGAATGCGGATCTCTAAAGTCGCATCTTGATTGCATATGCATCCGGCAATATATATGTACCCATGATCGACTGGATCGTCGTCGGCGGCGGCCCCCACGGCGTTCACATTGCCACGCGCCTGCGTTCTCAGCTGGGGATCCCGGCCTCTCAGCTGCGCATCGTGGACCCGGAACCCCGTCTGCTTCGAAGGTGGACGACGAACACGGAGAGGACGGGCATGCGTCACCTGCGTTCGCCCGCCGTACATCACCTCGACATCTCGCCTTTCTCGCTGCGCAACCACGTGGGCCGTCGCCGCCGCGCAGAGCTCTTGTTGGGTCCCTACGAACGCCCCACCTTGCAGCTCTTCAACCGCCACTGCGAGGCCGTGATCGCCGGAGCGCACCTGGCCAGTTGCCACGTCGTGGCCCGGGCGCAGGCCATCGACCTTCGCGCCGACGAGGTGGAAGTGCACACCACCGTTGGTTCCCTGCGGGCGCGCAAGGCCGTGTTGGCCCTCTCTGCCTGCGAGCAGCCCGCCTGGCCCGCATGGGCGCTACAGCTCGCGAAGCAGGCTCCTAGCCGGGTCGTTCACGTCTTCGGCGACCCGTATCCCCTACCCGGCCCCGGGGCTGCGCTTCGGGTCACGGTGGTGGGCGGGGGTATCACGGCCGCACAAACCGCGATGCGCCTCGCACGAGAGGGCCACACACCCGTTACGCTCATCTCGCGCCACGACCTCCGTGAGCATCAGTTCGACAGCGACCCGGGCTGGATCGGCCCCAAGTTCATGTCTCGCTTCAGCAAAGAGCCTGATCTCGCCGAGCGGCGTCGATTGATCAGGGAGGCGCGGCACAGGGGCTCGATGCCCACCGACGTTCTCAAGGCCCTACGCACTGGAATGAAGGAGGGCCGAATCCTGTGGCGACGTGGAGAGGTGCAAGCGGCGCACCTCGAGGGACCCACGGGCCTCGTGCTCAAGGCCGACACATTCAGTCACACCACCGACCACGTCATCCTGGCCACGGGGTTTCGCCCCGAACGCCCCGGCAGCGCCCTCGTCGAGCAGCTCGTGAAAACGGCGAACCTTCCTTGTGCGCCCTGCGGGTATCCCGTGGTCGACCCACAGCTGCGCTGGCACAGCCGGCTTCACGTCACGGGCGCGCTCGCGGAACTGGAGCTTGGACCCACCGCCCGCAACCTCGTGGGCGCCCGTGCCGCGGGAGAACGCATCGTGCGTGCAGAGGCGGCATGAGCGAAGCCGTGGACCTTCTCATCCGCGGGGGGACTTGTGTCTCCCCTTCCGGTCGCAGCAAAGCCGACGTCGCCGCTCAAGCGGGCCGCATCAGTGCCGTGGGCGCGCTGGGTTCCGTGAAAGCCCGGCAGGTCGTCGACGCTCGCAACCTTTACGTGCTTCCCGGGGTCATCGACTCGCAGGTGCACTTTCGAGAACCGGGACTTTCACACAAGGAAGATCTCACCACCGGCACCGCGGCGGCGGCTCTCGGCGGTGTGACGACGGTGTTCGAGATGCCGAACACCCAGCCCGCCACACTCGACGCCCACGCCTTCACGGACAAGGTCGCGCGCAGCTGCGGGCGGGTTCATGTCAACATCGGCTTCTTCATCGGTGCGGCCTCCGAGAACGCTCACACCCTGGGTGCCCTCGAGACGCTGCCAGGGTGTGTGGGGGTCAAGGTGTTCATGGGAAGCTCGACGGGAAGCCTTTTGGTGCCCGATGACCAAACACTGCAGGACGTGCTGCGATCGGGCCGACGCCGCGTGGCCGTACACGCAGAGGATGAACCCAGATTGCGCGAGCGGGCGCACCTGGTGCGGCAAAGCAACGCTCACGTGTCCATGCACCCGCTGTGGCGCGATGAAGAATCGGCTCTGCGGGCCACCCAGCGGGCCTTGACCGTGGCCCGCAGGGCCGCGCGGCCTCTGCACATCCTTCACGTGACCACGGCCGAAGAGATTTCGCTCCTGCAAGCGCACCGCGACCTCGCGACCGTCGAGGTCACGCCCCAACACCTGACGCTGAGCGCACCGGAATGCTACGAGCGACTTGGCACCTTGGCGCAAATGAACCCTCCCCTTCGCGAGGATCGCCATCGGCAGGCGCTCTGGCACGCAGTGACGTCTGGCCTGGTCGACGCCATTGGCTCCGATCACGCCCCACACACCTGGCAAGAGAAACAACGTCCCTACCCCGACAGCCCTTCGGGCATGCCGGGGGTTCAGACCCTGCTTGCTCTCATGCTCGACCACGTGGCGGCGGGACGGCTCTCGCTCGAACGCCTGGTGGAGCTCGTGTGCGCGGGTCCCGCCCGTCTTTACGGGGCCACGACGAAGGGGGTCCTGGCGCCTGGTCACGATGCGGATCTCACCCTCGTCGATCTGGGCGCCCGCAGGCGCATCGAAAACGCACAGATGGCGTCTCGCTGCGGCTTCACACCTTTTGACGGCATGACAGTCACGGGCTGGCCGGTGGCGACGATCGTATCGGGCCGCCTGGTGATGCAAGACGGTGAGCTTCTTGGCGCCCCTTCTGGACGGATCGTGTCGTTTCGCTGAAGGTCCGGCTCACCGCCCGATGAGAGGTGACCCTCCGTGACCCCGGGCGGCTCCGTCGCCTCTTCGCCAAAAATACTTTCGTAATTTCGAGATGATACGTCACACCGTCGCCCATGATAGACAATCACGGCATTGTCGACCATAGTCGTCAATCCCCATGCAGGTGAGCTGGGGTGGCCCCACCGAGCGCCATCTACGCGCCCTCGAGCGCTTCTACGAACGTCATCCCCACGCGCGCAACGAGATCTTCGTGGACGCGGCGAGCGCCGCGCATTTCGCTTCCACCGTGGAAGGCCTTCTCACGGCCTGAGGCGACCCTGGCGACAAAGCGCGCGTCTTTGCTGACGCGCCCTCGGCCGCTTTCGTGCGCAGGTGCAGTTTTTCTGGACGTGCGCAGCGCACATCCCAGGGCCGCGTCGCGAATCGGCGCGGCCACGCCGTGCGCACTACGGAGCGTTCGGGGGTGCCCCGTAAAGAGGCAGGAGCACGTTTCCGCCCGTCCCCGGGTTCCCCCCCGTGCCGCCCGCACTGCCCCCCGTGCCCCCGGTACTGCCCCCCGTGGTTCCCACACCGCCACCGGCGCCACCCACACTGCCACCGGCACCGCCCGTCGCCTGGCCTCCAGCGCCCCCGGTGCCTCCCCCCTGCCCGCCGCTGCGGCTTCCCCCCGCACCCCCCGTGGCACCCGCCATACCACCTGTGTTCCCGGCGTCGACAACGTCGCTGCCGCCGTCTTGTGAAGACTCCTCATCATCGTCGCAGCTGGCCGAGCCCATCGCCAGCGTGGCCCCCAGCGCCACCAGGGCGGCACGGCTCATGCGCCTCGTGGGCGCGGGGCTGCGAGGGGCGCCGACCGTCGCTATCTGGCCGCAAAAAGGACAGTGCGCTTCGGTGTTGCGCATGTGACGTTGGCAGGAAGAGCAAGCGATGAGGACGTGGTTCATGGGTCAAGGGTCTCCACAATGATTTCGAAGCGGCCGTGGTCGAAGGGCTGACCGGGGGCAGACTCTATCTGAACGAGGCGCTCTCGCTGGCCCAACTTCTGGTGCTCGAGCGCGCGGTGATGGCACAGGGGGTTGTTCCCGGGACGTCCGAGGAGGCTCGTGCTGGTCCAGGTGCAACCTGCACGGCAATCGTCGGCGTAATAGCAGGTCCGGCAAAAGCCCCAGAGGTCGTCCACGGTCCGATCCCGGATGTAGCGCAAGCGCGCCGAGCGTTCCCAGATGTCGCGCAGGCTGTGGTCGCGAATGTTGCCCCCGGTCCAGGGCTCGGAATGCAGCGACGGGCAGCCCTTGATGGCGCCATTGGCTTCGATGCCCAAGGTGCCACAGCCCGCCCCACAAGAAGCGGCGTGCCCCTTGGGGTAGGCCCCGCGGAGCACCGTCTCGTAAGGTCCGAAGTATCCGATGTTGTTGCCGGGGAAAAGGCGAACACCGGCTTCGTCGCAGCGCCGCTTGCAGGCGGCGAGCACGGGAAACAGCGCGAGCAGCTCGTAGGGTTGAAGGAGGAGGTCCGGATCGTCAGCGCCTCGCCCCATCGCCACCGTGAGCTGAAGTTGCCAGGCCTTTGCACCTGCGGCGATCACGCTTTCCAGGATCTGGGGAAGCTCGGGCAGGGACAAGCGGTTGATTTGGGTGTTCACGGACGCCGCCATGCCCGCCTCGCGCACCCGGGCAAGCGCGGCGATCGCCGCACGGTGAGAACCGCTCACGCCCCGCAAGCGATCATGGGTGGCTTCCAGGCCATCAATCGACACACTCACCGATTGCAGCCCGGCCTTGGCGGCCGCTTGCGCGCGCGCTTCGTCGAAGCTACGGCCGCCGGTGGTCATGCCACACGTCATGCCCGCGGCCCTGACGGCGCTCACGATCTCGAGCCAGTCGGGCCGGAGGTACGCTTCACCGCCAATGAGCGTCACCTCCATCACGCCCAGCGCCGCCATCTGCGCCACGAGGTCCAGGCAGCCCTGGGTGTCGAGCTCATCGGGGCGCTCGTGGCCCGCGCGCGACCCGCAATGCCGGCAGGCCAGATCACAGCGAAGCGTGATCTCCCAGACCGCGTAGATGGGCCTCGTCTCGCGATCGAGCGCCCGCGCTTCGGCCAGCAACGGCAAATGCCGGGCTCCGGGTGAAGCGTGGGGCGCGATGGGCAAACGGCGCGGGGGCGTCATCATGGTGAACACTGGGGCTTGCGGATCACCGGGGTGTCGGGGAGCGCAGGCGCACACGGTAGCAACTTTCGCGCCGCACCGAGCGGTGGCGCTAACCCCTCGATGTGACGAGGGTGTCCTGCGTTCTCAGCCCCTAAACTCCTCAGAAAACCGAGACTCCGGCCTCAGATTTACGACACGGCCGTTTCGTGTGGTCTGCTTCCAGGCGTCGAATCCGTTGCGACGCCATGTTGGCGGACCTGGCGTCTCGCACGTGACGACGTCCAGTCCGCCCCTGCGGGACCCTGCGGCAGCGCAACGGCAACCAACCGTTCAATGGTTCTCGAGCCACAGGACGGTGGGGCTCTCCTCGAGCTTTGCGGCCCAGGTGGGGCGAAACGCACGCGGCACGCCCGAGAGGGAGCGCGCGTGCCCCAGCACGACGTCGTGGTCGCCGTCACCGTCGAGGTCAAAAGCCAACGGCAACGTGGAAGGTATGTCTTCAGACTCAGGGCAGCGGCACAAAGACGGTCTCGTTGTGGATGGGGTCGAGCTGGAGAGGCGCCAGGTAAAGGCCCTGCGGCGAAAGCACACCTTTCGATGCGCTTCGGCCCACCTCCGGGTCGCAGGCGATGCGGCGTGAACGCCCCGCCGCGTCGACCGTGAATACGGTGGTATGCTCGGCGCCGTCCGCCAGACGCTCGATTCCGGTCAACACCCACCCGCCCTTTCCGTCGTCGAAGGCCGCGGTGGTGAAAAGTTCTCTGGGCAAGTCGGTGCCCCATCGCACCGGTGGTCCGGGCGTGCCCACGGGTGCAACAGCGAGGAAACTGGTCCTTTCCGAGTCCCGCACCTGGAAGAGCACCTGGCCCGAAGACGACATCGCCAAGGGACCGAACGAGTTGCCGGAGGCACGCAACATGAACACGGGCTCGCCGCCCGTGAGGGGAAGAGAGAACGTGGTACCTGACCCGGAAGCCCCGTCGAAGAAAAGCCAATCGGTCCACAATGCCACTCGTCCGAAGTAGTCGGTGGAGACGCCGTCCGGCCCGAAGCCCGGGAACCGCACGGCCGCCAATCGCTGTTCAGCGCCGGTGGCGCGATCGAATCGGGAGATCAGGTAAGCGTCTTCCGTAGGGACGCCGGCATAGATTGCCTCTGCCGTCAGGAGAGTCTGAAAGGGATATGCCGATGCCGTCACACCCGCGAACGCAAACGTCGTTTCCAGTGTCCAGTCCTGCGCGTCGACCGATTTCGTCCAAAGCTGGCGGGTGCCATCATCGAGCCCACGGAAGGTCGCCAGCTTTTGGCCATCGTTCGTGAAAGGGTAACCGTCGATCGCAGGAACGGACGTGATCGTACGATCGCTGGCGATCGTCACGAGCGTGGTTCCAAAGGGAAAGACGGTGTTCGGCCGGAAGTAATGGAGATGATCGGAGAGCCATGCCATCTCGTAGATCGAAGCGACCCCACTTTGGGGCAAGACCTGGACGGACTGCCACCCGCCCGCGCACACCGCGGGCTCGACGGCGACCTTCTTGCCGTAGGGGCCATCATCGGACCCACCGCCACACGTGACGGAGGCCAGAGCCAGCAGCAGGGCGCAGAGATACTTTTGCATAACGACACTACCGCCTTAGCACAGAAGCGCTATCTTGCGAAGCAAGGATGCGCAACGCCCGAACGCTGATGCGGATGCTCCCATGGCTCGCTCTTTGGGCGGGATGTGGCGACGATGAAAACGTGGCCGGCAGCCCCGGCGCCCTCACGGTGCTGGTGGTGGACCAGGGCATCGACCCGCAACTGCCGGCGTTTCAAGGGAAGACGGTTGCCGGCTACACCCTCTCCTGCGTCGAGCAGGCAGAGGCCTCCGGCTTCCCAGATCCCTTTGCCGGTCAGGCCAACCCAGATGCGTCCGCCTCGAGTCCAGACGCCGGCGCCAGCGATGGCGGCGCTTCCGTCGATGGTGGCGGGGGTGAAGGACGCGAGGATCTCAAGGCGGCCATCCTGAAGGCCCTCATGGTACCGGACGAGAGCTGCCGTTTGTCCCCGGGACTCGACGCGATCGGGTCGCCCCTGGCGGACCAGGAAGCGCAACGGAGCGCATGGAACAGGAAGGTGCGGACCGACGTGGACATCACGGAGGATCCCCTCCTCGCGATCGCCGACGAGCGGCTGGCCGATGGCGCTTTTCACGGCACCAGCACGGCAGGCATCATCGCGCACGACAATGCATCGGTGAGGTTGGTGCTCGTGAATCGTCGGTTCGCCGACATCGGCGAAATTGCCTCTTCGCTGGGGTGCCCGGAGCAATCAGAGATTGACCTGGCGACGGCGCTCCTCACCGATCCCGAGATTCGTCGTGCCGCCACCATCCAACCCCGGGGCCAGAGCGAGCGCGCTTTGGTACAGGCCATGATCGACCACCGGGTCGATCTCGTGAACCAAAGTTTTGGTCCTCTGTCGCGTTATGGGTTCGAGCAGCTCCTGACCGCGGTGGGTTGCAAAAAAGCGCTCGAGCTTCGCCCGTATTTTGCGGCCCTGAGCGACCTGACCGCTGATGCGGACGCCTACCTGCCAACGCCCCGGGCGCTGGTGATCCGGGCGGCCGGCAACGAGGGTGCCTACCTCATGGACTCCGGCGATGGCTTCGACTGTCGCGGTGCCCGTCCTCTGTTCTCGCTGGTGGGAAGCTACGGGCCCACGGGCCAAAAAAGCGACTTCACCAACTTTGGACCCTGCGTGGATGTTTTCGCCCCCGGGGAGGCGGTTGCCGCTCCGGTTCCCGGAGATTGGTGGATGCCACAATTCGGAACCAGCTTCGCGGCCCCGCTGGTCGTGCGTTTGCTCTCGAAGATCATGCCGCACGAACCGTTCGATGGCGCCGAAGCGCTTCGCCGTTTACACGCCCTTCGCCGGCCCAACAACAGCATCCCAAGACCCGAGTTCCCCGAAGAGTTGCTCTACTTGCCGGGGCGGCCGTCGCCGCTTGCCCTCAAAACGAGCGCTGACCCGCCTGCTCGCGCACCCGCCGTATCTCAAGAGCAGCTGCATCGGATCGTGCGACCTCTTCGTTGGGCGCGGCAACGGCGGTGACGGCGCTGGGGGGCTCGGACCGCGGAACGGCGTCAGCGAACGCCTACGCGCCTCGCGCTCGAGACGTTTCCGGTCTCGTCATCGATCTGGACGACCAGGACGTGTCCTATCGCCGCCTGGGAGACCACCCAGACCGTTCTTTGGTCCACCACGCAGGGAGTGGCTGTCTCAAGAAGATCACGCTCGGCCTCTGGGACAGCCGCCCGTGCGATGGCTATGGCTTCAAGAATTGACAGCCTTGTCGAGACGGTCTGCCGACCGAACCACCTCTCGAGCAGCCCACGCAACATGGTCGAAAACTGACTCAGACGAGAGCCTTCGTCAACGTAGCCATGACCACTTGAATCACGGTGTCGTGCCGAAGCGTTTGCGACATCGTGAACATTCAGGTGAAGCGCACGAGCACGCTCACGCACCTTGGGGCGACCGTCAGATGTGTCTTTGGGCCTTCTAGGGGCTGTCGGGAACGGGTGCTTCCTCGAGCATGACGAAGTACATGCTACCGGCACTCACGCCGGCATTGCCGCCCAGCACGACCTGACCCGCTGGATACGTGCGGCGGTAGAGGTTGAGGGTTCCTGCACTCCCGCCACTGATGGCACGCCCCATGGCCTCGAAGGTGTCGAGCCAGATTGGCGGCGAGAGGCGCGCGTCCATCGCGATGATGACCGAAGCCCGCTTGTTGACGACGAACGACAGGTGGGCGTTGCTGGTCGAGAGCTTGTCGCTGTTGGCAGTCCTCAGGAGCGTCGCACCCACCAGCGGATCATCCGCGCTGATGCCGAGTCCAAACGCCCGATCGATGTACATGGCTTGATTGGGCGCGACCCCGCCAGCTATCGCTTGATAGCTCTTGCCCGTCACGACCCTCACCATGGATACCTCGAGTGGTTTCGATTCGACGGTGGGGCTCGAGGCCGGGCCTGTTCCGGTCGGCGCGTACGAGGGAGCGTTCGAAAGCAGCAGGCGGTCGACGGCGTAGCCGGATTCACGTCGGCGAATCGTTACGTAGTGCTCACCAGCCGTGAGCGGCACGGCAACCGGATGCTTGTGCCAGGTGAAGGTCGGGCTGCGGTAGCCGTTGTCGAATTCGTTGCCCGCGCGCACCCCATCGATTTCGACCCACATCGAGTTGGAGCCGCCGCCCTGACTTTGGCGACGGGCCCACAGGAAGTAGTCACCCGGGCTCGATATCGCGACTTTGTAGGTCAGAGACTCCGCCGACGCAGTGCCAAGCCCTGTGACGGCAGGATCTGTCGTCATGTAGCCCGGGCCCGAAAATCCTGCGAGGGTGGTGTCAAGCTTCCAGGCAGCTCCGTTTGTACCCTTCGTCGCCGTGGCGGCTTCCGATTCTGCCTCGAAAACCACGAGACCGTTCGTTTCTTGGAACACGTCTCCCCGTGCGATCGGAGGGGGAAGTTGTGTCGTCCACGTCGTGCCTTCGCCAAAGAACCCGGCCGCAGGCACCCATGCGCGCTGCTCCGCCAGAGGGGGGGAAGACGATGTCGGCGCCATTCCCCAGTGCATGGCGAGCCGGTCGTAAAAGGTCATTTCCACGTCTGTCATGAAGCGGTCGGCGGTCTCGGCCACGAACCCGACACCGAAGTGGCGTTGCGCCTGGGCGGGACCCGGTATGCGCGGCCCATGCGCGGCGATGATGTCATCGATCGTCACGGTCGCGGCGATGTCCTCTTGCCGAATCAGCGCTTCGCTCACCGGGAGCGCGCTGCTTGACACCCTCATCGGCGGCACCGATTCTGGACCAATCCAGCCGGCCAGGTACTTGTCCAAAGGCGAAGCCTCGTAGGCGCCGTTGCGTCCCACCGTGGAGTCGCGGGTAAACGTCCCATCGCCGTTGTCGAGCCAGCGGAAGCCGCCCACGAGAGAACCCACGCTGCTGCGAGGCACATAGTGGCCTCCTGACTCTATCAGTGGACCGGACACGTATGCGGCCCACTGATGCAAGATTTCGTGCAGGGAGTTTTGCGCAGTGACCCCGCGGCTCCAGGCGTCCAGGTGACTGAGTCCCTTGAGCCGTCCGGCGCTGCCATACGCCGCGGCAGAGTTGAACCGCCAAAGGCCGGTGCCATCAAAGTCGACGCCGACCCGTATGAAAAGGCCGGCGGTGAAGTTCGAGCCCGAGAGCTGTGGCAAGAGCTCTACCCTGTACGTCGAAACGAGTTGAAAATAGTCGAAGACGTCGGGGAAGTGCTCGTAGATGGCCTCGGTGACGAGCTCCACCTGCCCGCCGAATTGCCGCAAGGAGGATTGAATCTCGCTTCCGGCCGCCGTCTTTACGTTGATGAAGTGGGGCGAGGTCTGCAGCTGCGTGCCAAGCTGCACCGGGCGTACCAACTCGACGTCGCTCCCGAGAAGTCCAACTTGAACATCCAAGAGCGATTCACTCGTAGAGCCATCCGCATAGCGAACCGTCAGCGGACCGACTTCGGCAAAATTCATCCCCATCGGGCTGTGCGGGTTCCCGTACAAGGAGGCTTGGTTCATTGCTCCCCCGTACGCGAGCGGTCCCAGCGTGAAGACACGATCTCCCGCAACGCGATCGGCCCCCGTGCCGTCGTCCACGAATCGGCCGTCGCCCACGCCCGAGAGCGCGAAGTCCTGGGACCGGAGCTCGAAACCGATCACGGAGGGCCCGCCGGAGGCTTCGATGCGGAACGTATCTTGGCCGAGCGGCCTCACGACGCCCGGGATGGGAGCCACAAAAAAGGCGCCATCACCCAGGCTGGTCAGCGCGCCCGTGTGGAGCTCAAGGCCCCCGGAGCGCCGGCCTTGCTGAGTGGCGTTGATGTTGTCGATCGCGCCGTGGGTATGGGGATCATCGAGAACGCCCCCCGTCGCTCCGTTGCAAGCGGCCGTGGCGGCCATCGCGGCTGCCATCAGTAGGTACGCCGCGGGTTTCGCCGCAGTCCGTATCACTTTGCCATGGGGCTGTCTCCTCGTCGCCAACTCGCTCACTTCCCTTGCATTCGTCATGGGCACGCAGTCTCTCTGCTCACTGAGACGACCGTTTCGCGGAAAGTCGCATGAGAATCTTCAGGGCAGAGCGCAGGGCCAGGAGGAACGACGAGGCTCAGCCGAGGGGAGCGTGTGGAGCAGGCCTATGGGTGCCTGTAGTTTCGCGCCCTACTTCGACAGCGGTGCGGGACCGCGAGCGTCGATCGGGGCTCCGCCAGGGCGAAGCGAGGTGTGCGCGAGCTTTTCGGGATTCCGGGTGACGTAGATCGCCTCGATCGCCCCGGTGGGATCGAACTGGAACGCCAGGACTTGGTCCAGCTCGCCTTCACGGTAAAGCACGATGCCTGGCAGGCCGTTGACCCACACGGCACGGAAGGCAACCCTAACCGATGGGTACTTGGCACGAATGCCAACGAAGAAGCGGCTGATGCGATCGGCCCCCTCGACGGGCTTCAAAGCGGCTTGCACCTTGCCGCCGCCGTCCGAGTACATCACGGCATCCTCCGACAGCAGACTCTTGACGCTGCCCAGATCGCCTGTGGCGACGGCGTACAAAAAGCTCTCGACCAGGCGTTTCGCGTCCCCGGGTGGCGGAGTGAAGCGGGGCCCGAGTGCCAGCAGACGCTGGCGTGCACGCGCGGCGAGTTGGCGACAGGTCGCCTCTTCCTGCGAGATGGCCTCCGCCACTTCCGAAAATGATAGATCGAACACGTCGTGAAGCAGAAACGCGGCTCGTTCGGTGGGTGTCAACCGGTCCAGGGTCAGGAGCAGGGCGTAGGAGACGTCATGTCGATCCCAATAGGCGATAGGCCAGTCCCATCAGCGACGGGCGATGATGCTCGAACGCGGATGCCAGGGCTTCGTCGAGGGCTTTCGTGATCATGACATGCGCGCCCGCGGCTCTGCATGAGCGTGAACCACCACCGTGCGGCTTGCGTCGTCGAAGCGAAGGCGCGAGCAGCTTTGCCCATGACCGAGAGCGTACTTCAAAATGGGATACACCCGACCCGAGAACAAAGCGAGCGCCAGGGACACATGCCCTTCGGGCCCCCACCGCTGCACGACCTCGAAGCGCAACTCATCGGTGGGTTCACGGGACACGGCCGCGCGGGCGTAGCGAAACGCCAGCCTGACTTCGTCTGCCATGTCGGATTCCCTGCCCTCAGCCACGGCCTTCAGTCCCTCGAGGGGCACCCCATGCGTCCGCGCCATGTCGACCACGAGTTGAGCGCAGGGGCCGCAATCCTCGGCAAGGGCGCCCACGAGTTTGGCGGCGTACCAGGCTTCGAGGGGCACGCCCCGCCGGAAGGCCGAAATCGCCTGGAGGCGGGAGAGCTTCAGAAACGCCGAGGGGCTCGTCTTCAAGAGCTCCTTCATGTACCGGGCATCGTACCCAAACTGCCGCTCGAACGCCTCGATTTTGCGCAACGCGAATCGCTTCCACATGTCTGCCACCTCCCCCTCATGACGAGGCAGGCGCGGGTTGCGTGACAAGGGATGGTGTTTTTTTCGGTAGGCCCTGGTCGGCCTTGGCGATCTCCGGCAAGGTGCGCCACGTGCCGCGGCAACTCCAGGATGGCTGACTCGATGCGCTCCCGGGGCGCCCAGCCCGCGTTTTCGATTCCGGGCGTCGAGCTTTGCTCGGAGCTTTGCTCGGACCCACGGTCCGTTTGGGCGGCCCCCACCGTGCACGGTGATCAGCATCAGCCGTCCCAGTTCGTCCTGGGCCGCGAACCCAGCCCCCCACGCGCGCTGCAGGGCCTCGACGGAGGCCGCTGGCACCAGCGATTCCCTGCCGCATGCGTAGATGGCCGAGACGCGGTCTCATCACCCGACGGTTCGATCGCGGCTCCCAGGTTCTCCAAGGCAGCCTTCTGCCGTTGGTAGAACACGCTCGGCTGAATCCTGTACTCCTCACACAGCGCCGAGACCGTCTCTCCGGAGCGGAGGTGAGAGGCCCCAAGTAGGCCTGGCTCCTAAGGAGCGAGACGCCAGAGCGCGCGCAGGGCGTACCCACACGCAATGGATCCCATGCGGACAATAGCGGATAGAATCAGAAGCATCCCAAAACCCAGCTTCCGCTGCTTCTTCCGTGCGATGACCGTGGCGGCCAGTATTTCTGGCGGAATCAAGAAGAACCCAAGGTAAGGGACCTGCGACAATGGAACCGCATGCCAAGAAATTGTGGCCCACGCAGCGGTGACCGAGGCACCATCGCGGTCGCTACCGAAGCGCACCAGGCCCTTGCGGAACAGCAGGAACGCTGCGCTGGCCGAGACCAGGGACAGCAGGGAGGCCGGCGCCCAAGAACTCGTGTCGTACGCATGAAGGAACCCGTTGGCCGCGATCCCAGCTCCGACGAGAACGCCGAGCATCGCCCCCCCCCAACGGGACCGGACATCAACACCGGCGTCCCCAGTTGGCGTCATTCGGGCCGGTTCTCCTTCGCAATCCGCACCTGACCGGGGGAACGTCCGCCAAGCCTGTTGATTCCTGCGGCGATCCCGAGCATCAAATTCGTCCAGCCCTTCCGTTGAGGAATGGCGCCAGCCAGTCGAGTGATGAAATTTCCAGGCCGGCTCACCCCGCGAGTATAGAAGCGGAAGCGACCACCACCCAGCCGCTCAAATCCAAACTCCCGAGAGCCGTTTTCAGGATGCGATCCGTACGGCTCGCAGTCGACGGTTTGGAAAACGAAATGGTCGGGTGCCCTCTCCACCAGCATGACGGACCCGTTCTCGGGGCCCAGGATGTCGATGTCGATGATTTCTCCCACTTCCGGAGAGCCCTTCCTACGTCGCCTGAACACGTTGATCGTGTCGAAGTCTGGATTGTTGATCGTTCCATTAAGGTCCATCGCCATATCCGCCAGGAACTGCTCTGCCGTCTTGTCCGCCGGCATGACTTCAACCACCACCGAGTACTCGTCATAAATGTAGTCGCCCGCACCATCTCGCAGGAGCTGAAACACCGAATTAGAACCGGTGAGGCCCTTCATGACCCCTGGCAGAGTCGTCCAAGACTCCGCCCGCAATCGCCTCCATGACACGCCCCGCGTGTTCTTACTTCCCGGAGCCGGAGCCGGCGCAGCAGCCCCCTCCGGGCTTGCGAGCATAGGCGGAGGCGAAGAACCGATCGGGTTTGCGAATGGTCCCAAGAACGGAGCGAGGTGGCCCTCGACCCGGTCCTTACCAAACCCAAGCTCCCGGGCAGCCCCGTACGTCTTCGGACCCACGACGCCATCCGGTCTCAGATTGAAACGGAGCTGGAATGCGACTGTCGCCCGACGGGTCTCCTTGCCGAAGATGCCGTCAAGCACGAGGGCAGCCGTCGAAAACTTCGCATCCGGCCGTGCCCTCAAGCGTGTGAGGAAGAATTGCCACAGCAAGACGTCTTCTCCTCTCGCACCTCGCCGGAGCACCCTCATGCGCAGTTCCACGTCAGCGAGACTAGCCATGTCGGCGTCGCGCGACAAGCCAAATAAGCGAGACGTGCGATGCAGCCGGTCCCCACCCCCGCCTGTGCTTCGATGATGGACCGCCGTCGAGCGCTGCGATGCCGCATGCGAGCCAGGTTCCGCAGAACCCCGCGAAGCCACGGTCGCAGCGTGCCCTCCTCGGGAGGCGCCATACGTGCCGCCACGATGAGCGCATCCTGCGCGAGATCGTCAGCCTCGAGGGTGTTCCGAACCAGCGCCTCCGCGACCTGGCGTGTCCAGGGGAGATTGCGCGCCAAGCCTTCAGTTCGGGGTCGTTCTGCCAAGTCGATCATGGTTAACCGCTTCCTATTGCCGAAGCGGCCCCGAGCGTTGGCTGGGAAGGCGGCGATTCTTCATGCTGCGCCGCGTATACGACCGGCAACCGAGTCGAGCCCACGTTCAGCGAAGCCATCACTCTCGAGGCGGGCGACGAGAAATCCATCGCCATGTACCGCTCTGGCGATGACCGCCCATGACGCTCGAGCGGGGGCTCAGCCTCCTTGTGCAGGGCGAGAAGTGCACCGTGGACGCCCCGAACAGTGCACCGCGGCAGCGGACAACGGAACCGGCGAAGGGCAGGTGGCAGATGAAGCTGACCCCGGACCTGGTCGCGTGCGATTTGGATTCCGCTGGCAGGAGTGACGAAGACCCAATAGCCAGCTGCCTGGGCCTTGTCGCACCGCCCATTCCAGCCTAACGGGCAGACGCGGGGGGCGAAAGCTTGAAGGCGGCGGCAAAGTGTGATACGAATCGTCTGTCCGCGATATTCGAGCACGACGTTCCGTATCATGCCACCTGGCGCCGCGAACAAGACCACGACCCTCCTCCGCCTCGCTCGAAAGGGGCCGGTGCGCGCTCGGGACCTCGACGCCGCCGCCATCCCGCGGGCCTACCTCAAGCGGCTCTGCGACCGCGGCCTGCTCGAGCAGATCGACCGCGGGCTCTACCGGCTCGCCGACGCGCCGGTGACCGAGCAGAGCTCGCTTGCCGAGGTGAGCAAGCGCGTCCCGCACGCGGTCATCTGCCTGCTCAGTGCGCTGCAGGCCCACGGCATGACGACTGAGGTCCCACACGCTGTCTGGGTGCTCATCGACCGGCACGCACGCATGCCCAAGGTCACCGCACCGGCGCTCGAGGTCGTCCGCGCGAGCGAGAAGGCCCTGGAGCATGGTGTCGAGACGCGCGTCATCGACGGTGTGAAGGTGCTGCTCACGACGCCCGCGAAAACCGTCGCCGACTGCTTTCGATTCCGCCGTCACGTCGGGCTCGAGGTCGCGCTCGCCGCGCTCAAGGACTACCTACGAAAGCACAAGGGCAGCATCGATGCGCTCGTCGAAGCCGCCCGCGCCGATCGCATCTATTCGTTCATGCGGCCGTACCTCGAGGCGCTCGCGTGACGAAGAGCCCACCCAAGGACATCGGCGCACCGGTGCGCACGCCTCGCGCGCCTGCTCGCGAGGACCGGAGTTCGCCTCCCGCGGGTGGTGCGGACGCCACGGGGGCGGTCAGGCGGGAGACGACTCCGTGATGATTTGCGAGGTCGTCAACCGGGGATGACGTCGGCACGGGCCAATGGCCCGCCCTCCTCCGCCCGCAAGCCCGTAGGTACGCCGCCACTTCGTCGTACGCCCCGGGCGGTCTATTGGACATGAATGCCGACGGCGGGTAGGCGCCGGCCCTGGGCCGAGGCGATCATGCCGGCGCGTTCGGCGACCAGGCGTCGTTGTTGGGCCCACTGTTTGGCGTGGGCCAGCGAGCGGGTCAGGTAAACGGTGTTGCCGTGGGCATCGAGCTCGGCTGCGATCTGGCGGGCGGTGTCGGGCTGGTCCTCGAGAACGGCGTGCGCCCTCCTCTCAATGCTGGCGTTGCGGTAGTAGCGCAGGGAGTGGGCCAGGTGTCCGCGCTGCAAGGAGCGCCGAAGGGCATGGGTTCCGTGGTGGCTGTGGGAAGCCAGCTCGGGGAGGGCAAGGGTTTCTTCGCCTATGGCGAACTACCAGTGGCGACGGGCGGCGGCTTCCAAACAGGCCACGGCGCCACGTTCGCCGCTGTTGATGGCTTGGTTGTGGCCCAGCAAGGCAACCACGACGGTGCCGCCAGGAAACGATTGTTCCAGGCTTTCGAGGATCAGGTCGGCTTCGTGGTTGGCCAGGCGCTGACGAAGCACGGTGCGGCCCTTCTCATACGTGCGCTCGGCCTCATCGAAGACTACGCCGCGCTCTTGGGCGGTGTCGAGATGGCAGCCGCGGTCGCCCAGGTAGTTGTGCGCTCTGACGATCGTGAAAGTGGAGTTGCCCGCACGTGCCGGGCCTGCTCCTTGGCATAGCCGCTGATACCAGCGCGACGAGAGGCCCGTTTGTACGAGCCCTGCAGAGCGTGGCAAAGCACATCGACAAGGGGAGCGTTGCCGGTGACGAACACGGCCTGCTCGCGAAGCTGGGCGCTGAAGGCCAGCTTGAGCCCCACCAGGGTTTTGCCTGCGCCGGGCGCGCCCGAAACGAACACGATGCGCCGCTGGCCGGTTTGCAGGGCGTCTTCGATCTGGGCCATGGCTTCAGTAGCACAGGCCTCCAGCACCTCGATGGGGAGGCGTGTTCGGAGATGGCGGAAACATCGTGGGCGCCGTAGAGCGAGATGGCGGCGTCGAGGATGGTAGACGAGGGGGTGCAAACCGCCGCGATAGACACTCTTCGGGCAGGCATTGTAAGAAAGCGTGCGTTAGTCTACCTCAACCCTGTCGGGAAGAAGCTCGGACCGACTCTGGAGCACCACCATGGCCTTGTTCAGAAGCGACTTTTCGTTGAGCAAGTTTATCCGTACCGCAAAGAACTACGGGCTGCCAACGTTGTTCCTGGAAGCAGTTCAGGCGCACACAGTTCTATCCGCGAGTGGAAAAGACGGCAGTGACATGTTCCAACCGCTCTTCCCGCCGTTTCGAGGAAGGTTGAGTCTAAGTGACGAGACTCTGGAATCCATAAAGGACATGTCTCCGAACCTTCCAAAGGGGGAGGGCATCGGCATCCAAACCATCTACCATGAGGCAACTCACGCCTACATCTCCCTGAAGAAGTCGGCTCCCGCAGTCAAAGCGATCTTGCGCATTGGCGAAAACCATTATCGAACAGCAAGGCTCGCGGACAACACAACTGCCAACGACGCCGAAAGGATCGTCCACGAGGCGCTTGGGGAATATGTTGGGCATCGCGCGTCTGTCTTCTGGTCTACTACAGAGGATCTCGCTATAGCTTCTATGCGAAAGCCGAAGGACGGAAAGCCGCCCGGGCTCGTGTTCTGGGATATGCTTCGGGCTATACCAAAGACCTACGACCGGGAAATGGGTAAGCGCGTATTCGGATACCAGAACAAGGGTCTATTTGGACAACGGCAGGTGGAAACAAAAACACCCATCGCTGGTAAGCTTAAGGAATTCTGTGATCGCGTCATTCTGGAAAATTCGATTCCCGATCAGTTCACACGAGTGAAGCGTTTCACCGATCCGTATCGTGCCCTATGTAAGGATCTTGCAGGGTTCAATTGTATCCTCTAGGTGGCAGGATGGGGCGGAAGACATGGGCCCTTTTCGTTCTTCTCGGGATTCTGGCAACGTGCGCATTCTTGCTCGCCCGGGGTCTTGGTCGCTTTGATGACAGCTTGACTTCAAAGATCAACAAGGCCCGTCTGGGTGCTTCAATCGTTGAAAGCGCCGCTGGCTGGTATCGCCTCGACGAGAAGGTCTGCCCGCAGGACGTGGCGATCTTGATCTCCAAAAAGTACCTTCTCCCGACCCACCTAGACCCGTGGCGGAATCACTATCTCATCCTCTGTCCCGATGGAGACGGGCAAATCATTGCCTTCTCACGAGGGCCGGATGGCGTGGTTGGAACAGAAGACGACGTATACCCCACACAAGATCCGCACCGACGCTAACCGTCACGAGGCCTTGGCGGAGAAGAGGAGAAGAGGGATCCGCAGGTTGTCTCCCGGTACACCGGAGGTCCGAAACCGGCACGCGCGTCCGGCGGGTACGCAGGTTGTTTTTTCGGCCCTCGTGAGGCGTTCGAGTTCGACGATCAAGAACCTGTGGGATTGCACCCTGCCCGCGCGTGCGTCGCCACATGCCGCGCAATCTGAGACACGACGCTGGAACCGCCGGTTCGGAGTGCTGATACTCGAGGATGACATGCGTGACGTCGATGGTTGATGTGCTGTCACCAGCCATCGTGGTGCCGGTCACGCAGATTTCCCCGTCGTCGTTTGTCCACCAGTCGCAGCCCTGCTCGTTCGAGGCAAACCTGAAACCGCGACTCTCGAAGAACTCCTGAAGCGCCTCTTGCACGTCAGATGGAGCTCCGAGACTTTGGAACCGTAGCCGCTGCACTGTTGGTTTCAGGCCATCGGCGTCGCGCCAGGAGAAGAGTGGTTCGTCAACGGCGCCAGGCGTGGAAAGTTCCGTGATGAACTCGCCGTCAAAAACAACAAAGGCGATACTCGTACGATCCCCGGGCGACGTCGTGAGCTTCACTGTAGGTACGAAGGACGACAAGGGCATAGCCTCCGAAGGCCACGGCACCGATCGCCAGAGCACCGTAAGCCCGTTACGCCGAGCAGGGTTTCGGTCTGATCTGTGGGGCGGTAACGGCCGCGGATGACCCACTCAAAGTCTCGGCGTAAGAAGAATCAGGCTGGCCGGCGCAGCCCGGAAACAAAGGCGATGCTCCTGCGGGAATGGAGAGCATCCGGGCTGCCGGCGGCGCAGTTTGCAGCCAGCAAGGGCATTGGACGGGCCTCGCTGTTCGTGTGGCAGCGGACCCTGGGTGCGGAGAAGCCACCCGCGAGGAAGGGTGATGACTTCCGCCCGGTTCGGCTGGCGACCACGACGACGACCACGATTAAGAACGGCGAGGTCTTGGTCCGGGCCCCCCCCGTGGCAACAATACCCGAGACGCCAGATTGACAAGAACTGAAGTACATTGTGGGGCGAGAGTGGTCAAGAAGAAGTGCCAAAACCAGTAAGCATCGACAACGAAGTGATCGCGCTGCCGGAGAACGACGGGCCGCAGCGGCGAAAGTTCAGCGCGGGGGAGAAGCTCCGGATCTTGAGAGAAGCCGACGCATGCACCGAGCGCGGTGACGTGGGGAAGCTACTGCGGAAGGAAGGCATCTACGCGTCGCAGCTTGCGAGCTGGCGGCTGCGCCTCGAGGCGGAGGGGGCCAAGGGTCTGAAAGGAAAGAAGGTCGGGCGTAAGCCGATCAGGGACGCAAAGGATCGGCGGATCTCCGAGCTGGAGAAGCGCAATGCAAAGCTGGAAGACAAGCTTCGCATCTCGGAGGCGCTGTTGGAGCTTTCGGGAAAAGCGCACGAGATTCTCGGGATAGCGCTGCCGAGGATCGAAGAAGCACAGGACAGCTCCTTGAGCTCGTCCAACAGCGCCCGCCGGAGGTCTCGATGACTGCGGCATGCGACGCAGTAGGGCTGAGCCGCGCGACAGCTTACCGACACTTGTATCCCAAAGCAGGTCCGCAGAGGAAGCGCGGGCCGCGGAAGGCGCACAGACGGATTCCCGATGAAGAGCGGCAGAACATCCTGAGCGTGTTGGATTCGGACGAGAACGTGGATCAGCCACCACGCGAGGTCTATGGGAAGCTGCTTTCAGCTGGGATTTATCTTTGCTCACTACGGACGATGTATCGCGTGCTTGCAGAGCGAGCCCCCATCAAGGACCGGCGGAATCACCGGACTCCTCAGCGCCATGCAGTGCCGCGCTTGACGGCAACCGCACCGAACCAAGTGTGGAGCTGGGATGTCTCGAAACTCGCGACTTTCGTGAGGGGAACATTCTTGAACTTGTACGTGATTCTCGACATGTACAGCCGCTACGTGGTGGCATGGATGATTTCGGAGCGGGAGAACAGCGCACTGGCGCAGCAGCTATTCCGCGAGGCGATCGGACGCTACGGTATAGAGCCCAAGACGCTTACGGTGCATCAAGACCGGGGCGCTCCGATGACCAGCCATGGGTTCGCCGAGCTGTTGGGTACGTTGGGCGTCGAGCGAACGTACTCGCGCCCGAGGGTGTCGAATGACAACGCCTTCTCTGAATCACTTTTCCACACGGTCAAGTATCAGCCCGACTACCCGGGACGCTTCAAGGACGTCCACCACGCGCGCCGTTGGGCAGGCGCATTCTTTGGTTGGTACAACGAAAAGCACCATCACGATGGCTTGGCCCTCTACACGCCGGAGCAGGTGTTCAAGGGCCAGGTCGAGGACATCCTCATGCGTCGTCAGCAAGCGCTGGACGATGCATTTGCCCGCAACCCAGAACGCTTTGTGAAGGGGCGCCCCATCGCTTTGCGTCCCCCTGTGCGCGTCGAACTCAACCCCATTGATGCTGCTCCTCAAACAGCTGACACCGTGCTTCGCCTGGATGACGAGCAGGCCGCTGTCTTCTGGACACCGCCACCTCCATCAGGACCGCCTGTCATCGTGCTACCCGGCGCCGAGGCTCCGAGCCAGCCATGAGCGGAGGTGCGGCTCTGGCTCTGTCCACATGTGCACAGCGGTCGTAGGTCCTCACATGACCAGCGACGCTGTGCGGTTGTGGGCAGATTGCCAGAGCCGTGCTGCAGCGGCGCTACACATATTTCCAAAACCTTCTGTCTCTAAATCGTTGACACGTTCCGCCCCAGTGGTCTCACTGTGGTCGTCGATGGGGGAACCGACGAAACCACCCTCGTTCTTGCGTTGCGAGCTTTGTCGCGATGTGGTTGACGAAGATGCCGCGGCGGATGTTCATCGCCACGAAGCCTGCGGACCTGCGTCGAAGCTTCGACGGCCTCGCCGCGATGGTGGAGGGCTTTGATCCGGGGGGATCGATGTCCGGCGATCTGTTTGCGTTTTTCAACAAGCGACGCACGCAGGTCAGGATGCTGTTTTGGGACGGCAGTGGGTACTGGCTGGTGATGAAGCGCCTCGAAGCGGGAACATTCCGGGACGTGTTCGATGAGGATCCCGGAGGTCACCTCGAGCTCGACAACGCCGAGATGGCGATGCTTCTTGAGGGCGTCGACGCCGACAAGATCAAGCGGCGGAGGCGCTATCGGAGAGAGAAGAAGACAACAGACTGAAGAATGCGCACAGGCAAGCTGAAAATGCTTGCAACGTCGATCGGCGGTGGTACTGCTGGCTTTGCAGTCCACCGCCTCTTTCATGTCCACGGCATCCAACAGAGACTTCGTCGCATTCATCAAGTCGCTCGCGGAGGCGAAGGACGTTGCTGGGTTGGCGGACTTGGCCATGGATATGGCGAAGCAGAACGCCGACATGGCGAAGCAGAACGCTGAGATGGCAAACCGATGTGATGCTGCCGAGGAAGACGCGCGGACGAAGGCGGTGCACATCAAACATCTTGTGCGCCTGTTGTACGGACGGCGTAGCGAAAAGCTTACGCCTGACGACTTGGAGCAGTTGAGCCTCGCGCTCGGCGTACCCGCCGAAGATGCGAAGAATGACCCAGAGCTTCCTGCTGTCGAAGATCCCGCTTGCGATGAAATCCAGGGAGCCGAGGGAACTTCAAAGGGTAAGCGAAAAAGGCCAACGCACAAGGGACGAACGCCACTGCCGCCCAGTCTCGAGCGCATCGTGAAGGAGATTCCCGTTGCGGAGGAGGAGCGGCAGTGCAAGTGCTGTGGCAAGCCCATGACGCCGATCGCGCCTGTGGAGCACGAGACGGTGGAGCACGTGCCGGAGAAGCTCGTGGTTCACGTCGAGCGCCGGGAAAAACTTGCCTGCCGAGCTTGTCAGGGTGACATCGCTACCGCTGCTCGTGAAAACATGAACACTGATGTCCGAGTCGGCAATTCCTTCCTCGCCGCGCTCCTCGACGGCAAGGGTGAAGATGCGCTGCCCATCAATCGGCAGGCCGATCGCTTCAAACGCCTTGGCTGGCCGGTTTCCTACGATACCCTCCTGCGTTACTGGGCCTTCGCTGCGGATCTTCTGCTCGCGATCGCCGACGCAACCGTCGGAAAGATTCTCGACGACCACGTGGTCGCGATGGACGACACCGGGCTCATGGTCCTCGGCAACAAGAAGGGTGACCAAAAGTCGCGCGGGCATCTTTGGTGCATCACGAACACAGGTCCACTGACTGGTTTCCGGTTCACTGAGACATGGAGCCACGAGGAGATCGCGCCGTGGATCGGCGCGGCGACGGGCTTCATCCAGGTGGACGACTACAAAGGCTACAGCGCCATCATAGAGCATCCCGAACGTGGAGAAGGACCTCTGATCCCACACGACAGGCGCTTGGGCTGCATGATGCACGTGAGACGCCGCTTTTACGAGGCGTTCGAGATGAACGACAAACGTGCTGCGCGGCCAGTGGCGTTGATCAAGGCGCTCTACGAGGTCGAAGCCTCTGCAAAAGCGCAGGACATGTCGCCAGACCAACGCCTCTGTCTCCGACGCGAAAAGTCCTTGCCCATTCTCGAGCAGCTTTACAAGGAGATCGAGAGCTACGGCGATGCCGTTGGCAAGACGTCGAAGTTTGCCAAGGCGGTTCGCTACGCCATTGCTCAGAAGGTCTTCGTCGAACGATGCTTCTCTGATGGTCACTTCGAGATCGACAACGGCAAGACCGAGCGCGAGATCCGGCGGCCCGCGGTTGGTCGCCGCAACTATCTGTTCACTGGATCGGTCAAAGGCGGCGAGCGACTCGCGGCGGTGTACACGCTGATCTTGTCCTGCCGGAACCTGGGCATCGACACTCGCGCGTACCTCATCGACGTACTCGGAAAGATCCGCAACGGCTGGCCGGTACGCCGACTCAGCGAGCTGACCCCGGACGCCTGGGCGGCACAGTCCCGCACTGCCAGCTGAGCCGGCCTGGGCCTCTGTCGAGCCTCGCGGCTCCGTTTCGGGGCCGAGTTGTCGCCCCTGACCCTACGCGACCCGCGCCCAGATCGTCCCCATGGAGGCTACCCGTCCGGTCCCTCGCTCACCATCAGGCTGGGCGTAACGGGCTTACAGAGCACCCAACAAATATCGCCGCCCAATTCTCATCGTTCGCCATCCTCGCCTATCCAGCCTCAGGTCACGAAGGATCTCCAGCGGTTCTTGCCGCACCGCCCATTCCAGCCTTACGGGCAGGCGCGGGGGCAAAAGCTTGAAGGCGGCGGCATGGTGTGATACGAATCGTCTGCCCGCGATATTCGAGAACGACGTTCCGTATCATGCCACCCGGCGCCGCGAACAAGACCACGACCCTCCTCCGGCTCGCTCGAAAGGGGCCGGTGCGCGCTCGGGACCTCGACGCCGCCGCCATCCCGCGGGCCTACCTCAAGCGGCTCTGCGACCGCGGCCTGCTCGAGCAGATCGACCGCGGGCTCTACCGGCTCGCCGACGCGCCGGTGACCGAGCAGAGCTCGCTTGCCGAGGTGAGCAAGCGCGTCCCGCACGCGGTCATCTGCCTGCTCAGTGCGCTGCAGGCCCACGGCATGACGACTGAGGTCCCACACGCTGTCTGGGTGCTCATCGACCGGCACGCACGCATGCCCAAGGTCACCGCACCGGCGCTCGAGGTCGTCCGCGCGAGCGAGAAGGCCCTGGAGCATGGTGTCGAGACGCGCGTCATCGACGGTGTAAAGGTGCAGCTCACGACCCCCGCGAAAACCGTCGCCGACTGCTTTCGCTTCCGCCGTCACGTCGGGCTCGAGGTCGCGCTCGCGGCGCTCAAGGACTACCTGCGAAAGCACAAGGGCAGCATCGATGCGCTCGTCGAAGCCGCCCGCGCCGATCGCATCTATTCGTTCATGCGGCCGTACCTCGAGGCGCTCGCGTGACGAAGAGCCCACCCAAGGACATCGGCGCGTCGGTGCGCGCACGCCTCGCGCGCTTGTCCCGGGAGCGGGGCAAGGACTTTCAGCTCGTGCTCACGCGCTACGCGAACGAGCGCCTGCTGTTCCGCCTCGCATCGTCGCGGCACGCGCAGCGGTTCGTGCTGAAGGGCGCGGCACTGTTCACGCTCTGGACGGGCAAGCCACATCGAGCGACCCGCGACCTGGACCTCGCCTTCGCTGGCGACAACCATCCCGGTCGCACTCACGCCGGTATTCGCCGAAGCTGTTTTCCGGAGGGTTGCCTCCTCCGATAACCCGCCGCTTGAATAGACGGCGGTGCGACAGAGCCCCCTTCGAGCGAAGGTCGAGCTTCGCGGCAAGCTCCGAAGCGTGTTAAAGGAATACGCGACGAACCACCCGTCGGCCTCGGTGGCGAACCTCGCCTTCGCGCAATCGAGATACTGCGTGCTGCGTTGGCCCGAGAGGGAAATCTCTGCGTACGCCTCGAGCATGTGCTTTGCCTGGGTACCGCAAAAGAAGCCAGCAGGGACTGCCTGCTTTACCCACACGACGAGGTCATTCTTGGGCTGCCTGCGTGAAGCTCGGCCTCGCTGCGATCGATGCTGCGCAGTCGGTCGTGCTGTTGGGCCTCCACAGTCCAGCCCCAGAAGTCGGGACAGATATAGAACGCGTAGTAGGCGTTCTTAGCATCGATGAAGACATCTAAGACCAAGGCGTAGACGGGGGCCTTCTTCATGGCAGCGGCACTCGCAAGGGCACCGCCGACACGGCATCTGGCTGAAGGGGCATCGGGTCAAGGACCCATCGTTGCTAGAGGCGAGTGGAACATCCGCGCGCATCGCGGGTGGGACGTGGCTCTGGCGCCGCCAGCTTGGGAGGCTGAACGACGGGACTTTCAGGCCCAGACTCTGGCGCCGCCGACACCTTTACCTCACAGCGCCGCCACAAGCTTCTTCTGGACACCGCGAAGATGCAGCTTTCGGTGGCCGCGATATTGTCGAGGTTCGCAGGCGCGGGCACCTGCGACCAAGCCGCAGGACCATCTTGCTTCCAGACCAAGCCTTTACCGCCACACAGAATGGTCGTACCCCATGTGGCGCCGCCTGCGGCATGCCAGACCTCTGCGCATCCCTTTGGAAGAGGTGGAAGCGGCTTCACATCCTGATCCCTTACCCCAAAGACCCGCCGGTCCCCACAAACCAGCACGCCCTCGCGGTGAGAACGTGCGGACACGAGCCACGTGATGGAGTCGCACCCCTTGGGGCGGGAGAACCAATGGCCGAACAGCCGATCCTCTACCAGCTGCCCGCCTGTGGGGCCAGCGACAGCCGCCCACTCGCCAAGCCTCGAGCTGAAGAGAGCACGCGTACCCACGGCAAGCACGCCCGCCTTACCTGCGACGACCGCGTCACCCACCTGAAGGAGCTGGTCAGGGTCTCGCAACCTCCTCTTTTCGGTGGGCCGCTCCTGATGCTCTAGGTGCGCCCGGTCGCGGTCAATCCTCCAGATAGCACCGTGAGATCCCACTCCATAAACGCCTCTCGATGTGGCGCCGAGAGCGGTGACGGCAAGCCCTGGGATAGCAGAAACGCTCACCTCGTCCGTTTCTTTTGCGCGGTTGAAAATGATGACGTCCCGTCCTCCCGCCACCCAGCCATATTTTCCGTCCGCCCAAACGGTTTCGAGCCAAGCTTGGCCTTCTGGCAACTCGAATAGTCTTTCCCAGTTCCCGTCTGGCTTGCGCGGGGCGGCTGAGATCGCCAAGAGGGTTGCCACACACACGATTCGAGCGATCATGCTACGCCCTCAAACGGATGGCTCCAGAAGGTCGCGCGTCGTGGAAAGTGCGCGCTCCAAGAAGAGAGCTTCCGCGACTCTTGCCTTCGCGATCTGGATCCTTTCGCTGCGGTTCAAGGGCTGATGCGAAAGGAGGAGGTCTAGAGGCAGAGCTTGATCCACCTTCGCATGAAGGTACTCCAGGCAGGTCCTGATTCCGAACCGCATGTTAAGCTGCGAGTCGAGACCTTTTTTGGGGTCATATGCTTTTCCGGCAGGGGAAAGAAACGCGAAAGCTTTCCAAACCAGAAGGGCAGCGCGTGACGTCTTGGTCACAGCGTCGCCCGCGGCAGCGCCCAAGATCGCTCTCAAGAATTTGAGAAAGTTCCTGTCGAACGAGGCGTTCATCTGCGCCGCGTACGCGAGCACCTGATCCTTCGCCGGAATATTCGCGGGCTGTATGAAGTTCCCGGACTCGGCATTTCGTATGCGCGCCCGTGATTCCCAGGAAGCTGTGACGGAGCGCGGAAGGCCTAGGCTGTGATACTCCCCCCCAAGAAAGTCGAGGCCACCTTGAGCGAAAGTATTGACTGGCTCGTCAGACGTCGCGGCTATCGACGAACTCGATTCACGTGAGGCTGTGATCAGGGTTAACATAACCTCAGCGTTTACGAATTGCACAGCCCGCGCGAGGTTTCTGGACGCTGCCTCCGCCGTCGAAGACCGGGACAGCTGGCGCAGCAACCAAACCACACGCACATCCCCGTTCTGCATCAAGCGGGATTGACCACTAATCCCCACTAATCCAGCCCCCCGCTGGAATTCCGAGGGGCTCACCTATGTGGTTCATCAGCTGTACACGATGGCTCCTCGGCTCCATGTACATTCGAGCTGCAGCAGCCCGTAGCTCTCGCGCCGTCGGAACTTTGGCACCGGCGGGGGGCGCGTTGAATGTCTCGAGGGCGTCAGCCATGGTCCTTCTTTACCCAGTATATCGGCTGGGGTCGCCTGGAAGTTGCTGGTGATCGCACCCGAAGGTCTCCCGCCCAGAACCATCACGCCGCGCCGTCCTCGATCGACGGCGGCAACTGGGGATGACGTCGGCACGGGCCTATGGCCCGCCCTCCTCCGCCCCGCAAGCCCGCAGGTAGGCCGCCAGCTCGCCGTACGCCCCGGGCGGTCTCGTGGGATCGCCCTCGTCGCCTTCGGGTACAACCAGGATCATGCCCTTGCGGGCGCGGGTCAGCAGCACCAGGTAGCCGTTGCGGGCGATGTCTTGGGCTTTGTCGCATTTCCAGGTGGTGCCTTGCATCTTGAACGCTTGCCAGCCCTGGGGGCTGCGGCGGAGGTCCAGGTCCCAGCAAACGATGGTGTGGTCCAGTTCCAACCCCTGGATCTGGTACTGGTTCTGGGCGGTCTCGAGCATGTTCGAGGACCGCACGTCGCCACTGGGTGTGAGCATCCAGTCGGAGATGTCGGGCTTGTACTGCACGTGGATGCCCACGGCGGATAGGCGCCGGCCCTGGGCCGAGGCGATGACGCCGGCGCGTTCGGCGCCCACACGCCGTTCTTGGGCCCATCGTTTGGCGTGGGCCAGCGAGCGGGTCAGATACACGGTGTGGCCATGGGCATCGAGCTCGGCGGCAATCTTGCGGGCGGTGGTGGGTTGGTTTTCGAGCACGGCGTGGGCCCACCTCTCGACGCTGGCGTTGCGGTAGTAGCGCAGAGAATGGGCCAGGTGCCCGCGCTGCAAGGAGCGCCGAAGGGCATGGGTTCCGTGGTGGCTGTGGGAGGCCAGTTCGGTGAGGGCCAGAGTTTCTTCGCCTATGGCGAACTGCCAGTGGCGACGGGCGGCGGCTTCCAACCAGGCCACGGCGCCACGTTCGCCGCTGTTGATGGCTTGGTTGTGTCCCAGCAAGGCGACCACGACGGTGCCGCCAGGAAACGATTGTTCCAGGCTTTCGAGGATCAGGTCGGCTTCGTGGTTGGCCAGGCGCTGACGAAGCACGGTGCGGCCCTTCTCGTAGGTGCGCTGGGCTTCGTCGAAGATGACCACGCGCTCTTGGGCGGTGTCGAGGTGACGGCCGCGGTCGCCCAGGTAGTTGTGGGCTTTGACGATCTTGAAGGTGGCGTTGCCCAGCACGTGCCGGGCCTGCTCCTTGGCATAGCCGCTGATGCCAGCGCGACGCGAGGCCCGCTTGTACGAGCCCTGCAGGGCGTGGCAAAGCACATCGACGAGGGGGGCGTTGCCGGTGACGAACACAGACTGCTCGCGAAGCTGGGCGCTGAAGGCCAGCTTGAGCCCCACAAGGGTCTTGCCTGCGCCGGGCGCGCCCGAGACGAACACGATGCGCCGCTGGCCGGTTTGCAGGGCGTCTTCGATCTGGGCCATGGCTTCGGTAGCACAGGCCTCCAGCACCTCGATGGGGGCGGCGTGTTCGGAGATGGCGGAAACATCGTGGGCGCCGTAGAGCGAGATGGCGGCGTCGAGGATGGTTGATGAGGGCGAGAACTTTGCAGCGAGCCAGGTGTCGCGGTCGATGGTCACGGGGGTGGCCGAACTGGGCCGCAGCGCGAGGGCGTGGCGCAAGGCTTGGGCAAGGTCACGGGCGCTGCCCTCGAGGGGCGCTTGTAGCACCCGGCTCCACGGGGCGGCGTGAAACGCTTGGCCGAGGCGCAGCGGCGTGTCTTGCTGGGTGGCCACGACGATGGGCACCAGGATGGCGCCTTGGTCCAGCGCGCGCTGGGTCTCGGCGTGGAACTCGCACAGGTTCACAGCGTAGTTCATCACCTGGTCGCGATCGGCGGCGCTGGGGCGGCTGCGCTTGAACTCGATCACGGCGATGATGCCCTCCCCCAGCAGCACGCAATCCACACGCAGACCGCGGCGCCGCATGTTGTACTCGAGAATCACATGGCGAAAGCTCTCGAGGCCGGCTTGGGCCAACGCCGCCCTCAGCGTGTCGACGGTCTCGGCCTTTGCCGCCCCACCCTGCTGGCCCTCGGCGGGCCAGGCGTCGGCCGCAAGCTCGTGCTTGAGGGCTTCAACGCTGGAGGTCCACTCGTCGTGCTGCTCGGGCTCTACGAGCCAGCCTTCGCGCGTGGCGCCCGAGGCGAGCTGGGCGACCACGGATTCAGTGGCGGCGCCGACGAAGGTGGCGCGGGTGCTGGAGAACCAAGCGGGGGATGGGGGCATGGTGACCATAGGAAGAGATGGGAACTCGGCAAAGCGAACCTCTTCGACTCTACTCGGGGCCGCTGCGGCGTGGATGCCATTCCAATGACACCGTTGTACCGCCCACGGTTCTTACCTCGCAAAGGCCGGTCCGGATTTGATCTACCGGCAGATTGGCTTTAAGGATTAGGTCAAGTCTAGCGGTCTCATCGCGAGGAGGACCACGCCCCCTACTTCGCCCGCGGCCGGTATGCCCAAATGCTTCCCGTCACGAGCACCTCCACTTCCTCGGTGACCATGGCGGGCGTGCGGCGGTCGGCGTTGTCACGAATCGTCTCGGGAAACGTCCAAGGTGGGATCTTCGCCGAACGCCAATAGATGATGGGGCTCTGCACCTTCTTGCCGAGCGGCTTCACATGCTGCTCAAGGGTTCTTAGCCGGCCGTCGCCAAGCGCGGCCTCCACGATGGCCGTGTGATGTGGCCGAAGCGCTTCCTCCTCGGAGTTTCCACGAAGCCGCCCCCTGACGTGAAGGCCACCTTCCTTTTTCGCTTCCTGATAGACACCAACGACGAAACAGGCGCTCAGCAACCTCACCGGACGCACAGGCTTCGTCAGCTTGAAACGAGAAGGAAGTAGCCGCATCCTTCGGGGCCATCGGATCGAAAGAACAAACGCAGCTTTCATGGTGGCAGTTCATGCTGACGAAGCCGTCGCACGGCGTGACTCTCCGCTTCACCTGGATGCATTCAGCGCTGAAAGAACACGACGCTAGTTCAACGTGCCGGAAATTCGTTCCGGGTTTGGGAATAAAAGCGGGCCGGGGTTGATCTTCAGAGTATGGCCCGCGGCCCTGCGCCCGAAGAGTTCAAGATTTCTCGAGCTGTCCACCGTCAGTTGCGAGTGATGGTCAAGAGACCAAGGGTCCCGAACGCCGTCGCACAGCGGTGTCGAATGCTCTTGATGGCCCGGCGTGGCGTCAGCGCTCCCGAAATTGGACGGCGGCTCGGGTGCTCGGATCGGTGCGTTCGGAAATGGAAAGCGCGGTTCGCTGCCGAGCAGACACTTGGCTGTCTCGATGACCGGCCGCGCGCTGGGCGCCCCGCCCGCATTGCGCTCCACGTCCGTTGCGAGCTCGTGCGCATAGCCTGCGAGCGTATCGACGAGAAAAGGACGAAGTTTCGCGATGTTTGGTCCTATGGCGCTTTGGCCGACGAACTGAAGAGGCGCACGGGCGTGCAGATCAGCATCAGCGAAGTCGGTCGCATTCTGCGGTTCGCCGAGCTGCGCCCTCACAACGTAAAGCAGTGGCTGCACAGCCCAGATCCTGCCTTCTCTGCGAAGGCAAAGAAGATCTGCCAGTTGTATCTGAACCCGCCCAACGACGGCGTCGTGCTCTGCATCGACGAGAAGCCTTTGCAGGCGTTGCAAAGACTTCATCCTACCCACTTGAGCCCGACAGACGCTTCGGTGCGGTTTGAGTTCGAGTACAAACGTCACGGAACCCAGTCGCTTCTCGCTGCCTTCGATATCAGTGACGGCAATGTCGTCGCATCGGTCGTCCCACATCGAAGCGCCGACGCACTGTTGGACTTCCTCAAGCAGGTCGCGCGGGAACACCCCCGGGGCCGAATCTACGTCGTCTGGGACAATCTCAATATCCACTACGACGGCCGCGACAAGCGGTGGACCCGATTCAACCGTCAGCACGGGGGCCGCTTCCGGTTCATCTACACGCCCAAGCACGCCTCCTGGATGAACCAAGTAGAGATCTGGTTCTCGATACTGCACCGCCGCATTCTGCGATACGGCAGCTTTGCCTCCTTGAAGGATCAGCGGGCGCAAGTCCTCAAGTTCATCCGGCACTGGAATGGGCACGAGAAGCATCCCTTCCGGTGGACATGGCGGTGCGATAGCCGGCAGAATCCCAAGCGTCAGGCCCGTGCTGCCTGACGCGACATGCCTGCGCCTCAAGCCCAAGACCACCATCCCGACCAGATCCTCGACTTTCTCGCAAAGCGGGGATTCGATGGCCTGCGCGCAAGAAAGCGGGGAACGGCCGTCATCGTGGAGTCTGGTCCGCACTCCGAGCCCCTCAATCACTTCAGGGTTCGCCGCGATACAGTTCATCTGTGGCGACTCGACTTTGCTGACCACCGTGGGCGCTGGGAGTCCACGCTCTTCAGAGGACAACTCGACGCCCTTCTCGAAATTGTCGTCTCCCAGTTCCCCTGGACGATCTCAAACCCGGAACGAATTTAGGATCCGTTGAACTAGCGTGGTCTCTGGGCCAAGGCTGCCGTCTGGCAACAATGGCTGTCGGCGACGAACAGACGCGTCCCCCGCATGAAGCACGCATGAGTTGAAGATGGGGTGTGCCGGGACAGAGTCCGACGGAGGTGCAGTATCTTGGAAACCATCCGCAGGCACAACAGCGGCGGTAGGTGGAAGCGCTGGCGGGGCCACATCGACAGGAGCCGATGGCGCCGCCTTTATGCAGCCGCCATTCGCCACGAGCAGAAGCGTGAAAAGTGCGCCGACAACGCGGAGCTTCATGTGGCGCCAGAAGCTCTCAGTCATTGCGTCAGACCACCACATATCGGATCAATCGCGATGACCTTCCCAGCTCCTGCACCAATTGCGCCATCTTGTCGCCGAACGTGTCTGCGCGTTCGAACAAAGACGGTCCGTTCGAGCGGTCGCGCAATTTGCCCTTCAACTCGTCATCCCGCATCGTGCGCGACGCGAGATAGCCGGCATACAGCGCGAGCAATTCATCCACGAGAGTGACAACACCACCCGCACCAGCGCCCGTCGCTTCCGCCAGAACGGCTTGTAGTCGCTGCACGGGTGTCAGGCCGATCAGCTCGAGCATCATGTCTTGACTTACGTGAGGGAGCTTGCCCTCTTGTTCTCTCGTTTGCCAAAGCAGCACGATGATCATCGAGTAACACGTCATGCAGCGGGCGAATCTGAGCTTGTAGCTCGCCAGCCACTTGGCCAGCCGCACCTGCTCCAGCTCCCCTGACGTCTTGGCTTCACGCTCTTTGCTGGCGAACTTGGCTTCGTAATTGAGCAGGACGACCCGCCAGTAACGAACGATGTCATTGACCAGCACCATGGGGAGGTAATGATCCGCGTGAGCTTGTTCGTTTCGCCAATACGCTTGAACAACCCGTCGGAGCAAGGCTTTATAGGCCTCCTGGCCGTAAAAGGGCCTGCTCTCGAGAAGCAAGAGCATTCTTGCCGTGAACGTGTTCTGAGGCGAGTCGTCATTCACGGCGCCGAGGCGGTGCTCCAACTCTGAGGCGCCATGCAGTCTCAAGAAAGTGGCGTCGTTAGAGGGGGGCGGCAACTTGAAACGCCGCATCATCCTTATGAGCGGGGCCTGCACGAGCGCTTCATTCACTCGGGATGGTTCGCCGTTCGTCACAATGAAGACATCGAGGTCACTTGACCCACCAAGCTCGCCCCTTCCGGCAGACCCCACCGCGTACACACATCCGTCGGACAACGCCGACCTGCCGTCGACCCCAAGCTCCTCCTCGAATGCCGCCGACCACTCCGCCACCCTCGCGGCCGTATTCTTCGCTCGTTCGGTGAAGAACTCGTCATTCGTCGTCATCTGCACCGTCCCAATCGAAAACGCGTGCGAAAATATCGGCCTGCTCCATCGCATCGTCCAACGCGTGGTGCGTGTGACTCATCCGACTCTGCAGCGAAGCCGGCAGCTGATCCCGCCCCGCGCGTAGGATCGTGCGCCGCCCCTTTACAGCCACGGCCGTCTTCAAGTCGAAGCACCGGGAATGGTTGAACGGCGACCTGCCCCCAAAACTCACGAAGTACCAGTAGAGGAAGCTCCAATCGAACGAGAGCGGATACGCCACCAAAACAGGAGTTCCTCCCCCGGCCAGTTCGGAGACGAAGTGGCGCGCCTCCTCCATCGCGGTGGAAGGATCCGTTCCCTCACGGAGCAGCCTGCCACGGTCCAGCCCGTTTACCGCCAACGCCTCGTTCTCGAAGCGATCAGAAATGGGCCGCAGCTCCCGATAGAAGGTGCGCGGCGTCTGCGGTCGGCAGAGGCGCGCCCCATCGAAGGTTCCAATCTCGACGAAGGCAAACGACAACATCGAAAACGGCCCGGGGATGGGCCCGTCCGTCTCGATGTCCGTCGATATGTAAACGTCGGGTACTGGTTGCAGACCAGCGCTCTTCACCTTCGCTTCTGCCCGGCCGTGAGCGCGTGCGGTCATCATGATGGCTTGGCACGGATGGTAACGACCAGCAAGCCGCCGTTCAACTTGTTCGCCCCTGCGGAGGGGTCCCGGGCCCGCCTGCCCGATGTAGGCAGCCCCCCTCCCCCCCTCCGCCGCACTTTGCTATTGGCATTTTTCCCCCTGGACGCTAGACAAGGACGCGCAAATCCAGGAGGTCTCAGTGCCCGCTCGCAAGAAAATCGCTCTCATTGGTGCCGGCAACATCGGCGGAGAACTCGCGGCCCTCGCGGCCCGTAAGGAACTCGGCGACGTCTGGCTGTTCGACATCCCCGATAAAGAAGGGGTGGCCAAGGGCAAAGCCCTCGACCTCGAGCAGAACGGCGCCATCCTCGGCTATGACGCGGCGATCCGGGGCACCTCCAACTGGGCCGATCTCAAAGGATCCGACGTCGTCATCATCACCGCCGGCGTGCCCCGCAAGCCCGGCATGAGCCGCGACGACCTGCTCGGCATCAACCTCAAGATCATCCGCAGCGTTGCCCAGGGGATCAAGGAAAACTGCCCCGAAGCCTTCGTGATCTGCATCTCGAACCCGCTTGACGCGATGGTCTACGAGCTGAAGAAGGTCTCCGGCCTTCCCCGCGAGCGCGTGATCGGCATGGCCGGCGTGCTCGACTCCGGCCGCTTCCAGCTCTTCCTCGCCCGCGAAGCCGGCGTGTCCGTCAAGGACGTGCGCGCCATGGTCCTCGGCGGCCACGGCGACACCATGGTGCCCGTCACCAGCAACTGCACCATCTACGGCGTGCCCGTATCCCAGTTCATCGCCAAGGACAAGCTGGACGCCATCGTCGACCGCACCCGCAAAGGCGGCGGCGAGATCGTCGGCCTCATGGGCACCAGCGCCTTCTACGCCCCCGCCTCCGCCGCCATCCAGATGGCCGAAGCCTTCCTGCGCGACGAAAAGCGCCTGCTGCCCGCCGCCGCCTACCTCACCGGCGAATACGGCTACAGCGACCTCTACATGGGCGTGCCCGTCATCATCGGTGGCCAGGGCATCGAAAAGGTCGTCACCATCGAACTCAACGACGAAGAAAAGGCCATGCTCGCCAAGAGCGCCGACGCCGTCCGCGAACTCATCACCGCCTCGAGCAAGCTATGAAAATCCACGAGTACCAAGCCAAAGACATCCTGCGGAAGTACGGCGTGCCCGTGCCCCAGGGCATCCCCGCCTTCTCCGTGGCCGAAGCCACCGCGGCCGCCCAGAAGATCATCGCTGACACCGGCAACGAGGTCGTGGTCGTCAAGGCCCAGATCCACGCTGGCGGACGCGGCAAAGGCGGAGGCGTCAAGGTCGTCAAAGGCGCCGACGCCGCCACTGACGCCGCCGGCAAGATCCTCGGCATGAACCTCATCACCCACCAAACCAGCCCCGCCGGCCAAAAGGTGAACCGCCTGCTCGTCGAGCAGGGCGCCGCCATCGCCCGCGAGCTTTACGTCGGCCTGCTGGTCGACCGCGAGTCCGGCAAGGTCGTGGTGATGGCCTCCTCCGAAGGCGGCATGGACATCGAGGAGGTCGCCGCCAACACCCCCGAGAAGATCCTGAAAGAGTACGTCGACCCCACCCTCGGCCTCACCGGCTTTCAGGCCCGCAACCTGGCCTACGGCCTCGAGCTCAAGGGCGACGCCGCCAAGAACGCCACCGCGTTCCTCTTGAAGGTGTACCAGGCCTTCATCGCCGAAGACGCCAGCCTCTTCGAGATCAACCCCCTCGTTCTCACCAAGGACGACAAGGTCGTTGCCCTCGACTGCAAGATCAACTTCGACGACAACGCCCTTTACCGCCACAAGGATCTCGAGACCCTGCGCGACCTCGACGAGGAAGAGCCCCAGGAGATCGAGGCCAAGAAGTACGATCTTTCGTACATCAAGCTCGATGGCACCATCGGCTGCATGGTCAACGGCGCCGGCCTGGCCATGGCCACCATGGACACCATCAAGCACTACGGCGGCGAGCCCGCCAACTTCCTCGATGTGGGCGGCGGCGCCACGAAGGAAAAGGTCACCGCGGCCTTCAAGATCATCACCGCCGACCCCGCCGTCAAAGGCATCTTCGTCAACATCTTCGGTGGCATCATGAAGTGCGACACCATCGCGGAAGGCGTCATCGCCGCCGTGAAGGACGTGGGCCTGAAAGTGCCCCTGGTCGTGCGCCTCGAAGGCACCAACGTCGCGCTCGGCAAGAAGATCCTGTCCGAGTCCGGCCTGGCCCTCACCGCCGCCGACGACATGGCCGACGGGGCCAAGAAGATCGTTGCCCTCGCAGGAAAGGCTTAAACGTCATGTCCGTTCTCGTCAGCAAGAACACCAAGCTCATCGTTCAGGGCCTCACCGGGTCGGCCGGCACCTTTCACGCCAAGCAAATGCGTGAATACGGCACCCAGGTCGTGGGCGGTGTGACCCCGGGCAAAGGCGGCCTCGTCCACGAAGGCTTCCCCGTCTTCGACACCGTGGCCGAAGCCGTGGCCAAAACGGGCGCCAACGCGTCCGTCATCTATGTGCCCCCGCCCGGCGCCGCCGACGCCATCGTGGAAGCCGCGTTTGCCGGCATCGAGCTGGTGGTGTGCATCACCGAAGGCATCCCCACGCTCGACATGGTGAAGACCAAGCGCGCGCTCGACGCCTTCCCCAAAACGCGCCTCGTGGGCCCGAACTGCCCCGGCGTGATCACGCCCGGCCAGTGCAAGATCGGCATCATGCCCGGCTACATCCACACCCCCGGCAAGGTGGGTGTGGTCAGCCGCTCGGGCACGCTGACCTACGAAGCCGCCCACCAGCTCACGCAGCTCGGCCTCGGGCAAACCACCTGCATCGGCATCGGCGGTGACCCCGTCAAGGGCATGGACTTCATCGAAGCCCTCCAGCTCTTCGAGGCCGATCCCGACACCAAGGCCGTGCTGATGATTGGCGAGATCGGGGGCTCCTCCGAGGAGCAGGCCGCCCGCTTCGTCAAGGATCACATGTCCAAGCCCGTCGCCGGCTTCATCGCCGGTGTCACCGCCCCTCCCGGACGCCGCATGGGCCACGCCGGCGCCATCATCAGTGGCGGCAAGGGCGGCGCGGGCGACAAGATCGCCGCCATGCAGGAAGCCGGCATCAAGGTGGCCGCCACCCCCGCCGAGCTCGGCACAACCGTCGCGTCGCTGTTCTAGAATCGGAGTCCCTCGTTCATGGCAATCGAACGCACTTTTGGAATCATCAAACCCGACGCCGTCGCAAGCGGCTCCACGGGCGGCATCCTGTCCATGGTCGAAGGCGCAGGCTTCAAACTTCTGAGCCTGCGCATGACCCGGATGTCAGTGCACGAAGCCGAAGGCTTCTACGCAGTGCACAAGGCGCGGCCCTTCTTCAAGGACCTCATCGGCTTCATGACCTCCGGCCCCTGTGTGCTGATGGCCCTCGAGGGTGAGGACGCCATCGCCCGCTACCGGCAGCTGATGGGCCCCACCGACGCCGCCAAGGCACCGGAAGGAACCATTCGTCACAAGTTCGGCACGAACATCGAACGCAACGCCGTTCACGGCAGCGACGGGCCCGATACCGCCCAGTTCGAGCTCGGCTGGTTCTTCCGTGGATCGGACCTGGGCCTGCAGGGCTGAGCCAGCCTTCGGCCCACCAAGATAGAGCCATTGAGACTTGGCTCGCACAGGCGGCGCCTGACCCCACGGTCGGCGCCGTTTTTGCTTTCGAACGTCGCCGCGCTGCCCCCGGACCTCGGCAGGAGCTGCCCACAAACCTCTGTGGTTTTCCGGGCCGTTTCCCTATGATGCCCTTGCTGAGACGCCCCAAGCCGTTCGGGTGCGCGCGGCCCCTTCGCTCCGTGTGAATGAGGAACCCTTTCGCCGATGCCGAACTTAAAGAGAGCTCTTCTCGTTTTCCTGATGGCCCCCACACTCATGTGCCTCCCTGGTTGCGCAGAGCGTGAGCTGCCGATCACCATCGGATCGCCGCCGGGTGAGCAAGACGCCGGGCCCACGCCCGCCGATGCCAACGCCCCGAAGCTCGATGCGGCACCCAAGCTGGACACCGCGCCCCCCCGCATGGACGCGTGCACGCCCACGACCGAGCTGTGCAACGGCATCGACGACGACTGCAACGGCACCATCGATGACGTCGCGGCCGAGGTGCTGACCCGCACCGAATCGTGTGGCTCGTGCAACAACGTGTGCCAGGACCGCCCGAACGCGCTCACCACCTGCCAGGCCGGCACCTGTGGCTATTCCTGCGTGACCGGCGCCATCGACATCGACAACGGGGCCACCAACGGCTGCGAGTGCATCCTGGTCGGTGCGGAGCGCGACACGGCCGGCGACAAACCCGAAGCCGCCTGCGATGGCCTCGACAACGACTGCGACGGCAAAACCGACGAAGGCTTCGACCTCGACGCCGACCTCAAGCACTGCGGCGCCTGCAACCGCCTGTGCAGCTTCCCGTTCGCCCTCGCACGGTGCGATCAGGGCGTGTGCAAACAAACCGATTGCCAGCCCGGCTTCAGCGACAGCGACCCCACCAAAGCCGGCTGCGAATGCCAGAAGACCAACGGCGGCGTTGAACTCTGCGACGGCGTCGACAACGATTGCAACGGCCTGATCGATGATGGGGTCACGCCCACCATCACCTGCCGGGGCATGGGCGTCTGCGCCGGCGTGACGCCGGTGTGTGGCCCCGTAATCATCGGAAAGGACGCAGCCATGGCCAACGTGGTGGTGACCACCTGGTCGTGCCCCTACCCGGCTTCGCTTTACCAGGAAAGCGGCGAAGACATGGCCAAGGGCTGTGATGGCCTGGACAACGACTGCGATGGGCTCGTCGATGAAGGCTTCCGCGTGGGGGCCGCCTGTGTGGCCGACACGGATGCCCAGGGGCAAAAGGTGTTCGGCGAGTGCGTGCGGCAAGGCCGGCTGCGCTGCAAGGCGGACAAAACCGGCACCGAATGCGACACCCCACCAGGCGCCCCCGGGGCCGAGACCTGCGACGGCTTCGACAACGATTGCGATGGCAAAACCGACGAGCTGCTCTCGGCCATGGACAAAACCAGCGACGACAGGCTGGTGGTGCTCAGCCCTGCGGGCCGGACCGTCACCATGTTCGCCTACGAGGCCTCGCGGCACGACGCCAACACCACCACACCGGGTATGGTCTCGAACAGGCGTCCCTGCAGCGTCAAGGGCCGACAGCCCTGGGGCAACGTCACCAAGGAAGAAGCGCAAGCGGCCTGCCAGACGATCGGCGCGGGCTGGCGGTTGTGCACGAAAGAGGAATGGCTGGACGCCTGCAACGGCGGCGGCAACAGCGCCTTCCCCTACGGAAACCTCTACGACGGCGCCAAGTGCAACGGGGCGGACTTCCAGGCCACGCCGGCCCCCCTGCCCGTGGGCAACGCGGTCATGTGCCTGTCGGACCAGGGTGACCCGGCCGTCACCGACGATCTCTTCGACATGAGCGGCAACCTCAAGGAGTGGGTGCTCACCACCTTGCCCACGGCCACCCCGCTGGGGTTCGAGCTGCGGGGGGGCGCCTACAACAACACCAGCTACTTGCAGCCGGATCCCTCGTGCACGTCCGAGCCCTGCACCGCCATGCGGCGGGTGGCCCCGGGGCTTCGTTGCGATGGCAACACCCCCGCCCCCGGGCCCGCCGAATGCAAAAACGGCAGCTGCCCGAACGGCCAGGCGTGCAGCCCACAAGCTCCCTGCCCCGACATCGCCGTGCGGCTGCCCTCGGTGGGCTTTCGCTGCTGCAAGGACGGTGTGCTGTGACCCTTCGCAACCTCGAGGAACCCGCCATGGCTTTCGTGAAACGCTCGTGGGTCGTCCTGGCAGCAGGCGCTGCGGCGCTGGCCACCGCCAGCCCTGCGCACGCACAGGCGCTCAAGCCCAACATCCTCATCGTCTTCGACACGTCGGGGTCGATGGCGGACAACGACGAGTGGAACACCCTCAACCGCCTCGATGGCTCTCCGCTCTGCGGGGGCCAGGGCACCAACAGGCGCATTTTTCTGCTCAAACAGGCCCTCCGCGAGACGCTTGCGCAGGTGGGCACCGATGAGGCGAACTTCGGGCTCATGCGCTACCCGCAAAAGGAAGCGCCGAACAGCAGCCCCGTATGTCCCCGCGGCCGCTACTTCAACGACAACAGCACCCGCGTCGGCTGCCAGCTCACTACCCACAACAGCAACCAGACCGAATACGGCGCCTGGTTCGATAGCGCCTACCGCGAGGCCATCGTGGTTCCCGTGACCAACAAAGCCAACACGGGCAAACCGGCCCCTGGCGATTACGATCCGGCCGACGGCAACGTGGCCGAGCTCCTGCGATGGATCAACCTGACCGAAGCGGCTTCGGGTGGGGTGATCACGGATCCGGAGATCCGGGCCGGCGGTACGGGCAAGGGCAACAACCCCGAGCTGGGTTTCGCCACGCCGCTTGGCCGTTCACTCTTTTACGCCCGACTCTACTACGACAACTATGTGCGCCGGAAAAACGGCGCGGCCTTCGTGGACCCGAAGGGCCAGTGCCGCAAGAACCTGGTGATCCTGGTGACCGACGGCATCGAGAAGTGCGACGAAGCGGAGCTTTCCCCCTTCAACCCGCGCACCCAGGCCAGCACACTCTTCCAAAACTCACAGGTGCCCGTTTACGTCCTCACGGACAGAAGCCTGCTGGGGGGCGCCAGCAACCCCCTGGATGCCATCGCCGCCAGTGGCGGCACCACGAAGGCCATCGGCGTCGACTTCACCAACAGCGACGAGATCAAGCGCGAGCTCGTGGGCATCATCGCGCAGACCGTGCCCCCCGCGGAGATCTGCAACGGCGTCGACGACGACTGCGATGGCCTCGTCGACGAAGCCCCCCTGCCCGGGGCGGGCGAAAGCTGCACCTGCAACGGGCTCGTCACCCCCGAGCAGGACGGCAAGGGCATGTGCCGGCTGGGTGTCACCGCATGTACGGCGGGCGCCCTCGCCTGCAACGGCTGCCAGGGTCCGGCAAGCGAGATCTGCGACGGGAAAGACAACAACTGCAACGGCCAGATCGACGAGGGCTTCGACCTTGGCGCCGCCTGCAACAACGGCGGCCGGGGCGCCTGCTTCCGTGCCGGCACCAAGGTGTGCGCGCCGAACGGCCTGGGCACGGTGTGCGACGCCCCTCCGGTGGCCGGCACCCCCGAGCTTTGCAACAACGTGGACGACGACTGCGACGGCATGGTTGACGAACCGCCCGAGGGGCAAACGACGCTGCCCGGGGAAGGCGAGCCCTGCGGTGTGGCCGTGGGTGAATGCAAGGCGGGCGCGTTTGCCTGCCGCGGGGGCGCGCTGGTGTGCGTGCAGGTCAACACCCCCATGCCCGAGCTTTGCGACGGCAAGGACAACGACTGCAACGGCCAGACCGATGAAGGCCTGGGCGGCGCCGACTGCGCCTGTGAACCCTTCACCCTCGAGCAGCTCAGCACGGGCGAGTGCCGCAAGGGCAAGCAGGTGTGTGCGGGCGCCTTGGGGCTTTCGTGCCAGGGCTGCGTGCCCCCGCGGGACGAGACCTGCGACGGCAAAGACAACGACTGCGATGGCCTCACCGATGACGGTGAGATAATCTGCCCGAACGGACGCATCTGCGTGAAGAAGGATCCCGTGGTCGATCTCGTGCCCGCCAAGTGCGAGTTGCCGTGCAGCAGCGGCGAGTTCCCGTGCCCACCGGGCTTCGCGTGCAACGAGGGGCGGCGCTCGGTGGACGATGCCGCGGTCGAGGTGTGCCTTTCCACCAAGTGCCGCGACGTCACCTGCATGCCCGGCTTCCGCTGCAACCCGGGCTCGGGCGCCTGCGAAGATCCTTGCCAGGGTGTGGTCTGCCAGGCCCCCGCCCGCTGCGTCAACGGCGTGTGCAACGACTGCCGCACGGTGCCCAGCCTCTGCCAGCCGGGTCAGCTCTGTCTCGCCGGCGCGTGCGCGGCGGATCCCTGCGCGGGCGTGGCCTGCGCGGCTAACCAGTACTGCCAGGAGGGCCAGTGCATCGACAACTGCGCCACGGCCTGCCCGGGAGGCCAGCGGTGCGTGAAGGGCTCCTGTGAAGCGGACGCCTGCAGTGGCATCGCCTGCGCCAGCGGTCAGGTCTGCGATCCGGCCACCGGCCAGTGCCAGGCGAACGCCTGTCTTCTCAGGGTATGCCCGGGGCAGGCCTGCGTGCCCCTCACAGGCCAATGCAAGGACGATCCCTGCAAGACGGTCACCTGCCCCAGCAACGGCTGTTTTGCGTGCACGCTCACGGCCGATGGCATCCCGCAGTGCCTCCCCCGCAGCGACTGCCCCGACACCCGCGTGACCCGCACGGTGCGCACGGAGGGGGGCGGCTGTTCCTGCGCGCTTGGCCACGGCGGCGACGCCCCCACGGGCGCCGGAGCTCTCGTGCTGCTGGCGCTGGGGGGCGCTTTCCGGCTGCGGCGACGGCGCCGCTAGGCTGTGCGCCCTTGGGGCCGCCCCGGCGCGCCCGCCCGCGTGCGGGTGAAGCGGAACCGAAGGAAGGCGCATGCTACAACTGGGCGCCGTGGATCTCAGAGACCTCACCCCCGCCGAGCTCAAGCCCCGGGTCGTGGCCGCCGGACACCCGCCCTACAGGGCCGAACAGGTGTTTCGGTGGCTGCACGGCCCGGGGGCTGGTGGCGTGGGCGCCGTGCGGGACCTCAACGCCCCCTGCAACGTGCCCGCCGCCCTGCGCGAGATCTTGGCGGCCGAGGCCGCCCCGTCCGCTTTGGGGCTGGCCGTCGAGCAGAGCGCGCGCGATGGCACCCGTAAGTTTGCCTTCTCGACCCACGACGGCCGTTCCATCGAGGCCGTGCTGATCCCTGACGACAACCAGGAGCGGGACCGACTCACCCTCTGCATTTCCTCGCAAGTGGGGTGCGCCATCGACTGTAAGTTCTGCGCCACGGCCACACTGGGCTTTGGCCGCAACCTCAGCGCCGGCGAGATCGTCTCGCAGGTCTACTGGGCCACGGAGCTGGCGGGCCGCCGCCCCACGAACATCGTGTTCATGGGCATGGGTGAACCGCTGCACAACTTCGACAACGTCAAGCGCGCCTTCGAGCTGCTCTGCCACCCCTGGGGTGCGGCGTTTTCGCCCCGTCGGATCACCATCAGCACGTCGGGCCTGGTCACCGGCATCGAGAAATTGGCCGCGCTCGAACACGTGCCCAACCTGGCCATCTCCCTCAATGCCTCGTCGGACGAGGTGCGGGACCAGATCATGCCGATCAACCGCAAGTGGCCGATCGCCACGCTGATGGCCGCGGTGAAGCGCTTTCCCCTGGGTCACGGGCGCAAGATCACCTTCGAGTACGTGCTGCTGGCGGGCGTCAACGACGCCGACGCGGACGCCGACCGTCTGGTGCGCCTGGTGAGCGGCCTGCCCAGCATGGTGAATCTCATCCCCTGGAACCCTTTCAACGGTCCGCAGTTCCAGCGCCCCAGCACCGAACGCGTGTTGTCGTTCCAGGGGCGCCTCCGCGCCCGGGGCATTCAGGTGTACATTCGCATGCCCCGGGGCGACGACATCGACGCAGCCTGCGGCCAGCTGGCAGCCCGGGCCCCCGCGCCCCGCAAAGACGTGGACGTGTCGCTGGCCCAGGCGCTGCGCACACGGGCCACCCCTTAAGTTCCAACGTCATGGCGGGGCCGGTGGACGAAAGCGATCTCGCACAGGCCCGCAGCCTGGGGATCGAAACCTGTGGGCGCATTGCCGCCTTTTGGGGCTTCACCCGCACGATGGGTCGTGCGTTTGGCCTGCTTTACCTGGCCCCCGAGCCCCTTTCCCGGCTGGACGTGCAGAAGCGCCTGCACATCTCGGCCGGGAACGCTTCGATGACCCTGGCGGCGCTCGTGCGCTGGGGGGTGGTAAAGAAGCTGCGCCCCCCGGGCTCGCGCCAGGATCACTACGAGGCCGAAACCGACTTCTGGCACATGATCTCGAGCGTGCTCAACGAGCGCGAGCGCAAGGAGATCCACGCGGCGGTGGGCTACGTCGATCGCGCCTGTCGCCACGCCCGGGCGGCGCGGAGACAAGCCAGCGGCGCCGAACGCAAAGAGGCCGCCTTCGCCCTCGAGCGGCTCACCCAGCTTCAGGCCGTGTGCCAGGTGGGTGAGACACTGCTCGACATGTTGCTGGGCGAGCTGTCACTGGACATCGGCAGGTTTCGCGAGGTGTTCCGCTCCCGTCAGCCTCAGCCGGCGGCCGAGCCGCGCGACGAGAGCCCCGCAACGAAGCGACCGCCGCCCCGCGCGTGACATCCACGCGCGTTGCGACGGTCTTTCGTGACGCCAGGGCGGCTCAGAGTTGGCCGCGGGCCTGGGCCGAAGCCTGACCGCGTGCCGGGGCGGCAGCGGGTGTGCTCGCGGCGTTGCCCGTGGCGAGGTACTGGTTCAAGGCGCCTCGCAGCTTGTTGAGCGCACGATCTTGCACCTGACGGATGCGCTCGCGCGAGAGCCGGTGCTCGTCGCCGATCTCCTGCAGCGTCCGCTCGCGGCCATCGTGAAGGCCGAAGCGCTTGCGCAGGATATCCACCTCGACGGGCTTGAGCTGAGCCATCAGGCTGATCATCGCCTTTTCCGTCTCCGTCTGCGCGAGACGATCCACCGGCTCGGGCCCGGGTTCGGGATCGGCAAGGGTGTCCATGCGCGAACGGTCGTCGTCTTCGTCCGAGAACGGCTCGTCGAGAGACAGTGGGCTCGAAGATGGCAGGGCGTTGATGCGCTCCACCTCTTCTTGATCGAGGCCCGTCTCCTTGGCGATCTCGGCCGGCGTGGGCTTGCGACCCAGCTGCGCGGTGAGGGCCCGGCGGGTCTTCTCCACCTTCTGTTGCGCATCCAGCACGTGCACCGGCAACCGCACGAGCCGCGCCTTGTCGGCAAGTGCGCGCCCGATGGCATGGCGGATCCACCACGAGGCGTACGTGGAGAAACGGAAACCCTTCCGGTAGTCGAAACGGTCCACCGCCTTCATCAGGCCGATGTTGCCCTCCTGCACCAGATCCTCGAACGTGAGGAGCTCGCGGCTGTAGCGGGCGGCCACGGCCACCACCAACCTGAGGTTGGCACTGACGAAGTCGTTCTTGGCGGTCCGCAGGGAGGAGCGCGCCCGGCGCAGGCTCGACATGTAGGCGTCGAAGCCCTGGATCCCGGTGGTGCGAGACGGGGGCAACGAGGACAGATAGTCGACGATCGCCTCCACGGCCGTTCCTTCCGGATCGGCGGTGCCGGCAGCGTCCACGTAGAAGTCGAGACGCTTCTCGAGCGCGGGTGAGCGCACGGGGCCCTCGTCGTGGCTCGAGGCCCTGGGGCTCTTGGCGCCCGAGGCCTTGGCTGCGGCCTTGGCGGCTTTGGCCACCTTGGCGAGCGGGCCTGGATCCTTGGCCCGCGAAGCCGGCTTGGCCTTGGCAGCCGTGGCGAGCTCTTTGACCAGGAGCTTGCGGTAGCCTTCCCAGTCCTCGAACTTGTTCTCCATCAGGCGCTCGATCGATTCGACGATGAGAGCTCCCGCAGGGCCGTGTCCGAGGATCACGTTCCACAGCTCGAGCTTGAGCGACTCGATCCGACGCGCCATCGCGAACTCTTGCTCCGGCGCCATCACGTCGAGGCCGTTCACGTCGCGCAGGTAGCGACGGAACAGGCTTTGATCGCGATCGCCGTCGCTGCTGGTCGACTTCGAGGCCTTCGCCTTCTTGGTGGCCTTCGCGGGCGCGGCGACGCGCTCCTCCACCTCGGCATCGGCGCTGGCGTCGAAGTCTTCTGTGGCTTCGTCGCTGTCATTGTCGAAATCCGATGCCTCGTCTTCCTGCACGTCCGCGGCCGGAGCCACGGGTGCCGTTGGCACCGGAGCCTTCACCTTCTTTTTGACTCTAACCAGTCTCATGTCTTGCCCAAGTCCACTTTGATGTCTCGATGTTGACCGCCCGGAACCCCTCGAGGCGCTTCAGCGCCCTCCGGTGCCCCCCCGCCCTGACCCCACCTGGCCGCCATCCGGCCCTACGTTGTTCGGACGACGCCTTTCGAGCGCGACCGGATTATCCGAAGCGCGGCGCGTTTGCAACCTTCTCCGCGCCCCGCTATGCAACCTTTTTGCCGAACCCAGCTTTGGGAACCTCCCCCGCAACCCGCCTTGACTGCGTTCCATTCCCTCAAGCCTCGCTTTCTTGCTGCGTCTGATTGTTCGCGTCGTCTTGGCCGTGGACGCGAAGACAAAGAGCCTCCGCGACGTGACCCGCCGAACCCGCTTGCAATCCACTGACCAGCTTCTTCTCCTCAGGCCCACCCCGATCCCGCCGAGCGTCCAAGAGTCCGCAGCCCGGACCACTTGCCCCCGCGCCTCCCACCCGAATCAGATGACCGAGCTGTGTGCGGTTGAGCACGCCCTGAATCGCCGCGTCCACGTTGGTCCAAAGCGATCGTAAGGAACAGTCCACGCTGTGCACGCAGACGCAGCGCTCGCCGGCATGGGCTTCGCAGAACGCCGGCGAATACAGCCGGCCCCCGAGAGCGTCGAGAACCGCGCCCACGTTGATCTGCATCGGGGCCACCGCCAACTCGAAGCCACCCTTTTGCCCACGCACGCTCCGCACGAAGCCCGCCCTGCGCAAGATGCGCATGAGTTTCGCCACGTACGCTGTGGACAAAGCCTCCCGGCGCGCCACCTCGGGGATCGTGAGGAAACACGCAGGGGCCGAAGCGATCTGCAGCAAGCAGCGCAGGCCGTACTCTTCCTGAGAGGTGAGCTTCATGGGCTTCGCCTCCCGTAGATGCCGGGGGCGGCGCCCAGGTCGCCAGGAGGCATCGCTAGCCGAGCTTTCTGAACCGCGACAGGCTGGCGGGCAGCACGTCGAGATCGGGAAAGGCTTGTCCGGGGTGCAGCGCACGAGCGCGCGCCAGCAACTCCGCTTCGGCTTCGGCGTGATTGGGATCGGGCAGACAGCATTCGACCGGGCATACGGCCTGGCAGGCCTCGTGGTCGTGAAAGCCCACGCATTCGGTGCACAGGTTCGGGTCGATCACGTAAATCGAGTCGCCTTCGCTGATTGCCTCGTTCGGGCATTCGGGCTCGCAGGCGCCGCAGTTGATGCATTCCTCTGTGATGTACGTGGCCATGGAACCTCTCCCGAGACCCTTGCCGCCGAGACGACCCCAGCGCGGAGGTGTAGGCACCTGCCTTGCCGTGAGCCGTCAAACACGGACGCAAAAGTACTGTATCGTCCCCGCCAAAGTGTCAAGGTGAATCGACCCCACACGCTACCACAGAGGGGTTTGCTCCTGGTCGGGCCGGTATCGGCCCTCCGTGTGGCCGAAAGGCGCACCCTTTGCGGTTGCCGGCGTTCATTTTTTTTTGAATATTTCCCCCGCAAGGCGCTGACGGAGCAGCATCGAAACGCTTTGCAACCCGGTGATTCATGAGCGAAACCGCCCGCGTCAACGTTCAACCCGCCTCCCCTTCGGCGCCCCCGATGGCCGCGGGTATGAGCACGTCCGCTGCCCTCGAGCGAGGTTTGGCCCTGGTGGCCGAAGAAATGAAACACGTGGACGAGCGTCTGTCCGCGGCGATGGAAAGCCAGGTAGGGCCGATCCCAAAGGTGGGGGAGCATCTGCTGGCGGCGGGCGGAAAGCGGCTCCGACCCTTGCTGGCGGTGCTCGCTGCCCGCGCCGCTCATGCCCCGGTCGAGTTGGGCATCGCAGTGGGCGTAGCCGCCGAGTTGATTCACAGCGCCACGCTCTTTCACGACGACGTCGTGGACGACGGGCGTGTCCGCCGCGGACGCCCGGCCGCCCGCATGGTGTTCGGCAACGGCGTCGTCGTTCTGGTGGGCGACTTCTGCCTGGCCCGGGCTCTGGCGTTGGTCAGCGCCACCGGTCACCTGCCGGTCGTCCAGTCCCTGGCCGCGACAGTCACGGAGATGGCGGAGGGTGAGGTTTCGCAGTTGGAACGTGCGGGACGGGTGGACGTTACGGTTTCGGGATACATGGACGTCATCGACCGCAAGACGGGCTCGCTCATCTCATGGTGCGCACGCGTTGGTGACGCACTGGACCCAGGGCCCCTCGAAGCCATGACGACCTACGGGCGCATGGTGGGCCGCGCCTTCCAAATCGCCGACGACATCCTCGACTGCGCGGTGGACGAAGCCACGGCCGGCAAGTCGGTGGGCCACGACCTGGCCGAGGGCAAACTGACCTTGCCGGTCTTGTTGGCCGCCGAGCTCGACCCCGCCGTACAGCAGGCGCTGGCCCGGCACATGACGGACACGGGTATGGCCGCGCCCGCCACGGCCGAGGTGCTGAGGCTGGTGCAGCGCTGCGGAGGCGTCGAAGCCGCGCGGCGCCACGCCCACCGGCTGGTGGAGCAAGCACAGGCGGCTCTCGGCGCTTTGCCCGACAGCCCCTATCGGCAGGCCCTCTCGGCGTTGGCCTGGCTCTCCGTGGAGCGGGTGGTCTGAATGCCCGCCGCGAGCGCCCCTCCCCCACCCTCGTTGGCCGCGCGCACCGACGTGCGCGGTATGTTCGATCGGATCGCGGGCCGTTACGATGCCGCCAACCGGGTGATGTCCGCCGGGGTGGACAAGCGCTGGCGCAAGCAAGCGCTCCTGCCGCTTCTCGAGACCGCGGGCGCCGCGCCCTGCCTGCTGGACCTCGGCGCGGGCACGCTGGACGGCTCGATCGAGATCGCACGCCGCGCGCCCGGTGCGCGGGTGGCGGCCGCCGACTTTGCCCAGCAGATGCTGCGGGTGGGCGTGGGCAAGGTGCCAGCCCCAGCCTGCGTGGCCCCACACGGGGCGGACGGGCACCACCTGCCCTACCGGGCGCAGGTCTTCGATGGGGCGTTCAGCGCGTTTTGCGTACGGAACCTCGTGAACCGCCCGCAGGCCTTTGCGGAGCTGCGGCGCGTGCTCAAGCCCGGTGCCCGCCTCGTGGTGCTGGAGTTCTTCCGCCCCGAGCGCCCGCGCTTTTTCTTCGACCGTTTGTACAACAAGCACATCCTGCCCCTGGTCGGGTGGGCGGTGACGGGTGACCGCGACGCTTATCGGTACCTGCCGGACTCCATCGCGGCCTTCGCCAGCCGCCGCGAGGTACAAGGCGAGCTCGAGGCCGCGGGCTTTGCCTCCGTGACGGGGCGGGAGCTGTTTCCGGCCGGCGTGGCGTCGCTGGTGGTGGCGCAATGATGCGCCCGGGCCCCCGCAAAATCGTGGTGGCCGTGGGCGGCGCCTCGGGCGCGATCTACGCACAACGCCTGCTGCTCAGCCTGGCTGCGCTTCGGGACGCGGGCGAGCCCCTGGAGGTGGGTGTCTGCTTCTCGCGCGCCGGTGAGCAGGTGTGGAAGCACGAGCTGGGTGGCCCCCCGGACCTGCCGTTTCGTCGCTACGAACGTTCGGACTTTTCGGCCCCGTTCGCCTCGGGCTCGGCGGGCTGGCACGCCATGGTGGTGGTGCCGTGTTCAGCGGGTGGCCTCGCGCGCATCGCTCACGGCATCTCGGACGACCTCGTGGGCCGGGCGGCGGACGTGATGCTCAAGGAGCGACGCAAGCTGGTGCTCGTGTTCCGCGAGACCCCCTTGTCGCTGCTGCACATCGAGAACATGGCGGCCGTCACGCGCGCGGGCGCCGTGGTGTTGCCCGCGAGCCCTTCGTTCTACAGCCAGCCCCGCGGGGTCGAGGCCCTGGTCGACACCGTGAACGCCCGGGTGCTGGATCACCTGGGCCTCGACAACCGCCTGATGCCCCGGTGGGGCGAGGGCCCGGAAGGAACCCTGGTCTGATGCACACCCACGACAGCGTCTCGCCCCCAACCGTCCCGTGCGCCGACATGCCACCCGCGGATCTGTTCGCACAGGCCCGCACGGCCAACGAGCTTCGCCAGCGCCTGGGCGGCAATCGATGCGTCTTCGCCCGCAGCCGCCGTCTGCTTGGTACGGGCACGTGGCAGGGCCCGAAGGATGCCGCCGACAGCGTGGTCGAAGAAAGCGACCTGCCGGCGCTGGGCGGGCTCGATGCGGCCTGGGCCGCGGGCGCGCAGGTGTTCGTGGGCGCGTCCCTGCCCACCATGAGCGCGGCGCTCGCGCTGGGGATGCGGGGTCAGCTGCGGGTGCCCTACGAAGCCGGTGAAGCCCCCGCCACGCGCGAGGAGCGCCTGAACGCCGTGGAAGCGTTCCTCCACGCCTGCCGTGAGCGTGGTACCCCCGTGGAAGCGGTGATCCCCACGCCCACGGGCGAGCCCATGGGCCTCGATACCCTGGCCCACTTCGCCGCCTGCGGCGTTCGCTTCGCGGGCACGGCCGTGGTGGCCGACTTCGCGCGCCTCGGCCACCGGCTGGCGCAGATGGCGCTCGGCTTCGGGGCCAACGGGCTTTATGGCCCCATCGTTTCGGAACGCGCCCTGCGCCTGGGCGCCAACGCCAACAACCCCGCCATGACCCGCAAGGAGGTCGTGGTTTTCATTGCAGGCGCGCAGCTCCAGCCGGTGGAACGCCTGGCAGGCGGCCGGCTCGAAGAGGTGACCCCATGAGCACGTTTTCCCGCATTCGCGACAAAGTCAAAGACGGCGAGCCTCTGTCCTTCGAGGACGGTGTCGCGCTCTTCGATCACGCCAACCTGATGGAGCTCGGCGCCCTGGCCAATGAGGTCCGGGAGCGGATGCACGGCGCGCGCACGTACTTCAACCGGAACTTCCACATCAACGCCACGAACGTCTGTGTGGCCAGCTGCCGGTTCTGCTCGTTCGCGCGGCTCGAGGAGGGCAGCCCCCAGGCGCAGACCCTTTCGCTCGAAGAAGCCCTCGGCCGTCTGCAAAGGCGCGTGGACGTGGGCGAGCCCGTGACGGAGATCCATATCGTCAATGGCCTTCACCCGGGCCTGCCGTTTTCCTACTACACGGACCTCCTCGCGGGTCTCAAGCGCATCAAGCCGGACATCCATCTCAAGGCCTTTACGGCGGTGGAAGTGCACTACTACCACCAGCGCTACGGACTCTCCGTAAAGGAGGTGCTGGAGCAGCTGCGGGCCGCCGGTCTCGATTCCCTGCCGGGCGGCGGCGCCGAGATCTTTGCCCCGCGGGTGCGCAAGAAGGTGTGCGACGACAAGTGCAACGCCGAAGAATGGCTGGCCGTACACCGCACGGCCCACCAGATGGGCATGCGATCGAACTGCACGATGCTCTACGGGCACATCGAGACCCTGGAAGAACGTGTGGACCACATGCTCGCGCTGCGCGCCCTGCAAGACGAAACAGGCGGCTTTCAGACCTTCATCCCCCTGGCCTTCCACCCCGACAACAACGCCCTCATGAAGCTGCCTGCGCCCACGGGCATCGAAGACCTGCGCACGTACGCGGTGGCCCGGTTGCTTCTGGACAACATCCCGCACCTCAAGGCGTACTGGGTGATGCTGGGGGTGAAGACGGCGCAAACGGCGCTTTGGTTCGGTGCCGATGATCTCGATGGCACCGTGCAAGAGGAAAAGATCTATCACATGGCCGGTGCGGAGACGCCGCAGACCCTGGCCCCCGACGAGATCGTGCGCCTCATCGTCAACGCCGGGCGCACCCCTGTCGAGCGCGACACGCTCTACAACGTGATCGCCGAAGGCGACGCCCTGGTCCCGCAAAAGCCCTTCCGCCGCAACGTGAGCCGCCGCGCGCTGGAGGTGGTGCCATGAGCGCGCCTGACCGCAAGCTGCGCCTGGCCGCCGTTTCGTTTCTGAACGCGCGGCCCATCACGTACGCGCTCGAGCGGGGCCTGGGCCGGATGGGCGAACGCTTCGAGCTCACCTACGATCTGCCCTCGCGCTGCGCCGACAGGCTCGCGCACGGCGAGGTGGATCTGGCGCTGCTGCCCACCGCCTCGCTCGCGACCATCGAGGGTGAGCTGCGCGTGGTGCCGGGCGTGGCGGTGGCGGGCAAGGGCCCCGTGCGCACGGTGTTGTTGGTCGGCGAAGTGCCATGGGAAGAGATGGAGTTCATCGGCACCGACAGCGCGTCGCGGACGTCGGCGACGCTGGTCAAGCTGCTGTCCCACGAGCGCGGGCTCTCCCCGGGCTTCGCGCTCACCGCACACGAGACCTTGGTGGACAGCGTGCAGGGCCGCCGGGGCGCACTGATGATCGGTGACCCCGCGTTCGCAGCCGCCGAGCGCTTCCCCTACGTCTACGATCTCGGCACCGAATGGACGCGCTGGGTGGGCCTGCCCTTCGTCTACGCCGTGTGGGCCGGGCGGCCGGGCGCGGTGGAGGGTGAAGCGGTGGCGCTGCTCAAGGAGAGCCTTCGTCAGGGGCTCGAACACCGGGCCGAGATCGCCCGCGGCTGGGCCGAAAACTCGCATCTTTCTCCCGAGGCCTGCGAGGCCTATCTCACCCGCAACATCCGCTACCAGCTCGGGGCCGAAGAACTTTCGGGCGCCACGGCGTTTTTCACGCGGGCTCACGCGGCAGGCCTTTTGCCCCGCAAACCACCGTTGCGTTTCTTCGACGATGGCCGCCCCGAGCGCCCCATCACCACGGTCCGCACGGCTGCGCCTTTGCCCGTGCCCCGCACGGGCGTGGACCACCCGAACAAATCGATTGATGCCCTTCTCACGGACGCCGCCGCGGGCCAGCGCTTGGGGTACGAGGACGCGCTTCGGCTCTATGCCGAAGCCCCCACGCTGGATCTCGGCGCGGCCGCCGACCTGCGCCGCAAGTCCCTGCACGGCGATGGCGTGGTGACGTACATCATCGATCGGAACGTCAACTACACGAACGTGTGCGTGACCCGGTGCAAGTTCTGCAACTTCTACCGCCCACCGGGCCGCGCCGACGGCTACACCTTGCCCAAGGACGTGCTGGCGCAGAAGCTCAAGGAAACGGTCGATCTCGGCGGTGTTCAGATCCTGCTGCAGGGGGGCTTGAACCCCGATCTACCGCTTGCGTACTACGAGGATCTCTTCCGCTGGATGAAGGCCAACTTTCCTCTGGCGATCCATGGGCTGTCGCCCGAGGAGATCCGTTACATCGCCGAGCTCGAAAACCTGTCGCTGCGGGCCGTGATCGAACGGCTCGTGGACGCCGGCCTCGATTCCATTCCGGGCGGCGGCGCCGAGATCCTCGACGACGAGATCCGCGAGCGCATCTCGCCGCTCAAGTGCTCGACGGAGACCTGGCTCGAGGTCATGCGCCAGGCGCACGCGCTCGGGCTGCGCACCACGGGCACGTTGGTGTTCGGCTTTGGCGAGACCCCGCAGCACATCTTCAACCACCTCGAACATCTGCGGGCGCTGCAGGACGAAACGGGCGGTTTTACCGCGTACATCTGCTGGCCCTTCCAGGCCGAAGGCACCCGCCTCAAGCTCAAGGACGACACCACGGCCATGCGTTACTTGCGGGTGTTCGCGCTGTCGCGGCTTTACCTCGACAACTTTCCCAGTTTGCAGGTCTCGTGGCCCACGATGGGTCCCGAGGTGGGCCAGGTGGCGCTGCGCTTCGGCGGCAACGACTTCGGCAGCGCGATGATCGAGGAAAACGTGGTGTCGCAAGCCGGCGCGGTGTTCAAGCTCTCGGCGCAGGACATCGAACGCTACGTGCGCGAGGCGGGCTTTCTCCCGCGCCGCCGAAACATGCGCTACGAGCTTTTGCCCTCGTCGCAGCGCTGAGGAGCGGAAAAGATGGCGCACGAGGGCCGCACGGGCCAACTGGTGAGCGCCTCCTGGGTGGTGCCCATCACGGCTCCGCCCTTGCGTGAGGGCGCCGTGTGGCTGGACGCCGAGGGAAGCATCGTGGCCGTGGGGCCCGCCGAGGTCCTCGCAAAACAGGCAGGGCCCGCGCGGCAGCGGCACGTGCACGGCACCCTCTTGCCCGCCCTGGTGAACGCGCACACCCACCTCGAACTTTCGGCGCTCGCAGGCGGCGTGCCCGGGGGCGAGGGCCTCGTGCCCTGGGTGGGGCGCCTGCAGCGGGCGGCCGGCGACGTGGCCGACGCCGCGCGCCTGGCCGCGGCTCACAGGGCCGCTGCGTCTGCGCATCGGGCGGGAACGATCGCGCTTGGGGACGTGGGCAACGGTCTTGGATGCGTCGAGGCGCTCGGGCAGGTCCCCCTGGAAGGCAGTTTTTTTCACGAGATCCTGGGCTCCCGCGACGACGGAAGCGGCGCGGGCCTCGAGGCCTTGCGGGCCGAGCAAGAAGCGCTCGTGCGGGCGGGCCACTGGCCGCTGCGGTTCCGCTACGTGCAGGCCCCCCACGCGCCCTACTCGGGTGGCCCCGCGCTGCTGGCGCGGCTGTTCGCGGCCGCGCAGGCGGCCGGGCAACGCACCACGATCCACCTCGCCGAGGACACCGACGAGCTCGCGCTGCTCGAGACGGGCGTCGGGGCCTGGGCGCCCGTGCTCGCGCGCCTGGGTGTGCCGCCCGGCAGCCGCACCCCCGGCATGGGCCCGGGCCCCTACCTCGAGCGGCTCGGCGCCTTCGCGGGCCCCCCGGCGCCCTTGCTCGTGCACATGTGTCTGGCGGGCGAGCCGGAGATCGTCAGGGCGCGCGCCGCCGCCGCGCCCGTGGTGCTCTGCCTGCGCTCGAACCAACACATCAGCGGCCGCGCACCACCCGTGCCCGCGATGGTCGATGCCGGGCTGACCCTGGCGCTCGGCACCGACAGCCTGGCGTCGGTGGCCTCGCTCTCCCTCTGGGACGAAATGAAGGCCCTGGCCGGTGCCTTTCCCGCGCTGCCGCCCCACCTGTGGCTCGAAGCCGCCACCCACGGGGGCGCCATCGCCCTCGAAAGGCCCTGGTTGGGCTCGCTTACGCCTGGCCAACGCCCGGGGGTGCTCGCGGTGCCCGTCGAAGCGCCCCACGCCGAAGCTTTGCTCCGCACCCTCGTCCAGGGCGCGCCGACCTCTGTGGAATGGATGACATGAAGCCGACCTCCGCCCCCCCTAGCCTCTCCCTGCCCGATCCTGTCACCCCGCCTCGCGGCGTCCTCGCCCAGGTGAGGACCTTCGGGCGCATGATCAAGTTCAGCCACACCGTCTTCGCCCTGCCCTTTGCCTTGGCCGCGGCGGCGATGGCCTCGCGCACCCACGCGCTCACCTGGCCTCGATTGGGTGCGATCGTGGTGGCGATGGCCGCCGCCCGCACCGCCGCTATGGGCTGGAACCGCATCGTCGATCGGCACTTCGACGCCCGCAACCCACGTACGGCGAACCGTGAGATCCCCCGCGGCCTCGTTCCTCTCCGTACGGCCGTGGCCCTCGTGCTGCTCTCGAGCGCGATCTTCATCGCCGTGTCGGCCTACCTGGGACCCCTGTGCCTGGCGCTAAGCCCGGTGGCCCTGGGCTTGGTGCTGGGCTACTCCTACACCAAGCGCTTCACCTGGCTTTGCCACCTCGTGCTGGGCTTTGCGATCGCGGCCGGACCCGCAGGCGCCTGGATCGCCGTCACGGGGGGCCTGGCCGCGCCCGCCCTGTGGCTGATGCTGGCGGTCACCACCTGGATCGGAGGCTTCGACATCCTTTACGCCCTGGCCGATCGGGGCTTCGATGAAAGCGCCCAGCTGCGCTCGATCCCGGTGCGCTTCGGCGTGAAAGGCGCGCTGTGGATCTCGGGCGGGCTGCACGGGGTGACGCTCGTTGCGCTCGTGTTCACGGGGCTTTCGGGCGGCCTGCAGGCCATCTACTTCGCAGGCCTCGCCGTGATCGCGGGCATCCTCGTGTGGGAGCACAGCATCCTGCGCCCCTCGGATCTGTCCCGGCTCGACATGGCGTTTTTCAACCTGAACGGGTACGTGTCGGTCGCCTTTTTGGTGGCCACGCTGACGGACCTGTGGCTTTGACCCGTCCGCCTCAAAACACCTGCCCTGCACTCACGTAGGCCCCCAGCGGGCGCGCGTCGGGCGACCAGGCGAGATCGGCCCGCACGACAAAGGTGCTTCCCTGCGTGAGGCGCAGACCCGCGCCGAGACCGTAGTGAAGCCCCAGCCCCGTGCCGTCCAGCGCGCGGCTGGGCGAAAGATCCGACCACACCCGCCCCACATCGAAGAACGTCACACTGCCGAGCGAAAACGCCTTGCCCGCGAGGCGAAAACGCAGCAGCAGCGCACGCAGCTCGAGGTTCGAGAACAGCTTCACCTTGCCGTAGAACCGCTGCGCGGGCACCCCGCGCACGCCCTTGGGCCCTCCCACGGCGTTGGTATCGTCGAAGCGGGTCAGCTCGTAAAACGGCGCATCCCCGAACAACACATCGCCCACCAGGCGGCCGGCCAACACCCGCGTGGGCGCGCCCAGCGCACGGTACCCGCGCAGGGTCAGATTGAGTTGCTGGTAGCCGTAAGGCAGCGCCTCTCCCAGGCGGGGGCTGACCCGTGCCCTGAGCACGTGAAACTGGCCCTTCGTGGGCGAAAGTTCGGTGTCGCGCGTGTCGAAGACCACGCCGCCTTCGCTGCGCGCCACCCCGTGGTCCCCCACCGTGCGGAAGGCGGCCGCAAAACCTTCGGGCGGTGCCCTCAGGTCCCGGGCGACGAAGCTGCGCGAAGGAATGGCCAGCCCGTTGTGGGCGAAGGTTTGGCCAAGTGCCAGCGCCCACGGGCCCCAAAGCCGCAGCCGCACCCTCAGATACACCTCCGGATGGCGGCGCGCATAGGCATCTCGATCGGAATCGCTGTCGGCGGGCCGCACGCTGGCGTTGCCGATGCCGTAGTAGTCGAGCGCGTTTTCGCGGGTCCACGAGCCCCGGGCCTCGGCCCACAGCCTGCCGCCCCCGAGCCGGGGCGCCACCCAGCGCAGGTAGAGATCCTGGTAGGGGCTCGCCGGGCGGTCATCCCGTGTGTCGAAGGTGATGAATCCGCCCGCCTCCAGGCTCCAGCGATAAGGCGGGCGCTGCGGGTCGGGCGCCGCCACACTGGCGATGCCCCCAAAGCCGAACCCATTGTCGCTGTCACCGCCCACGAGCGGCACCGCCCCAAATTCGGTCGTCTTCGCCGCGGCCGGAACGCCCGCAAGGCAGATCAGCCCCGCCAGAGTGGCCCTGGCAAGGACGCCCACCGCCACGTGACACCGAGACACCGCCCCGCCCGTCGCGACCTACGATGAACCTGGCCCGGAGGCGCTCACCACCTTCGGGGTTTTGGCAGGGGCACGCCTTTGCCGCGCCTGCGCCCCCGTGGGGTGCTTGCGAGGCGACAGGCCGAGGGGGATCGGGCGCCCCTCGCGAGCCGAACGCAAGATCGCTTCCACGATGGCCACGTCCGCGATGCCCTCCTCTGCCGAGGGCTCGGGCTCCACGTCATCACGAATGCACTCGTTGAAGTACACGAGCTCGGCCGCGACCTGATCGTGTTTGTCGATGCGGCGGTTGACGTTGCGTCCCTTGCGCGTGGTCATCACCAGGTGCATGGGCGAGGCCAGGCTATACGCGGGCTCGAGAGACAGAGACCCCTCGGTGCCTGCCACCGTATAGAAGTTCACGCTGGCGGCGCCGAAAGACACGACGAAGCTCGCGAGCTTGCCCTCGGGAAACTCGAGCACGGCCGAGACTTGCTCGGGATTGTCCTCGAAGCGGCCGTCCCCCGGGCGGCTGGCGGACACCGCGGTCGCGCACACAGGCTCCTCGCCAAAGAGCGAGCGAGCCGCGTTGATGCAGTAGACGCCCACATCGTAGAGCACACCACCTCCCTCGTGTGTGGGCAGGGTCCGCACGTTGTCAGGCTCCACCTGAAACGAGAACGCCGAGCTGAAAAAGCGCGGCTCACCCAGGCGACCGGCTCGTATCAGGTCGACGGCGGCCAGATTGGCCTTCTCGAAGTGCAGGCGGTAGCCGATCATCAACTTCACACCGGCTTCCTCCGCGGCCTGCGCCATCTCCCGACACTCCCTCACGGACACGGCCATGGGCTTTTCGCACAGCACGTGTTTGCCCGCCCGCAGCGCTCGCACCGTGAGCTCACGGTGGCGGTGGTTCGGCACGGTCACGTAGACCACGTCGACCTCGTCGGACCTGAGCATGCTTTCGAGATGGTCGTAGTCGATCGCCTCGGTGTCGTACGCCCGGCTGAGGGCGCGCGCCTTCGTGGGATCTTCGGTCACGATGAAGCGCAACTCACCGGCACCCCGGGCGCGAAACGCGGGCAGAACGTGGGTCTGGGCGAAGTGCCCCATACCCACCACGGCCCAGCGCAGCGGCCGCTGCATGTAGCGCCGCGCCGCCGACTGCCGCGGGGGATCAGGCGCGCGCCCCGGGGCGGCCCGGCCTGCCCGCTGTGCCGGCCTCGGGCGCCCCTTCACCTGTGTCACGCGAGCGGCCCCTCTGACTTGGCCCTCCCCCTCATCCTCCAGCCGCGGCTTCATAGTGAAAGCGTCTTCAAGACGCGTGCCGCTCGGCTTCGCCCGACGACAGGCCCTTAGCCCCTCCGCGTGCGGGGCGGCCGTTTCGTGTAGGCCCCGCTTCGTCGAAGGGAGTAACCGGGAACCGGTCCGACAGAAAGTGGGCGCGCAGGGAATCGAACCCCGAACCAACGGATTAAGAGTCTTTTCCCCCGGTTATCACCAATTGCATGGGTGCGTTTTCATTGCACTTTTTCGTGCATACATCGCATCAATCGCACCGATTATCACTCCGAAGCGACACACAAGCGACACACCCCAAGCGACACACGGGCCTCCCGAAGGCCCACCGAGCACCTCCCGGTGAGCCCACTTTGACGCGGTCGGTAATTTCCGGACATGATGTCCGTTTATTACTGAAGCTCGTGAATCCCACAGGGCAGCTTGTTGATCGCAACGAAGGCGAATAGCTTGAGCGGCACCGGGACCGCGCGGAAGTCATGAGCCGCACGGGGCCTGCCGTCTGCACTCCGGCGGGCCACCCGGTGATTCTTTTCCCGGGGTGCAAGAGAGTGCACACCGATGGGCTACGACCCACGAGCCGAGCTCAAGGCCGGGTTGGTCGAGCTTGGCGAAGTCGAGGATGACGGCAAGCCGCTTGCGTTGTGGGGCGGCGATGAAGCCCTCGAAGACGCCAAGGGGCTGCTTGCCGAAGCGTGGGTGAGCTTCGACCACGAAGCGCAGTTTCGCCCAGAGGGCCACGAAAGCCGGCAAGTGGCATCGGTGCTCGCGGGCCTCGTGCAAGCACTTCGCGACGGCGACGCCGCCACGCTCAAGCGCCTCGAAGTTGCGGCCCGGGTGGCGCCAAGCGCTGGCAGAGCGAGCGAGCGGCCCGTGGAGCTTGCCGCGCTGGTGAACGCCCTCGAGGCCCGGTTGCGCTCGCCAGCCACAGAGCACGAGCTTGCTGCGTCCTTCGTGGGCGAAGTGCTCGACCGCTGCCCATGCCTGCGAGCCCAGCTTGCCGCCGATGGGACCAAGGTGTCCGTGCTCGATGAGCCCGCCGAGCGGCATGCGTTCACGTTGGCCGTGGCGTCCGCCTTCGAGCGGCTCTTGTGGCGGGACCGGGACGCCAGCGCCTACGACGGCGAGGAATACGTTCGCCGTGCCTTGGCGGCGATGGGCATGAGCCAGCGACGGGCGAAGGGGCTGTTTGACGGCGAAGCGAAACAAGTCAAGAGGTAAACCGCATTGGTACCAAAAGTTCGGACAAATCCGAATTGTCCGAACTCGGCCACGGGGCGCGCGGGCCACGGCATCGTTTGGGCATGTCAAACCCAAACGAACGAATCTCCCGAGCCGGCGGGCCATTCGCCGCCAAGGGGGTCCCGCTCTCGCCGAGGCACCGCGAGGTGTTGCGCGGCCTGGTCCAGCGCGAGGGTGAACCACGCGCCGCCGAGCTCCTGAGCGTGTCGCGGTCGACAATCGCGCGCCTCATGGCGGGTCTCGGCTGCGTCCGAAACATCGTCGCGGTAGCCGGGCAGCGCCTCGACGAGTTGGCGCCGCATGGAGGTCCGCGATGACACCCGCCACACTGCCCCGGTTGCTGCCGCTCGACGAAGTGGCGCGCCTCACGAACGTGTCGAGGTCCTGGTGGTATCAGGCCGTTCGACGGGGCGAAATCGATGCCGTGCGCATCGGAAGGCGCGTGTTGGTTGCCGAGACCGTGCTGAGCCGATGGGTCGAGTCTCGCAGCACTGCCGGCGCCCAGCCCGAGACCGGGGGCGCCCGATGAGATTCACCCCAATCGATCACAGCTGGTATCGCTCGCCTGCCATGGCTGCCGCCAGCGACGCAGACGTCGCCACGTGGCTTCGGCTCGCTGTGCACTGCGGCGAACAGGAAACCGGCGGGGTACTGTCCGGGGCTCGCCGGTGGGCGCCACGGGCCTGGCTACGGGGGCCGGGAATCAACCGCTCGCAAGCCGATCGCCTCGTCTCCTCGGGCCTCGCGGCCTGGTCGGGCGATGATCTCGCCGTGCTCGGCTACGATACGGCGGTTGAGGCGAAGTATCGAGCACAGCGTGACGGCGGACGGTCGGGCGCAGCGCGCCGTTGGACGCCCAAGTCCAATGAAAACAAGGACATAGGCGATGGGTACCCATCTGGGTCCCCAAGTGGGTACCCATCTGGCCCCCCACATGGGGACCGATATGGGTCCGCCTCAGATATCATCGAATACGGTACTATTCAGAGTAACGCTACTGGTCATAGTACTACCCCGACGCACCGGGACACCGACACCGGCATACACGCCGCAGTGACGCCGGCGCCGCAGGACGACGAGGCCGCTCGCGCCGCGGCGTTCGACGAGCGGGTCGAGGCCGAGTGGTTCGCGGCGCGGGCCAAGGCACAGCCCCCGACGACACCGGCACCGGCAGCCCCGGACGATGCCGAGGAACGGGCGACCCGCGAGCTTGCCCGGCGCATCGCCGCCAACGCAGCGTCGTTCCAGCCCGAGTTCGACCGCAAGCGTCAGGCGGCGGCAGACGGGTTTTCGCGAGGTGGGCGATGAACGCCGTCGCCACGTTCGTGAGACGCCGCCGCGGTTCCAGGCTTCGCCGCCTTTGGGCGTTGCTTCGGCGCGCGTTGAAACTGGATTCAGAGCACGCCCGAAACAGTTCGCTTGTCGCTTGTTACTTGTGAACTTTGGCCACCACGAAAGGACCGACCGATGCCGAACGAAACTGACCACGTCGAAGTCGAATACGCCCGCGCTTTGGAACGCTACGAGCTGGCGCGCCGACGGCACTTCGAGGCCTGCGTTTCGCATGCTTTCGCCGGTGGGCCGCCGCCCGGTGAAGCGCCCGCGTCGCCACGGCGCCCACGGCCCCGGGCTGAACGTCTTGCCGATGAGGCTGCCCAGCGCGAAGCCGAATTGCGCGAAGCCAACCGCCAGCGTGCCGAGCATCAGCGGCGCGTCGATGCCGCCGCCGAGACACTTTCCGCGAACTTCGACAGGCTCTTTCGGGGGTTGTGATGCTTCGACCCAATGAACTTCGCGCCCTCGCCGATTTGCTTGAGAGGCTCGAAGCCTCAGTGGCCTCTGCGAGCGCTTCGGTGCCCGTCGTGGCCCCGCCGGTGGCCGAAGCGCCCGCACCAACGAAGCCTCGAAGGCCTCGCCGGAAAGCGTTTGTAATTATCAAGTCGCACCCCATCGAGCCGCTCGCATCGTCGGCCGAGCCCGAGCCGAAGCCGCCTAAGCGACGTCGCAAGTTGGCCCATGAGCTGACGCCCACCGAGCTCGAAGCCCAACGCCGCAAGTGGCGAGCGGCACGAACCAAACACCTCGCCAAACGGGCCGCCGCTGCGCCACGCGCTTCGAAAGCACCTTTGGACGACCCTGGGCAGCCAGCGACCGAGGACGCGCTTCCTGGGCCAAGCCAGAGCGTTGCACGCGCATCCGGGTTTGCGCCGCCCGAGCTTATCGAAGCCGCTCGAAAGTGGACGCCTGCCCAGCTGGCGACCGCAAGCGGCGTTTCGCAAGTCACGATTCGCGATGCCTTGGCTGGCCGCCTCACGCCGCAAGTGGCGCTCGATGCGCTCGCTGATGGGGTTCAAAAGCTCGCCTCGGCCTGCGAGGTGGCATCGTGATTTGCCATGCAGTTACGTTCAAGGGGGGTTGCGCCGACGAGCAAGCTTCGGGCGTTTCTCGCCGAGCACGTGGCGGTGTGCGGCCTCGCGAAGACCGCGCTTCGTCTGCGAACGAGCCCGGCCACCGTTCGCGGCATTTTGCAGGGGTTTCCCAGCGAGGTGCGGACGTTGCTTCGAGTCTTGGAGCTTCAAAAACGCCTTGGACACGACCGGCAGACATGGGCCACCGCTGTGCCGTTCGTGGCCCCGCCGGCCAAGCGCCGCGAACGACGGACCCCGAAGCTCGTGGCACCTCCCGAGCCGCCGAAGCAAGCAAGCCTTTTCATGTGAGCGGCCATGCCTGACGCTCCGAAGCCGACCAACCGCTGGACGAAGGGCATGCCGAGCCCAAACCCGGCCGGCCGGCCGCGTTGGCGCGATGAACTTGCAAACTCGCTTCGAGGGGCGGCGCCCGATGCTATCGACGCGCTCGTGAGGTTCGCAAACGGCTTACCGGCTGGCCATGGCGCCCCGCCCTCGCCACGTGAGCAACTGAAGGCCCTGGAACTGATCCTGTTCTACGCCGTCGGGAAGCCGATTCAGCCGTTGGCCCTCGATGCCGAGCTGGACACGACGCAAGCAAACAGGTTGCTCGATTCCTTGCAAAACAAGACCACCGAACGCCTCACTTCACGCCTGACCGAGCTCCTGGCCCTTGCCCGCCAGCGACGGGGCGAGCCCGACGAAGCCATCGACGTTGCCGAAGTGCCAGCGCTGCCCGGCGGCACCGAGGGGGAGCCGTGAGCTTCGACCACGGCCGGGCTGTGTTGTTCCTGGGGCTCTTCGCCGAGCACCGGCACGAGGGCACCGCGCGCTTCTTCGCTGGCCTTTCGGACGACACGCTGAACGCATGGCTTGAGCTCGGGGGCCACGCCCTGGTGACTGGCGTCGATTGCCACGAAGCACGCTTCACCGCGGCTTACCACGATTTGGTCGAAGCGTTGGCCGGCCAAGCTCGCCTCAATTGACGCACCCGGTAATTTCCGGACATGATGTCCGAATATTACTGACCGCGTCAAAGCGCCTCGAACGTGACAGCGGTTCGGGCTTCGTTCACGATGGGCGAAAGAGATGCCCCGGCACGCGCGGAGGGATCGAAGCTTTACGCGTGCCGGGGCGGCGACCCACCGAACGACCAATGCCCGACGACAATACCACGCCACGCCGCGCGCCGCGAAAGCGCAGGGCTTCGAAACGAGACTTTGGCTCGGTCGTTTCGACCGGCACGCCCACTGCGCCCAGCTTTACGGTTCGCTGGGTCGAGGGCGGACGCCGCCGCGGGCGGCGCGGGTTCAGGACGAAGACCGAAGCCCAGGCGTTCTTGGCCAAGGTCCGCGTTGCGGCTGAGTCTGGCCTGCTCGATGCCCACCGGGCCGGCGAAACGACCCTGGCCGATGTCGGCCGCGAGTGGTTACGCACACACTCGAAGCCCAAGCTGCGCTCTCACGAGGACAACGTTCAGCGCTGGGGGCTGGTGGTCCAGCACTTCGGCGAGCGCCTGGCCGTGAACGAGCTCACCCACGGGCGCATCGTGGACTTCCGCGAGTGGCTCTCGAAGGGTCGCGCCGCCCCGACGGTCAACAGGGTGTTGGCGCTCTTGCGAAGCGTCCTGAACTTCGCGGTGTCCGCTGGGTATCTCCAAACGAGCCCCATCGCTCGCTTCCGACGCGGCTCGTACATGCTCGCCGAGCGCCCGGCCAAGCTGCGCCCGCCGCTTGAGACCCCCCACGAAGCGGCCAAGCTCCTGGCCTACCTCAGGCAAACGGCGCCCGGGTGGTACCCCATCGCGGGGTTCTTGATGCTCACTGGGGCCCGCAGAGGCGAAGCCGCTGGGCTTCAGTGGGGCGACGTCGACCCATCCCGCAGGGTGGTGACGATCCGTCGCTCGTTCGACGCGCTGCCCAAGTCTGGCAAGGGCCGCGTTGTCCCGATGACGTCCGAGCTGGCGACCATCCTCGAAGAGCACCTGGCCACCAGCCGCAAGACCAAGCCCGGCGATCTGGTGTTCCCTCACCCGGACACCGGCAAGCCCTTGCCACGCGACGCCTGGCACCTGAACACGCTCCTGGAACGAGCCTGCGAAGCCCTGGGGCTTCAGCGGATGACGGTCCACGACCTTCGGCATGGGTTCGCGTCGTTGTGGGTGATGGCTGGCGGAAGCCTCCTGGACCTTCAGAAGACCTTGGGCCACTCCAGCGCCAACCTAACCGCTTCGGTCTACGCCCACCTGGCCACAGAGCACCTGGTGACCGAGGCGAATCGACGGATGACCCTGGGGCTCGAGCGCGCTCACTTGGCGTCCGTCGAAGATGCCGGCACCGTGCACAAGCGACACAGAAGCGACACACCTTCGAGTGAATCGGACCCCGCGAAAACGCTGCGTCAGGGTGAATTGTCCAAGAATTCCGGGTAGTTGCGAGAGTGGGCGCGCAGGGAATCGAACCCCGAACCAACGGATTAAGAGTCCGCTGCTCTACCAGTTGAGCTACGCGCCCGAATCTTCAGTTTTGCGATCGTTAAGCTTCGTCCGTGTGGTGCGCCCGGAGGGAATCGAACCCCCAGCCCTCGGCTTCGAAGGCCGATGCTCTATCCAATTGAGCTACAGGCGCATAAAGTTGCCGAGTCCGGTACGTTGCGAGTCCCCCAGGAGGGTGAGGGGTTCGCCACGAATAAGATTGAGTTTTTCCGCCGCCCGCCCCGTCGGTAGGCGGGGAATGTGGCGGATCCTGAGGCCCCCTGTCAAGCGGGTTTCGCGAGATTTTTTCGATCCCGAGCGATTCGCTTTTTCAGGGTGTGTGGCGAGGCACGTGCCCCGGGCGGAGGGCCTCCAAAATGCGCTCTTTCGCCGCATTCGGGTTGTCTCGCATATCGAGGTCCTTCACCCGTTCGAGAGTCGAGGCGATCATCTGCAGGCGCACGCGATCGGGCTCGGTGCAGGGCTCGCTCGAGCCACTCTCGCACAGGGCCAAGGCACGCTGCGCCGCACGATGGGCGGCTTGCCCTTCGAATCGCTCCGCCCACGCGAGGCTCTCGCGGACGTAAAGCCTGTGATCGGAAGGTGCCTTCTCCTGCGCCGGGGTCAGCGCCGCCAAGGCCCATTCCGGTTGCCCCCCGGCCAGCAGCAAGCTGGAGAGGCGCAAGGTGGGCTCGACCGATCCCGGAGCGCGAGACAGCTCCGCCTGCAGCAGGGCAAGCTCCGTGCGCTGGGCCTCGGTGAGATCCAGGCCGCGCTTGACGGTGACATCGGGTCTCGGCAACAGGATGGCGACCGCCACCACCACGAACACGACGATGTCGACGAGGCGAGTGGAACGCATGAACGCACTGAACGTACCGCCCGCGCGCCCTCTTCACAACCCGCAGGCCACGCACACCGCCCCTCTCTCGGGCCGCGCAGGTGGCGCACCAAGGCACCGATGTAGGCCTTGCTGCGCTGTTGGAGCTGAGGACTCGCCCCCTCAAGCCGGGGACTACATCCCCCGGGTCGAGACCGTTTGCCACGGGGTGTGGCATTTCGCCACGTCGACACGTGTTTCTTGCCTTTACACGACGGCAAAATCTATGGCATTCAAAGTGCTTCTACGGTCCTTACCTAGCGATTAGCTTTTCCTTCGCACCGTTCGCGTAGGCCCTTCGAGCCCACAACTCCGTAGACCCACGCGCGCTGGACCCGTCGATTGCCGTATTTCGATTGCCGTTCGCCGAGCCCCCCCCGGTGCCCCCGCCTTCGTTTGGTTGCCGCTTGCCGGCACCCCCGAAGCCGAAGGGCAGTGACCGGACGGCGTGGGCCTCGAGTTTTTTTGAGCCGTTCTTCTAGAAGCCGAATTTCCGACAGGAGGAGCCGATGACCTTTCTCAAGCTATTGGCCGATGCCTTCCACGAGGGTGGATGGGGTATGTGGCCAATCCTCGCAATGCTGACGCTCACGGTCTCGATCGTGGTCGAACGCGCCGTATACCTGCGCAAGGCCGTCATCGACAAGGAGAAGCTGGTCTCCCTCCTGCGCCAGCAGATCTCCCAGTCGAACATCCAGGGTGCCATCAAGGTCTGCTCGGGCAACGCCACGCCCATGACCCGCATCGTTCAGGCGGGTCTGATGCGCGCCAATCGGTCCGACGAAGAGATCGCGTCTGCCATGGACGAAGCCGGGCTGCGCGAGCTTCCCCTCATCGAGAAGCGTACGGGGTACCTGGCGATGCTGGGCAACCTCGCCACCTTGGCAGGTTTGTTGGGAACCATTTCGGGCCTCATCAAGTCGTTCGCAGGCGTGGCCGGTGTGGACCCGTCACAAAAGGCCACCTTGCTCTCGAAGGGCATTTCGGAGGCGATGAACTGCACCGCTTTCGGGTTGTTCACGGGCATCGTGGGTCTCGCTACCTACGCATGGCTCAACGGCAAGACCCAAAACATCCTCGACGACATCGCCGAGGTCAGGAAGAACGTGGCCAACATGCTGGCGAGCGCCAAAGCCGCTGCACGCGGTTGAGCACGTCGGGTCCGCACAGGCATTTTCAGCAAGTTCGTTCGTAAGGAGACAGAAGCGATGCGATTCATCCTTGATATGTTCGAAGAGGGCGGCTGGGGCATGTACCCGATCTTGATCATGCTCATCATGATCGTGGCCATTTGCGTGGACCGCGTGATGGTGCTTTCCCGCTCCAAGGTGGACGTGAACAAGCTCATGGGCACCATCAAGGCCCAAATCGTCCAGGGCAACGTGCGCGGCGCCGTCAGCACCTGCGAGCAGCAGCGCACGCCCCTCACGAAAATCATCGCCGCGGGCCTGCGCCGCGCCGGAGGGACCGAACACGACATCCAGCAGGCCATGGACGAAGAAGCCCTTCGCCAGTTGCCCGCGGTGGAGAAGCGCACCGGCTACCTGGCGATGCTGGGCAACCTTGCCACGCTGGCCGGCCTCCTGGGAACGATTTCGGGTCTCATCAAATCGTTCGCATCCGTGGCAGGTGTGGACCCCAGCCTGAAGGCGACGATGCTCTCCCGCGGTATCTCGGAGGCCATGAACTGCACGGCCTTCGGTCTCTTCACCGGTATCCTGGGCCTGGCCACCTTCGCCTGGCTCAACGGAAAAACGCAGGTCATTCTCGACGGCATCAACCAAGGCAGCGTGGAAGCGCTCAACCTCGCTGTGGCTGGCCGCGACGCCGCCGCCCACCACCAGGCCCAGGGCTAAATCCCTCCCGAGCAGCAACGTAGGGGGCGGGCCACGACCTTCCCCCTCCAACGCGGAGTTAGACCATGAGCGTTTCTGTAGATACGGGGGGTAAAAGCGGGAAGAAGTCGGTTTCGGCCGACCTCAACCTGGTGCCCTACATCGACCTGCTCACATGTATGGTCTCGTTCCTCCTCATCACGGCGGTGTGGACGCAGCTGGCGCGGCTGGAAGTTCAGCAGAAGTCGCAGAGTGCAGCTGGCCAGGTAGACCCAAGCGAGATCAAGACCAAAATCATGGTCATGGTCGACCAAGAGGGCTACAACGTGGTGGAGGACGAGAACTCGAAGCGCATCCAGAAAAAGGGTGACGACTACGCCTACGAGGACCTTCTGACCGAGCTCAAGCGGCTCAAAGAAGCGCACCCCGACAAGAACGACATCCAGGTCGCCTCTGAAGACTCCATCAAGTTCGACATCCTGGTGAAGACCATGGATGCGGCCTTGTCGGCACGCTACCCGGACATCTCGCTGATCGACAGCAGTTCGGGCGGCGGCCTGTGAGGGCATAAGCGGCAACGCGAGAAGGAACGTCACATGCCCATTCATGCTCCACATTCCCAACTGTATCGGTCGATCAAGCTCGAGACCGTCAGCACCAAACTTTCGCACGGCGGACGCAAGTCGGTCTCGGAAGCCCTGAACCTGGTGGCCTACATCGACATGATGACCATGCTGGTCATTTTCTTGCTCATGTCCTTCTCGGCCACGGGGGAGATCATGTTCGTGCAGAAGAACCTCGTTCTGCCCGATGCCCAAAACTGGCGCGACCTGGAACGCGCGCCGGTGGTGGGCGTCACCCAGGACGTGGTCATGCTCGACGGCCAGCAGGTTGCCACGGGCGAAGAGCTGCTGCGCGACTCGGCCACGGGCGATGCCAAGATTACCGAGCTGCACGACCGTTTGGTCACGCTGAAGAACAACTACAAGTTGACCCACCCCAACGAGGACTTTCCCGGGATCGTGATCCTCCAGGCCGACAAGGCCGTGGAATTCAAGGCCCTCAAAAAGATCCTCTACACGGCAGCGGTCGCGGGTTATCAGAACCTCAACTTCGCCGTGAATCCCAAGAGCCAGGCCGCAGCGGCCCTTCCGGAGTAAGTACGGCAGCTCCGTCCTTGGCGCTCTCGGTGATGCCGGGCCACCTAGCCAAGTCGGACTCTCGATTGACCGGTTGAACCACGAGAGCACCCTCGTCTCGCCGCGTGCGAGGTGAGGGTGTTCGCATTCGAGCGGAGGAGCGCGTTTCCATGGGCATGATCACGAAGGTGCATCGCTGGGGCCGGCCGGCCCTGTTCCTGGTCCTGCTGTTGGGCAACCTCGGCACGACGGGTTGTGACGATCCGAACGACCCGAAAACCTGGGCGAAGAAGCTCGACAGCCTGCGCACCCGCAAGGAGGCCCTGGACAATCTGGCCCGCATGGAGCCGGAAAAGGCGCGTGTCGCCCTGCCCCAGCTGCGCGCCCTGTTCGAGGAGACGAAGGACCCGAACCACCTCCGCGCCATCGCGCGCCTTCAGGATTCCTCGACCGAGGACCTGTTCGTGGCCCAGCTCGCGTACGATTCGGACGACTTCGAGAACGCTCTCGTGGCAGCGGGCTTTCTGGGCGACATGAAGGCCAAGAGCGCCACTGCGGCACTCGCCAAGGCCGTGGACAAGACGCTGCCGATCAAGTCTCGCGCGAATCAGGTGCGGCTTGCGGCCATCAAGGCGCTGGCCCACATCGGCGATCCCGCGGCGACGCCCTCGCTCACCAAGGTGCTCACCACGTCCGCCGACGAGCAGGACTTCCTCCTCAACAAGACTGCGGCCCTGGCACTGGCCGAGATCAAGGACCCCGCCGCGATACCCGCCCTCTTGCAGGGACTCTTCATGACGGGCCGGGGTAGCAACGTTTTTCAAGAGTGCCGCCTGGCGTTGGTGCGCATCGGCGCGCCGTCCGTGGCGCCCCTCGTGGCGCTGCTGACGGGGAAGAACGAAGACGTCAACAAGATGGCCAAGGCGCTCAAGTTCGACGAGTACTCGCCGGGCGTCGTGCCCTGGAAGGCCGCGTGGGTGCTGGGAGATCTTCGCGCCGAGCAGTCCGTCTCGGCCCTGCTCGCCATCCTCGAGCGGCCCAAGGCCGGCCCCGAACACGCCGAGGCCCTCCTTAGCCTCGGCAAGATCGGCACACCGAAGGCGGTCGACGCCCTCCTGGACGTGCTGAGGGACGGCAAACGGGACTGGCAGTTGCGCGCAGCCGCCTCGAGTGGGCTCTTCATGGCGGGCGCCACCCGGGCCGTACCGGCGCTCTTCGAGGTGGCGAAGAGCGGCTACGTCACCATCGACGGAGAGAAAGCGTCGAATCTACGGGCCTCGGCTGCCGTCGATTTCGCGCGGCTTGCGGGCAAAGATCAATACGACGCCTTCAAGGAGCTGTTCGAGAAGGAAACCGAAGCGCAAGGCGTCTTCGGCGAGGCGCTCGATCGCATGCAAGTGGCACGAGAGTGCGACGCCGACCTTGCGTGTTACGGCAAAGCGCTGTCCGATCCTTCGCCGGCGCGTGCGGAGAAGGCGGCGATCGCCATCGGGTTGTCGGGCGACGCTTCCAAAGGCATTCCCCTCCTGCTTGCGGCCCTCAAGCCGGTCAAGACCCTGCAACAGGACCACTTCGTGGCCCATCACGCGATGCTGCTGGCGTTGGCCCGGCTTGCACAAGCACCCTGCAAGGAGTGCACGACCAAGCTCGAGGAACAGATCGAAGCCGATCGCAGCGCCGTTCGTTTGCCCGGGGCGGTTCAGCAGTTGGGCGAAAGCCAGGTGACCCTGGCTCTCATCGAAAACAGGAAGTGACGGCGACGGGCCCCGGCAAAACGCCTGGGGCCCGCCACGCGCCCGCTAGCGGTGCTTCGGCTTGCGCTTGTCGTCCCGGGGCGCGTCGTCTTCCGCGTCGTAGGAAGCCACCACCACCGTGTGGATCCCCCCTCGAACGTTGAAGTCGCCTTCGATGCGGGCCCAGCGCGGGCGGGTGGCCGCGACCAGGTCGTCCAGGATCTTGTTGGTCACGGCCTCGTGAAAGCCACCCTGGTCGCGATACCACCACAGGTAAAGCTTCCAGGATTTCAGTTCGACACACTGGCGGTCGGGAACGTACTCCACCCGGATGGTGGCGAAGTCCGGCTGCCCGGTCTTGGGACACAGGCAGGTGAATTCGTCGGTCTCGAACGAGATGGTGTAGTCCCGGTCTGGATTTGGATTCGGAAACGTTTCGAGCTCACGTGAGGGGGAACGCATGGACTTCGGTTCCGGCAAGGGTGCCGGCTCCGGCTCGGGATGAGACTTGGGCTTTTTTGGCTTGGACACGCGCCGAGAATAGCGCTGCCTCCTCGAGAATGCCCGCCTTCCGGAGCCCCTGGCCACCGGCTTTGGCGCGGGAACGTAACCGGACCGTGGACACGCTGTTGCTACGAAAGCCGAACACAGGTAAAAACGAGGCGGGCTAACGTCCGAAGCTCTCTGACGTTTTTCGCCCGGCACCCTCGATGCGCAATCGGTTCTTGTCCGCGTTGGTTGTGGCCGCCCCGGTGTTGGCGTGGTCCTGCTTTTGTTCCCGCTTCGCGAACGCCGAAACGGTCCGGGGGCGCGTCACGCTCTCGGACACGTTCGAGAACGCGCGGCGCTTCCCCGGCTACTGGCGCGTGGAGAACGGCTCGGTGCCCGTGACCGCGGTCCCGAACGCAGAGCCGCCGGTGGTGTTGCTCACCGGTCTCAAAGGCGAGGCGCCGGCGGCGAAGACCTTCAGCGTGGACATCGAAGGCTTCGCACCGAACAAGCACACGTTGATCGTGGGTGTGGGCTCGGTGGTCGAGATCCGGAACAACGACAAAGTGCCGCACGATCTGTCGGTCCCTGGGCAAGAGGCGTTGATGCCCCTCGAGCGGCTGGCCCCGGGGACGCTGAGACGCCAGAAGTTCCCCGTGGCGGGTGCCTACGAGATCCGAAGTGCGCAGTACCCTCACGTGGGCATCTGGGTGTTCGTGGTCGACAACCCCTTCGCCCTGCCCTGCGACCCGAAGGGCAACTTCAAGATCTCCGACGTTCCCGCAGGCCGCGCCACGCTCAAGGTGTGGGCCCGTGGTCAGCTCGTGTACGAACAGCCCGTCGACGTGCAAGCCAGCATGAAGGCGCTGCAGATCGACGTTGCTTCCGCCACCCCCGCCGACCCCGAGTAGCCCCATGTTTTTGAGCAAGATCTGGTTCATTCTCGTGGCGCTGGTGGCCAGCGTGGCGATTACGGTGGCCCTGGTGGCGCCGCGTTCGGCCTCGCGACAACTGGCGAGCGCCGAAGCACAAAGCTTGGACCGCGCACAGTACGCAGCCGAGCAGCAGCTCAAAAACGACGCCATCCGGTGGATCACGCAGATCGCGAAGCTCGGTAGGGATGCCGTGCTGACGGAGACACTGGAGAACGCCACCCGGAACGTCGGAGAGACAGACGCCTTGAACGAGACGGTCAAGGGGCGCTTGGGCTCGCTCGTGCCCGACATCGACGGGCGAGGCATCCGCGTCCTGGGCGCCGTGGACGGCAACGGGCGGCTCGTCGGGCGCATCGGCGAAGGCGAAAACGACAAGGGGGCGCAACCGATGGGCGGGCTCGAGGTCATGGCCGATGCCCTCCGCGGCTACATGTCCGACGACGTCTGGGGCGCTGAAGGCAAGTTGACCCGGGTGGCGGCGGCTCCCGTGCTGTCGAAGACGCGCGACAAGATCGTGGGAGCGATTTACGTAGGGCTCGACACCGGCGATCGCATGGTGGAGTTGTGGAAGAAGAATTTGGGCGTCGACGTGGCAGTGTTGCTGAACGGACAGGTGCTGAGCTCGACGGTGCCCGAGGGTGCCCTGGGGTCTCTCGCGGGGCGGGTGGCCGAGCACCGCAGCGACATCAAGAGCGCCCACCGGACGAAGGCGTTCACTCTGCCCCACGGGCGCGACGAGTTGCTGGCCGTGGCGGCGCCCTTCACAGGACAGGCCGCAGCGCTCGATGCGTATTACGTGCTGATGGTGAAGCAGGCCCAAACGAGTGGCCCGCTCGAGCTTCTGGCCAGCACGACCAAAGAAGATCTGGGCTGGGCGGTCTTCCCCTGGCTGCGGCTCGGAGCGGGGGTGGTGCTGCTCATTGGCTTGGGGCTCTTCCTGCAGCGGCGAGAGATGGAAAGGCCTCTGCACGTGCTCCGCGGGGACATGCAAAGGCTGGCGCGGGGCGAACTGCAAAAACTGGACGACAGCCGGCACCCCGGACGCTTCGGAGCCATCGCACGTGATGTCAACGCCGCCCTCGAGCGGTTCGTCCACGGTGACCCGAGCGCCGAAGGCAGGCCCGATGGACGAAAAGACCTGTCGACGCTTCTCAACGATAGGGCCAACCGCTCGGTAGATCTGCCGCCCTTGCCCCCACTCGGCAGCACCCCGGGTGGCTTCGGGCCTCAGACGACACCCGGAGGCTTTGGACCTGCGCCGACGCCCGTCAGCTTTCAGGGGCCCGCGCCCACCCCGGTGGGCTTCCCGGGCCTTTCGACCACGCCCGTCAGCTTCGGGCCGACCATCACCCCGGCGATGGCCATGCCCACGGGTCCCCTCCCGGGCGCGTTGCCCGCGGGCCGCCCGAGCTCGCCGCCGTTGCCGGGTCCGCCCCGGCCACCAGGTGCCCCCATGGCGCCGCTGGCCTCCACGTCGTCCCCATCAGTTCCCATGGTGCCGCCTTACGCCCCCTCGTCCAGCCCCACGGACGAGGCCACGCCCACGCCCACGGCGCCGATGCCCGTCACAGGAGGCCTGTCGGCGGGCGCTTTTCCCCAGAACAAAACGGACGATCAACCCACCTCCGAAATGAACGGCACCAGCGGCGCCGAGGGCGACACCGACGCCGCCCACTTCCGGGAGGTCTTCGCCGAGTACGTGGCACTGCGTAGCCAAACGGGGGAATCCACCCGCGGCTTGACGCTCGAAAAGTTTACGGAGCGGCTCCGGGAAAACCGAGCCACGATCATGTCCAAGTACGATTGCACGGGCGCGCGCTTCGCCGTCTACGTGAAAGACGGCAAAGCTGCCATTCGCGCAACGCCCGTGAAAACGTGACGAATACGCAATCGTTGCAGGTCCGAAACAGCGCCTGAGGACCTCGTTTACACGGGCGGCCCCCCGCCCGAAAGTCCATCCACAGGCCCCACTTATTTGTGGCATGTGCGCTAGGGCTGGCGATAGATTTCGCCCTCGAAGGGAAGTCGATGCGACCCCGAGGCATCCCTTCGCCTCGACGAGGCCCCCGCGCAACCGCCCATGCCCGAAAGTCCATTCAAGCCCCAAGACGCTCTGCTCGATGATGTGGTCGATCTGACCGCGGAGCTCGACGCTCAGCCCGAGTCCGACGAAGGTCCGCGGAGTCAAAAGCCGGCCACTCAGGAGGTGGCGGCCGACGACGTGGACCTGGAAGGGCTCTACGAGCGTCAGCGGAGTTGGCCGGAGCTCGTCGATTGGTTGCTGGGACAGGCAGATGCCACCAGCGATCCCGTCACGCGGGCGGCCCGACTCGAACGCGCCTCGCAAGTCTTCGAGCGCGAGCTCAGGGACCTCGAAGGCGCGTACCTGACCCAACAGGCGGCGGTCAAGGCGGCGGCGTCCCACGAGAAGCTGGGCGAGCTCGAGCGGCTCGCCTTCGAGCTTGGGCGCGGGGACGAGCTGCCCGAGACGTTTCGCGCGGCCGCGGCCGCCGCCCCGAGTAGCCAGGCCGCCGCGGCCGCGTGGACGGCGCTGGCGCGTTGGCACCGAGCCCGGGGCGCATGGGAAACCAGCGCGAAAGCGGCCCAAAGCGCGCTCGCGTGTGCGCCCCGCGACGAGTTCGCGCTGGGTGAGCTGGAAGAGGCCGAGCGCCACCTCAGCCGCTGGGGGGATCTCGCGCGCACCCTCAACCGCCGGTTGGCCCTTTGGCAGCAGGACGAGGCCCTCGAACCCCAGGGCGATGTCGGGCAGCGCGCAGCGGCGGCGAGCGTCTGGGCCGAGCTGGCCGCCCTTTACGAGGAGCGCCTGCACGACGGTGAGCAAGCCGTGGCCGCCTGCGAGAAGGCCCTGGCCCTCGACCCCGGACGCACGTCGGTGTGGGCCCGCCTCGAAAGGCTCGCCGGCGAGAGCGGGCGCGAGGTCCTGGCGACCCGGGTGCTCGGAAGGCGGCTGCAAGCAGCCCAGTCGGTGAGTGAGCACACGCAGCTGGCGCTCCGCCTGGCGACAAAATGGCACGCGCTTGGTCGGCTCGACGAGGCCACGGCGGTGCTCGAGCAGGCCCGGACCCGAGACCCTGGGTGCGAAGCGCTTTACGAAGAACTTGGCCAAGTCTACGGTGCGCGCGGTTGCTGGAGCCAGTTCGTGGACAATTGCCGGCGACACGCCGGGATCACGCAAGACAGCCACCTGCGCGGACGCCTGGCCTTCGAGACCGGACGCGTTCTGCAAAACCGCCTGGGGCAGATCGACGCGGCCCGGGCGGCCTACGTGGAAGCGCTCACCCACGAGCCGGGGCACTTGAACGCGCGGCGGGGGCTCATGGGCGTGCAGCGCAGCCGCGGCGACCTCGAGGCGCTCGCCACATCGCTGTGGGAACTGGCGGAGCTGACGGACGATCTCGACGAAAAGCTCACTTGCTTCACCGAAGCGGCCGGCCTGCTGCGCGAGCACTTGCACGATGCCTCTCGGGCGCAGCAGGTCGAGGCCCGGCTGTGGCAACTCGACCCGGGGAACGAAGTGGTCGCAGCGCTTCACATGGACGAGGCGGCGGCTCGCGGGGCGTGGGCCGAGGTGAAGTTCATCGGAGAGGAAGCGCTCGGCGCGAAGCCCAGCCGCGGGCGCCTGCTGGCCGGGGTGGCCGAGGCGAATTTCCACCTGGGCGAGCTCGGCGCGGCCCTTGCGGGCTTCGACCAGGTGGACGCGGTCGCGGCGTCGGGGGTCGGCTGGCGCCTGTGTTGGATCCGGGCGCTCTTGGAAGCCGGTCGCGCCGCGCAGGCTGCAGCTTTGGCGCGGCACATGGCAGCCGAGACGAAGTTGTCACCATCCGAACGGCTCGAGACCCAGGTGGCGCTCGGGCAGGCCTACCTGGCCACCGGACACCCCGAGGCCGCGCTCGGCGCTTTCCAGGCGGCGCTGGGGCTGGCGCCGCACCATCTGCCGGCGCTCGCGGGGGTCTCGCAGGCCTACCATGCAACCGGCCAGCTCGCCGACGCCGTCGCGTGGCGCTGGCTGGCCTTCGACCACACCTCCGACGAGGGTGACAAGGTGGACCACGCGCTCGGCATCATGCGCTGGCTGCGTGACGAAGCCCACGATCCCGAAGGTGCCTTGACCGTGCTCGAGCACGCCCGGGCACACCTTCCCCATGCCCACGCGCTGCTACACGCCCTGCTCGACCATCACACCTCTCGGCGGAACTGGGACGGAGCGCTCGCGGCGCTGCAGGAGTTGGCCCAGGAAGCGACAGGCGTGACGAAGGCCAAGTATCTTTTGGCCGTAGGCAAGATCGAGCAGCACGAACGCAAAGATCTGGCAGCGGCCCTCGCCGCCTTCGAGGCCACTCTCGATGCGTGGCCTGACGACCTCGCGACCGAGCGGCGCATCGAGAAGCTGCTGACCGCCCAGCGGGACGCTCGAGGGCTCGAACGCCACCTGCGCAGGCGGCTTGCGCGCATCAGCCGGGCCGGTGGCGACCAGACCCGCGAAAGCGCCGCGTGGCGGGCTCTGGCGCGCCTTTACGAGGGGCCGCTCGGCAACCCGAAATCGGCCGTCGTGGCGCTCGAGGTGTTGGCCAAGCTCGACGGTGAGGTGAGCACCCGGGAGGCCTTGGCCGAGGCGCATGAACGCGCGGGGCCCGAAGGCCTGCTCCGGGCGATCGGCGTGCACAGGGAGCTCTTGGCGGAGGCGCGTTCGGCCCCGGAGATGCAACGTCCCTTGCGGGCCCTCGCCCGCTTGTTCCAGCAAACGGGTGCAAGCGAGCGCCACGCCAACGCCGTGGGCGCGCTGGTGGCGCTCGGTCAGGCCGCGCCCCAGGAGGAGCTTCAGGCCGCCCAGGCGAGCGCCCGCCCGTTCGCGCCCCCCGGGGCCATCCTGCGCGCGAGCGCCTGGGCCGAGCCTTTACTCCACCCCGACGTCTCCTTGCCGCTGTCGTCTCTGTTCGCGCATGCCGCGGAGGTCGTGGCCCTGGCTCACGCACAGCCCGCCAAGGCGTGGGGCCTTCCCGCGCGATGGCCCCGGGGTGCTGAGGAGGTGCTTGCCTCCCACCCTTACCTGCTGCGCCTGCAGCACCTGGCCGCTGTTCTCGGAGTTGCGCTTCCTCCGGTGGCGATTCACGAGACCTTCGACGGCCTCGCCGATCTCATCGTCATCCGCGCGGGCCGCAGCCCTTCATGGACCTTGATCCTTGGCCGCCCCTTCTTCGAGCCGCGCAGCGATCGGGCCTTCGCGTTCATGGCCACCCGCTTGCTCGCACGGCTAAGGCCCGAGTTCCGCCTCACCTGGCCAAACGTCGTATCGAGCCCCAACGAGCTGCGCGCGATCTTGTTCGCGGCGGCACGCTTCGCGGGCGTACCGGTGAAGTTGCCGAGTGACCAGGAGCCCGCCGTAGACGAGTACGCGCAGCACTTCACCCGCAATCTCGAGCCGACCGCACGCGAGGGGCTCCGGGCCGCGGCCGCAGCCCTGCCCCCCGACACCGACGTGGCGCCGTGGTGGCGCGGGGTCGCGCTCACATTGAACCGCGTGGGGTTCCTCATCTGCGGCGACCTGCCCACGGCGCTTGGCGTGGCGGCGCGCGAGCCGCAGATGGCGACCGGCGCCTCGTCCCTCGAATCCTTGCGCGACTTGGTCGTGTGGGCCACGAGCGACGCCTACGCTCACCTGGCCTTGCCCTCCGGCGGCGCGAACGGCCTCAAGGGTTGAGCAACAACTCGTCGGCCGAGCGATCTTCACCCTCGGCCGGCGCCGTCTCGAGCGGGGCCGTGCCCGACAGAAAAACCTCTTCGAGGCCTTCGGCCCCTGGCGCGGCAAGCAGCCCCGTCTGAGGATCGATGGTCTGCACCTCGACGGAGGGGGGCTGCGCGAAGTCGCGCACGGGCTGGCCCGCACTCGCTTTCGTCATGAAGTCGACCCAGATCGGGAGGGCCGCCCCCCCCCCCGTCTCACCGCGTCCCAGGCGCTTCATGTCGTCGAACCCTACCCATACGGCGGCCAGGAGGTCGGCGGTCCCGCCCACGAACCACGCGTCCCGCTGATCGTTCGAGGTGCCCGTCTTGCCCGCTGCCGGGCGGCCCAGGCTCAAGGCACCGCGGGCCGTCCCGTCTTGCACCACGCTCTTCATCATCGACAGCACCACGAAGGCCACATCGGGGCCGAGGGCGGGAGAAGGCGGAGCCAGGGACTCTTCGACGTCGGCCACCTTCGTCACGAGCCGGCTCGTCACACGCTGGCCGCCGTTGAAGAAGGGCAGGTAGGCCTGGGCCAATTCGAGGGGCGACACCGTCAACGAGCCCAGCGCCAACGAAAGCCCCATGTCCTCGGTGAGGGGTGACGTGATGCCCACCTGAGTCGCAAGCTCTCGCAGCGCCGGAACCCCCACCTCGGACAGCAAACGAATGGCCACCGTGTTGATCGAATGCGTGAGGGCCACGCGCAGCCGCACGGGTCCACGGAAAGACTCGCGCTCGTAGTTCTTCGGCTTCCAGAGATCGTAAACCTCGGGGGCGTCGTTCACCACCGAAGCTGCGGTGAACCGGCGCGAAGCGATGGCCGTGGCGTACACGAACGGTTTGAAGGCCGAGCCGGGCTGCCGGCGCGCTTGCTGGCTTCGGTCGAACGCTCCGGAGCGAAACCCATAACCACCGACGAGCGCGCGAATCTCCCCCGTGGCAACGTCCAAAACGACCATCGCGGCCTGGGGCCCTAGCTCGAGGTGCGCGGACAAGGGGCCGTCGGGGGCCTCCGCGGGCCCATCCACGGCCACCCGCACCACGTCGCCCACCGCGAAGCGTTCGATCAGAGCGGGTTTACCCGGTGCGTAGCGATCGTCCCCGGTCAGCGGCACGCGCAGGCTCACGCCGCCCGCATCGACAAGCAGATGTGGAGACACGTTGGAGGCCCCCTTGTGCACGGAGGCCACCACCGCCTCGACGATGCGGCCCGTCTCCAACGTCCGCCGCCTGGCCTCGTCCGTCTTGCCCAAATCTGCCGCCGTTTGCGCGACGAACTTCGCCACCGCTCTTCCTTGCAGGCGGCGTAAAGGTTTGTCGTAACCCTGACGCGCATCGAGCGCCTGCAGACCGCGCTCGAGCGCCTGGCGCGTCCACAGCTGCATCTCGAGGTCGAGCGTGGTCTCCACCTGGCCTCCTTGCGTGGCGAAGGCCTCGCCCATCCGCTCCGCAGCGACCCTGTGAACCACGCTCATCGCTTCGGGGGCTTCCACGGCCGTCGTGCGGCTTTTCACGACCTTGATGGGCGCCTTGGCGATCGCCTCGGCCTGAGCCTGCGGCAAAAACCCAAGCTCCGCCATGCGGCCCAGCACGTAGCGTTGGCGGGTCTTGGCAGCCTCGGGGTGCTTGAGCGGACTCAAGCGTTCGGGGCTTTGGGGCAGCCCCGCCAACAGAGCCGACTCGGCCTCGCCGATCGCGTGCACCGGTTTGCCGAAGAAGAACCGCGCCGCTTCCTCGCAGCCGTAACGCCCGTGACCGTAATAGATCTGGTTCAGGTAGATCTCCATGATCTCGTTTTTGCTGAGCCGGTTCGTCAGCCGGTACGCCAGCACCAGCTCCTTGACCTTGCGGGCGATGGTGCGTTCGGGCGTCAGCAACAGGCGCTTGACCACCTGCTGCGTGATCGTCGAGCCGCCTTGCGCCGCACGGCCACGAACGATGTTCTCGTAAAAGGCCCGGGCGATGCCTTTGAGGTCGAGACCCGGGTTCTCGAAAAAGCTGGCGTCCTCGGCGGCCACCACGGCCTGCACGAGGTGCTTCGGGATCTGGCCAAAGGGCACCACCGTGCGCCGCTCGTCGCCGATCTCGCCGATCACCTTGCCGTGACGATCCATAACGCGCAGCATCTGCTTGGGCTGAAAATCTCGCACCGCCGACAACGAAGGCAGGTCCCGCGTGTAGTAGACGAACAAGCCCACGCCCGCGGCGCCTGCCACGAGACACATGGCAAGCCCCATGAGGACGAGGCGCTTCATCCAGCGAAGCCCCCCCCGGCTGCGGCGCTTCCGCCCTTTGCTCGCCTTGCGGGGCGAAGGGCGGGCCCCCTTGCCGCCCCCCTTTCGGCGTGGGTCTCGATCCGAGGTATCCACGCTCAAGAACTCGTCTTTTGCCATTTTTCGCGCAGTCTAGCAGCCCTGCAACGGAGGCCGAAAATCTCGACGGGCCCCACGGCGCGGCGCCGGGGCTACTCGGCGGCGTCGAGGTCGTCCAGGGCCTCGGCGCCCCGCTTCGGGTCGGCCGTGATGCGCGTGACCCAATCGAGACACTGTCGCTCGGTCATGGCCCTCGCGCTCGTGTCGAAGACGAGCGGCGCCACGGCGAACGCCTCGAGCTCTTCGTTGCTGATTCTCCCCCGCTCGTGCATCCGGTGCAAAATGCGGCGGACGTGGCGGTCTGCAGATGCCGACAGTGCGCCCCGACAGTAGTGCACATACCGGCGCTTCGGGCTTGGCAAGATCGACGAGAAGTAAGCCGCCTCGAGGGGGGTGAGCTCGGCTGCCGATTTCCCGAAATAGTGTCGGGCCGCTGGCCCGATGCCGAAGAGCCTGGGCCCAAATTCGATCGCGTTCAGATAAAGCTCGAGGATGCGCTCTTTGCTGAGAACCTGCTCGAGGTGCCAGACCAGAAAGAGCTCCTGGAGCTTCCGCGACAGCGTCTTTTCCTGGCTCAGCAACAGGTTTTTCACCATCTGCATGGTGATGGAGGAGGCGCCCTGCCGAAAGCGCCCATTCGCAAGATTGCGCTTCAGCGCCGTCCGAAACTCGCGGGTCGCGAAGCCCTGGTGCTTGAAAAACGAGGCATCTTCGGTGGTGAGAAACGCGCTGACGAGATGCGGAGACACCTCCTGGTAAGGAACGAAATCACCACTGTCCGCCCCCACCACGAACATGAGCTCCTGGGGCTCATCGCCCTTTTCATCCCACGCGGGCGGCACGGTGACCACCTGAGTGATGGGCATGTCGGGGTCGGTCAGATCGGCCACCTCGGGCGGCACCTCCGCCACGCGGCAGCCCCCGATGCCCACGCTGCCATCAAGCGCAACCGTCTCGAGGTCTGCATAGTCGACGTGAGTGGACAGATGCGCCTCGAACGAACCCTGCAGAGAAAACCCTTGAAGCCGAGGCACCAGCGCTTTCGGAAAGCTGCCGAGCAATTTCCCACAGGGGATCTTGGGCACGTCGAGCGTGAAGGACAGCTTGGGCACCCAGGGCCACGAGTGTCCATCGGGAAAACTGACCTGACCGGGAGCCAATTCGATACGCCCCGCAAGGCGTCCCACGAGGTCCGCAAGCTGCCCTTCGACCAACTGCAGGTCGAGCGTTCGGGTCTTCGTATCGAGCCTCGTTTCCAACTTGAGGGCGAGCGAGAGATCCTCCACGGGATCCGGCGCCAGCGCCGGGTGGAAGATGTCGAGGTGGGCGATGTCGAGGCGGCCTTCCACGGCAACCGCCCCCTGATCGAGCGCAAGCTTGAGCGCCCCATCCACGCTCGTGCGGGCCGGGGCGCGCACCGACGGCGGCAAAATGTCCTCGATCTTGTCGAGGGTGAAGCGCTCCGCGCGCAAAGCCAGCTGACCCGACGAGCTTTCGAGGGACGGGCCCACCACCACGTGGCCAACCGCGTTCCACAGGCGCTCCCGCGAGCCTCCGTAGCTCCCGTGAAAAGCCAGCGAGACCTCGCGCGCCCCGGAGCGCACGGGCTTCACCTCACCCGAGATGCCGCTCAAGCCGAGCGTGGGCAGCGCCTGCAGGTAGCCGTCTTCAATCGAAACCGAGGGCATGCCCTTGGGGCGTAGGCCTGCAAGGGCCACCCGGAGCTCGAGAGCCTCGGCCCCGAAGCCCCCTGCCCCCCGCCCGAGTCCGGGCACGAGGCCCGACAGGTCCCCCGCCACGTTGGCCAGCTCTACCCGGGCCTGGGCGCCGGCGATGATCTCGGCTTCGATGCGCTCGGCGGCGAACCGGGTCCAGTCGTCGCGCCCGATGTGGATCCTCCCCCGATGGACGGTGAGCGCGGTCAGCTTCGTGTCCCTGGAAGCGGTGGGGCCCAACGCTTCGACGGGTGCGCTTCGCTTGCGGCTCAAGGCGCGCAGCTCGGCAAGCGACCGCGCCTTCAGCTCGGGCGCTTCGATCTCGATCGTGCCTTGACCCCACAGAGCGCCGAGCGGCACGACCACCTTGGCGACGGTGATCGTGGGACCAGGCGCCGTGCCCAGGGTCAGTCCCTGGAACGTCAGGGCGGTCACGCCCGCGCGGGCACGCGCCACCGACAGGGGCAGATCCAGGCGCGCCTTCACTTTGGCGGCCAGCACACGCGTCGCGATGATCCCGCCCACGGCAGGGTAGGCGGCCAGGGCGGCAAGCACGAGCAGCGCCAAGGCGCCGGGCTTCCAGTGCTGTTTCGCCAGCGACGGGAGGGTCGCCTTCGGCTTCGGGGTCTCTGCGCGGTGCGAAGCGCTCACGGTCTGGTGATTGTATGCGCGAGCGCGGCCCGGCAGGCAATGCACCTCGACGACGAAAGATGACGAAGGGTGTTTCAGGCGGCCTGGGCCAAAGGCAGCGCGTCCCCGCAGAGCTCTTCGGCCAGCCGACGGCGCGCATGGTGCAAGCGGCTCATCACCGTGCCGATGGGACAGCCGGCTTTCTCGGCGATCTCATCGTAGCTGTACTCCTCGAACTCGCGCAGCGACAGGGCTTGGGCATGCACCGGCGAGAGCACTTTCATCGCCGTCCGCACTTTGTGGTTCGTTTGCTTCGTCGCGAGCAGTACTTCCGGCGTCTCCTCGTGAGAAGGTTCGTAGGAGGCAATCGGTTCCCCGTCCTCGTTTTCTTCGCGCACCTCGCTGCGCACCTTCTCCCGGCGCAAGAGATCCAGGCTGCTGTTCATGACGATGCGGTGGATCCAGGTAAAAAACGAAGCACGCCCCTCGAAGCGCGGCAGATACCGCCAGACCTTCGTCATGGCGTCCTGAACCGCATCCTCGGCGTCGCTCGGGTTGCGCAGCACCTTCATCGCCACGGCGAGCGCGCGGGGCCGGGCCTCACAGAGCAGCCGTTCGAGCGCCTTGTTGTCGCCCTTCTGGGCGCGCACGATCAGCGTGTCGGCGGGGCTGCTGTCAGGAATCGAACAGTTAGAAACACTATGCGAAGTTGTGTGATTCGACATCATGGCGAAGGGGATTTGCAGGCGGCATGCCGAGGTTTGGGTCGTCCCCCGCACCTACGGGGGCACCATGTAAGACCCGTGACGGGAGCCCCGGCGGCCGGGTCACGAAAAGGCGCGTATATTTCCCGGGCCGCTCATGCCGACCCGCGACGGAACTGGAGAATTTCTTGCCCGCGCCCGCGTGCGCGCCCGCGCTGCTGCAGCGCTGCGCGTTTTCGCCCTCGCGGCGGCGCTCCTCGTCTTCGTGCTCTTGGGCCTGGCCTGGGCCGCTCACCGCATCGGCCCGGCGGCGTACTGGCCCACCGTCACCACAGGGGTGTTGCTGGCAGTCACACTGGGGGCGGCGTTTTTCGGGGTCTTCCGGCCCTGGAGGCGGTTGAAATCTGACACCGCGATCGCGCGGCTCGTGGGGGTTCGACACCCACCTTTGGCGAGCGATCTGCTCTCGGCGGTGCAGCTCGAGGGGCTGGTGTCTCCCGGGGAGGCCCCCGCGTCCCAAGCGCTCGTGAAGGCCTTTCGAGACCAGGTCGCCGGGGCGGTGGCGCACCTCGACCTCCGGCAGGTCGTCTCGTTTCGTCCGGCGCAACGCGCCATGGGGCTCGCGGCGGGGGCAGCCCTCGTTCTGGCGGTGGGGATTTGGCTTTCGCCCGAGGGGCTCCTCCACGGCCTGGGTCTGCTCACCCGTACCCCTACCCTCTACGAGGGGGCTGCGGTGTCGGACGAGCCCCTGGTCGGCGACCTCGTGCTCACCTACCACTACCCCGCGTATACGGGCCTGCCGCCACGCACGGTCGAAGGCGCCACGGGCGACGTCCAGGGGTTGCGTGGCACCCGCATCGATCTCGACATGCGCCCCCTGCGCGACGCGCGTCGGGCCTTGTTGTTCTTCGGGGAAAACGGCGAACGCGGGCCTCTCGAGGTCGCGATCGTGGATGGACATCTCCGGGCGTCGTTCGTGGTGGCCGAAGCCGACCGCTACCGTGTCTGGCTGGCGCCTCTGCTCGGTCGGCCCGTGCGCGAGCGGCTCGGCCACCGGGTCGAGGCCGCGGCCGATCAACCGCCCACCGTGGACATCAAGGCTCCCGCCGATCGGCTCGAACTGCCTGCACCTCGCCCCATCGAAGTGGGCTTCGCCGCGACGGACGATTACGGCCTTGGGCTCGTGGAACTCGTTTACCGGGTGGGAGGAGGACCCGAAAAGCGCATCACGCTCCAAGACGGCGCCGGCAGCCGGCAGGCCCAGGGCACGACCACCTGGGACCCCTCCTCCGAGGCTCTGGTACCCGGGGTGCAAATCGCCTACCGGATCGACGCCCACGACACCGACACCGTGTCGGGCCCGAAGGTGGGCTCGTCACGCACGCTCTTCCTCGTGCTCGAACACCCCCGCGAGAGCTCCGACGAGAGCCTCGAATCTCAACGCTATGTGCTCGAGCGCCTCATCGGCGTCCTGGCCGATCGGCTGGAGGCGACGGACGGCAGCCGCTCAGAGGTCAAGTCGCGCAGTCCTTTGCAAGAATGGCAAGCCTTCCAAACCGCGCACGAAGACGAAACCGCCCAGGTGGCGCTGCTCGCAGGGCTCGTCGACGAGCAGCGCCGCGAGGGGGGGGGCCAGCGAAGGCCTGCTCGAAGCGCTCTCGAAGATCGCCGACCGGCTCAACCGTGAACTCCGTCACGAAAGCGCCGCGCTCCAGAAGCTCCGCCCCCAGGTCGACCAAGGCCGCGGAGAGTCCCTGGATCTGGGTCCCCTGCGGCGGCTCGCCCCCGACCACGTCGCCACGCTGGAGGACGTGGTGTTGGTGCTCGACGACCTCATCGGACGCCAGCGGCTCGAAGACCTGGCGGGGCTCGGCGAGCAGCTCACGCAGGCCTACGAGCGTCTGGCAGACCTACTGGAACGCTACCAGAACACCAAAGACGAGGCGCTAAGCGAGCAGCTACAACGAGAGATTCAGGCGCTCCAGCGCCGCATGGCGGAGATGGCCCAGAAGATCGAGGCCGTCAAGGCCCGCAACGAGGTGGGCACGGAGTGGCAAAACATGCCGGACATGAGCGAGGCGATGAGCAAGGCGCAGACCATGCAGGACTTGCTCGACAAGGGCGACTCCGCGTCGCTGTCGCAGGCGCTCGCAGAGCTTGGAGATACGCTCCAGTCGCTCAAGCAGATGCTTTCACAGAACGCCGACGACTTCACCGGGGATCGCTTCCCGAAGGAAAGCCGTGCGCAGGCCGAGCTCACGAAGAAGATGGCCGAGCTCGAGGGCGACGAGCGGCAGCTCGCGGCAGATACGGGCGAGTTGGCCAAGGAGCTGCAACAGGCGATGCAGGATCGGCAGCGCAAGGAAGTTGCCGCGCGCATGCAAGCCCTGAACGACAAACTCGAACGGCTGCGAAGCGAGCTTCGCCAGCCCGTGCCCCGGCGGCTCGGCGAGCAAGCCGCCGAGAACCAGGCCCAGGCCCAGGCGAGAGCCACGAGCGCCAAACAACTGCTCTCGCAGGAGGACGTGGTGCAGGCCCACAAGGAGATGGACGATCTGAGCCAGGCGCTGAATCCGTTGGCCCGTCAGGCCCAGGCCCGGGCCGCGAAGGAGCAGCCCGGGGGCACCATCGCCCGCTTTGCCGAGCGCATGACCGGGGCCCAGCAGCTAGCGCAAGAGATCACGAACGAGCTCGCACAGCTCACGCCAGCCGGCGGTCAGGTGGCCTCGCCCGCACAGCGACAACGCGCCGAACAAATGGGAGAGCGCCAGAGGGCCATCGCCGAACGAACGCGCGCCTTGGCCGCCGAGGCACAAGAGGGGGGCGGCACCCCGGGTCTCTCTGACGCCGCGAAGGGACTCGAGGACGTGGCTGGCCAGATGCAGAAGGCCCTCGGCGATCTGCAAAGGGGCAACGCCGCGGAGGCGGAAGCGAACGAAAAAGCCGCGGCGGACCGGTTGGCCCAGCTTCGAGACGGGCTCAAAGGCGAAAAGATGGCCCGCGGCTCGCGCAGCCAAGAGCCGGTCCGCATCCCGGGCGCCGACGATTCGAAGGCCCCGAAAGCGTGGCGCCAAGAGCTGATGGAAGCGATGAAGGAAAAGGGGCCGGAGCCCTTCCGTGACGCCGTTCGTCGCTACTACGAGGAGCTGGTGAAATGATCTTGGTAGCGCTCACCTTGGCGGCCCTGTGGGGGGCGTCGGCGCCCGCGCCCTTGCAATCCACCCTGCCCGGGCCCCCAGCGCCGCCTCTGCTCTCGGCCGCGGGCGCGCACATCGAGGCGCTCTACGATGCCTGGCAGTTCGCCGAGGCCGATCAGGCCCTCGCCGCCCTGGCCACCACCTTGCCCGGGGCCGCCGAGGTGTCGTACCTGCAAGGCTATCAAAGCTTCCTCAAAGGCGACTACGACGCCGCCACGAGCAAGCTACACTCTGCCCGAACGGCACACCCCGAAAACCGTAACCTGGAGGGCCTGTACGCCCTGGCGAAAGCCGCGCGGGACGCTGTGGACGGGCACCTGGAGAAGCGCTCGAAGCACTTCCGCCTGCGCTTTCCCCCCGAGGACGAGCTGATCGCTGCCTACGCGCTCGAGACGCTCGAAAGCGCCGCCGCCCAGCTCGAGACCGATCTGGGTTTCGTCCCCGTCCATCCGGTGACGGTCGACATCTACAGGGGTGCGGCAGATCTCGCGGCGGTGTCACCGCTTTCCGAAGCCGAGGTGGAGCGCACCGGCACGATCGCACTTTGCAAGTGGGCACGCCTCATGGTGACGAGCCCGCGCGCCCTGCGCTTCGGGTACCCCTGGATGGACACGCTCTCGCACGAGCTCGTGCACTACGCGGTGTCATCGCTCACCCGCGACCAGGCGCCCGTGTGGCTGCAAGAGGGACTGGCCAAGTTCCTCGAAAGCCGCTGGCGCCGCGCACCCGGCGAGGCGCTGGCTCCCAGCAGCGAGCACCTCTTGGCGAAGGCCCTGGCCAGCAACAAACTCATCACCTTCGAGGCGATGCATCCGTCGATGGCCAAGTTGCCACGCGCGGAAGACGCCGCGCTGGCCTTTGCGGAGGTCGCGACAGCCGTGGCCTTTCTGTTCGACGAAGGCGGCATGCCCGCCGTCCGCAACGCGGTGGAGGCGGTGGGCCGGGGCACCGACGCCCGTGACGCCGTGGCCAACGCCTTGGGGTTGCCTTGGGCGAAATTCGACAAGAGGTGGCGGGCCTACATGAAGAGCCGCAACTTCAAGACCTATCCCCATCTCGACCCGGTCACCCGAAGTTTTCGGACGAAGGCCGCGCTTGCCGCCAAGCGGGCCCCGTCCGAGGACGAAGCGCTCGGTGACCTCGGCGAGCTCGGCAAGGATCGCGCGGAACGCTACCTGCGCCTTGGCAACATGCTTTTGCTGCGCGACCGGCCGCGCGCGGCGGCCCTGGAATACGACCGCGGCGCGAAGCTGGCAGGCCCCGGCCATTGGCTCTTTCCCGTGAAGCTTGGCCGCACCTACCTCGCGTTGAACGAACCGGACAAGGCCCTCGAGGCGCTGGGAGAGCTCCGCAAGCTCTACCCTGAACTGCCCTGGCCTCATCTCATCGCTGGACAGGCCCTGCTGAAAAAGGGTGACGCAGAGGCCGCGCGCCTGGCGCTCGAAGCCTCGCTCGCCAACAACCCGTTCGACCCCGAGCTGCACTGTGCCCTCGCTGCGGCCTACGGCAAGCTGGCCACCGGCGACGAGCTGTGGACCGCGCGCCGCGACCGCGCCGGAAGCGCCTGCAACGACATGGGCGCCAAGCGCCCGGCGCCCTGACCCTAGCCGACGGCAGAGCCGAACCGACCAAAAGGTCGTGACGGATTCGGCAAGAAAGCGCGCGAGGGCGCCCCGCGGCTTTGCGGGGCCTAGCCCGGCGTGGCATCCTCGACCCCGTGTCGGACGCTGACAAAGCCATTGGCCCTTCGCCGGTGGCAGTTTCTCCTGGAACGAGCCCGCCGGGGCCGGGTGCCGCTCCCGTAGGGCCCCCCACAGGGGGCGTGCTCGCCCGTCCGGTCGTGCCGGGGGGCGTGCCCGCCATCGCCCCACGGACGCCCGTCCCCCCCCTGCGCCGTGCCACACCCACGTCGGGCGGCCCCGGGGCCGTTACGGACGTGGAAGCGGCCCGCCACCTCGCCGAAAGCCGACGCCGCCTGTTCCAGGAGATCGGCAAGCGCATCGTGGGCCAAGAGGACGTGATCGATCATCTCCTCATCGCCTTGTTCGCACGGGGTCACTGCCTGTTCGTGGGTGTGCCGGGGCTCGCAAAGACCCTCCTCATCCAGACCCTGGCCGAGGTGCTCGACCTGTCGTTCGGCCGCATCCAGTTCACCCCCGATCTGATGCCTTCGGACATCACGGGTTCCGATGTGCTCGAGGAAGACCGCACCACAGGGCGCCGCGTGTTCCGCTTCCTCAAGGGCCCTGTCTTCGCGAACGTGATCTTGGCCGACGAGATCAACCGCACCCCTCCCAAGACCCAGGCCGCCCTGTTGCAAGCGATGCAGGAGCGGCGCGTGTCGGCCGGTGGCACCACGTACGACCTGCCCGATCCGTTTTTGGTCTTCGCCACGCAAAACCCCATCGAGCAGGAGGGCACCTACAGCCTTCCCGAAGCCCAGCTCGACCGGTTCATGTTCCAGGTGGACGTGAGTTACCCCTCCGAAGAGGAGGAGGTGCTCATCGCCGGGCAGCTTTCGGGCGTGCGCCGGTTGCCGCTGCCCAAACTGCTGTCTCCCGCGCACATCATCGAGCTGCAAGAGCTGGTGTTGCGGGTGCCTGTCGCCGACCACGTCCTGCGCCACGCGGTGGCGCTCAGCCGCGCCACACGTCCCGGCTCGCAGGGCACGCCTCCCTTCGTGTCTCGCTACGTGTCTTGGGGCGCGGGGCCTCGGGCGTCGCAGAACTTGGTCCTTGCAGCCAAGGCCCGGGCAGTGCTTCACGGTCGCTACGCGGCTTCGGTCGACGACGTGAGGGCGATGGCCACGCCCGTGCTGGTTCACCGGCTCGTGCCCAACTTCCACGCCCAAGCCGATGGCATGACGGCGGGCGAGCTGGTCAGGCAGCTCCTGGAGGTCGTGCGGCCTGCATGAGGCACGCACGGCCGAAGCGAACCCGTTCCCATGGCGGGCGTGAACGCTCTTGATCCCGGTGAACTGGCGCGGCTGTCGTCGATGACGCTGCGGGCCCGGGTGATCGTGGAGGGCGCCTTCGCAGGGCTTCACCACAATCCGAATCTGGGCGCGGCGATCGAGTTCGCCGAGCACAAGGAGTACAGCCCCGGAGACGAGATCCGCCGCATCGACTGGAAGGTCGTCGCGCGCCAGGATCGCTACTACGTCAAGCAGTACGAAGACGAGACGGAGATGCGCACCCTGCTGGTGCTCGACGCCTCGGCTTCGATGGGCTACGGCCGGGGCCCCGTGTCGAAGCTCACGTACGCAGGGTACCTGGCGGCCGCCCTCGCCTACCTCACCGCGCGCCAGGGCGACCCCGCCGGGCTCATGGTGTACGACGGGCACCTGCGCCGCTACCTGCCGCCCAGCAGCCGGGGCGGCCACGTGCGAGAACTTTTGGGCGTGCTCGAGGACGTTACGCCCGCAGGCGAGACCCAGCTCGCCAGTGCGCTCGAGCGTGTCGCCGATCTCGCGCAAAGGCGTAGCTTGGTGGTGGTGTTCTCCGATCTGCTCGACGCCGAGGCCCGCGAGACGGCCCCCCGCACCCGCGAGTCAGCCGTGGGCCCGGCGGCCGAAGCACTCGCCCAGCTGGCGTTGCGCGGACATGACGTGGTCTTGTTCCACGTGCTCGACCCCGACGAAATCGATCTGCCTTTCGATGACCTCACGCAGTTTTTGGCGATGGAGCCCGGCGACACGCGCAACGTGGTAGTGGACGCCAACGAGCTCGGCGCCTCCTTTCGCCGCGAGTCGGAAGCGTTTCGTGCACGCTGGCGACAAACTTGTCTTCAAGCAGGCATCGAGTACCGCCTGGTCACCACGCAGGAGGCGCCCGCCCAGGTGCTGCGAACCTTCATCGGTGGGCGGCGCCGCAAAGGTTGACAATGGCACACCTGGAGCCTGCGATGAAGCGCATGCGCACCCCGGCCACCCTGTTGCGGTGAGGCGAAGAAGACGTCATGGGACTGCTCGCGCCTTCCTTGCTTCTGGGCCTCGTCGCCGCCGTGGTGCCTTACCTCATCCACCGCCTCGGCCGTCGACCGCCGCGTCCTCAGCCGTTTGCCGCCATGGAGCTCTTGATGGCGGCCGAGCGGCGCGTGCGCGCCCGCCACCGGTTGCGTGAGCTCTTGCTCCTCATCCTACGCACGGGGGTCGCCGCCGCCTTGCCGCTCGTGTTCGCGCGTCCCTTCGTTGAACGAGCCACCGACGCCCCCGCGCTCGCGCTGGCGCCTCAAAGCGCGGTCTTGGTCCTCGACGACTCGGCGTCGATGCAGCGGCGGGTGGGCCGCAGCACGCCCTTCGCGCTGGCTCGGGATCGCGCCCTGGCCATCACCCGCCAGATGACCACGGGCTCCGCTTTGGCCGTGGTGCTGGCCTCGGAAGGCAATCACGCCCCCATCGCCGAGCTCACGATGGAGAAGTCGCGCGTGAGCGAGGCCCTCGAGCAGGCGAAACCCACGGCCCGCGTGGCGGACTTCTCGGGCGCCGTCCGGCGCGCGGCCACCATCCTGACCAGCGCCTCGCATGAAGAACGCCGCATTTACGTGCTCACGGACGCTCAGGCAGCAGGTTGGGGCGAAGGCGCGTTGCACGGTGGCGAAGGGGCGCCCGAGCTTGCCGTTTTGGACGTGACCAAGGGCGCATCTTGGAAGAACCGGGCTGTGGTGGACCTCGAGGCCGAACCCCTGGCCGAAGGGGGCCCCACCGCCGTCGCGATCACCGCAACCGTGGCCGACTGGGGGCACGAAACCGCAGAGACCATCAACCTCACCCTGAAGCTGGACGGAACCGTGGTGGCCAAGGGCACGGCCGAATTGCCTGCCGGCGGCCAGGTCCGCAAGCGCTTCGTGCACACGCTCGGGGAAGCGGCTTCGGGACTGCACGAGGTGGAGGTGAGCGTCGAGGAAGACGACTTCCCGCTCGACGATCGCCGCTACGCCTCCTTGGCCATGCTGCAAGCGCTGCGGGTTTTGTTCATCAACGGCGACGCCCGCACCGTGCGCAACGAGGACGAGGGCTTTTTCCTGGAAAGCGCGCTGCAAAGCGCGGGCGCGGGCGTCTCGGTCACCAGTGTGCTGCCAGACGAAGCCGCCGAGCTGGATCTGGCGAACTTTGGCGTGGTCTTCGTGGCCAACGTGGGCGAGCCTTCGGAGGCCCTGGCGCAACGTTTGGCAAGCTTCGTCAGCAAGGGCGGCGGTGTGTTCTTTTCGACGGGAGCCCACGTCAACGCCGACGTGTGGAACAGCCGCCTCGGGGGGCTTCTACCGCAGCCCGTGGGCCTCATCCGCACCGCGGCCACTCAGGACCAGGCCCCCGCGGGGGAGCTCGTCGACAACCGCCCCGCCGAACGCCTTGCGCCCCTCGACCGCCGGCACCCCCTGTTGGCGCAATTCACGACAGGCGAGGACGGCCTCGCGTCCGCGCGGTTCTACAAATACACGCTGCTCGAACCCGTGCCCGACGACAACCGCCACGTGGTCCTCCGTTTCGAAAGCGGCGCCCCAGCTCTCGTCGAGCGCGTGGTGCCCGCAGGCAGCCGCCGCGGTCCTCCCGGACGGGTCATGCTGCTGGCCACCACGATCGACCGGGAGTGGGCCGACCTCGCCATTCGGCCTGGGTTTTTGCCCCTCATGATCGAGGCCACACGCCGTCTGGCCGGCGCACCCGAAGGGGTGAACGGCGCCGATCTGCTGGTGGGGCAAGCCCAGACGCTCAGCTATCAGGGCGCCGAAGAGTCACTCGAGGTGAGAAAGCCGAACGGCAGCACGTGGGTCGCTCACCGACGCAACCAGCCAAGCGGACGGAGCGTGCGCTTCACCGAAACCCTGCAGCCGGGCGTCTACCACGTGCGTGTGGGGACCGGGGCCGACGAGGCCCGGCTCGAAGACCCCAACCGTATCTTCGTGGTGAACCTCGACACGGCTGAATCGAATCCCACCCGGCGAGACCCCAAACCGCTCACGGGCGGGGCGGCGGAGAGCGAGGGCGCGCGGCCTCTGCACAAGGTGCCGCTGTGGCATGCATTGGCCATGGCGATCATCTTGCTGCTTGCGGCCGAGTCACTCGTGACGTTTCGCCGCCGCGGCCCGGCACACCTTTCGCCCCCGAGCCCCTGAAGTCCTCGCGAGCCGACGTTTCGCCAGCGTTGTTGCGGCGTAAACACGCTTGCGCTAAGAACGCGCTTTCCTACCCCCCATGGGCACATCCTCCCCCGGCAAAGCCCCCGAGCAGGTCGAGTCCGTCGCCATTCGCTTCGCTGGCGATTCGGGCGACGGCATGCAGCTCGTGGGAACGCAATTTACGTCCACCACGGCCCTCGCCGGCAACGACCTGGCCACGCTGCCAGATTTTCCGGCCGAGATCCGCGCACCCGCCGGAAGCCTCGCGGGCGTATCCGGATTTCAGATCAACTTCTCGAGCAACCCAGTGTTCACCGCCGGTGACCTGCTCGACGTGCTCGTGGCGATGAACCCCGCCGCCCTCGCGCGCAATTTGAAGGATCTGAAAGAGGGGGGCATTCTCATCGCCAACAGCGAGGCGTTCAACGCCAAGAATCTGGAACGTGCGGGATATAGAGAGAACCCCCTCGACACGGCCGTGGTCTCGGCCTACCGCCTGTTCAAGGTCGACGTCACGGCGCTTACCTTGGCCTCCGTGCGCGCGTTCAAGCTCGACCACCGCGCAGCCACCCGGTGCAAAAACTTCTTCGCGCTCGGCCTGATCTACTGGCTGTACAGCCGCAGCATGGACGCCACCGTGCAATGGATCGAGCGCAAGTTTGGCGACAAAGTCCTGGGTCAAGCCAACCTCGCAGCACTACGGGCCGGCTACAACTACGGCGAGACCACCGAGATGTTCGATCACGCCTACGAGGTGCGCAAAGCGGCGATCACCCCGGGCAAATACCGCAACATCTCGGGCAACGAAGCGCTCGCGCTCGGCCTCATGGCCGGCTCCGAACTTTCGGGGTTGAACCTCTTTCTGGGGTCGTACCCCATCACGCCCGCGAGCGACGTGCTCCACATGCTCTCGAACATGAAGGCCCTCGGCGTGCGCACGTTCCAGGCCGAAGACGAGATCGCCGCGGTCTGTGCCTGTCTGGGCGCGGCCTACGCGGGCGCGCTGGCAGCCACCACCACCAGCGGCCCTGGCATGGCGCTCAAGGCCGAGGCCATGGGCCTCGCCGTCATGACCGAGCTGCCCATGGTGGTGATCAACGTGCAACGGGCAGGGCCCTCCACGGGCATGCCCACGAAAACGGAGCAAGCCGACCTCATGCAGGCCATGTTCGGGCGCAACGGTGAATCCCCCTTGCCCGTGCTCGCCGCCCGCACACCGGGCGACTGCTTCCACGCCGCCATCGAAGCGGCCCGCATCGCTGTCACGTACATGACGCCCGTGGTCCTGCTCACCGACGGCTATCTCGCCAACGGCGCCGAACCCTGGCCCGTACCCAACATCGACGCGATGCCGCGCTTTCCCGTCTCCTTCCGGACGGACACCGAAGGCTTCAAACCCTACCTGCGGGACGCCAGCCTCGCCCGCCCCTGGGCGATCCCAGGGACCCCCGGCCTCGAGCACCGTGTGGGTGGCCTCGAGAAGGACAACGGCACCGGGAACATCAGCTACGATGGCGCCAACCACGAGGCCATGTGCCGCCTGCGTGCCGAAAAGGTCGCCCGGGTGGCAGACAGCCTGCCGCCCACCGTGGTCGAAGGCGCCCAGGAAGGCGACCTTCTGGTGCTCGGCTGGGGCTCGACCTACGGTTCGATCTCCGGCGGCATTCACAAGGTCGCCGCCCGTAACTTGAAGATCGGGCACGTGCAGCTGCAGCACATCAATCCGCTGCCGAAGGACCTCGAGCACATCATGAAGCGCTTCAGGCGCGTCATGGTTCCCGAGCTCAACCTCGGGCAGCTCGCGATGATCTTGCGCGCGCGCTTCCCCGAGACCACGATCCATAGTCACACGAAGATCCAGGGCCTGCCGTTCCGCGAGAACGACATCGCCAAGGCCATCATCCAGCTCCTGGAAACGAACTAATGCCCACGCAAAGCGCCTACCCCGTCGTCGAGCATACCGATCCCGCGGGCCAGACCAAGCAGGACTTCACGTCCGACCAGGACGTGCGTTGGTGCCCGGGGTGCGGTGATTACTCGATCTTGGCCCAGGTGCAGAAGCTCATGCCCACCCTGGGCATCCCGAAAGAGAATTTCGTCTTCGTGAGCGGCATCGGCTGCTCGAGCCGGTTCCCGTACTACATGAACACGTACGGCATCCACAGCATCCACGGGCGTGCGCCCGCCGTGGCCACCGGGATCAAGGCCGTGCGCCCGGACCTGAGCGTGTGGCTGGTCACAGGCGACGGCGATGGACTTTCCATCGGCGGCAATCACCTGCTCCACGTCCTGCGACGCAACGTCGACGTGAAGATTCTTTTGTTCAACAACCAGATCTACGGCTTGACCAAGGGCCAATACAGCCCCACGTCGCCGCTTGGCAAGAAGGCAAAATCGACCCCGCTCGGCTCGGTGGACTATCCGCTCGATCCGGTCAGTGTGGCCCTGGGCGCTGGCGCTACGTTCGTGGCCCGCACCGTGGACACGAACGTCAAGCACATCGAGGCCACGCTAAAGCGGGCCGCTGCGCACAAAGGCTCGGCCTTCGTCGAGATCTACCAGAACTGCCCGATCTTCAACGACGCCGCCTTCGATTTCCTCACGGACAAGTCTCAGAAGGAAGACAACGAACTCGTGCTCGAGCACGGCAAACCTTTGCGCTTCGGTCCAAACGGGGGCCGGGGCATCGCGCTCGACGGCAGCCTCACCCCGCGCATCGTGGACGTCACCACGGAAGGCGAAGACAAACTGCTTCGGCACGACGAAACCAACGAAATGGTCTCGCTCGTGGTGAGCCGCCTCAAGCACCCCGCCTTCCCGGTTCCCGTCGGCGTGTTCCGCGCCGTGGACCGCCCGAGCTACGACGTGATGATGAACGAGCAGGTCGAAGCCGCTTCGCAGGGCAACAAAAAGTCCCTCCAGCAGCTCATCGACGCGGGCTCCTGGACCGTGGCCTAGACGCTTCGCACGGCCCGGGGGCTCAGCCCTCGGCCCGTTTGGCGAAGGCGCCGGCCAGGGCCTTGTGGGCGGGCGTACCCACGACGGACGGCAGCAACGCGCCCGGCAGGGGCAGATCGACAGATACAGTTCGTTTGAACACCTGCACGCGCCCCGCCGCCTCCTCCACACGCGCGCGCACCTGGCTCGAAGCCTCAGCCGCACGCACCAGAGCCTCGTAGGCCTCCACCTGCCGGGACTCGGGGCCGCGCATGAGAAAGTGGTCCACGCCGGCGTTCAAGGACTCCACGATCAACTCCTCCGTACCGAAACGATCGGCCACGGCCTTCATCTGCAGATCATCGGAGACCAGAAGCCCCGTAAACCCGAGTTCGCGCCGTAACAGGTCGGTGGCAATGCGCTTCGACAAGGTGGCCGGACGCTCGGCATCGAAGGCTGGGTACACCACGTGTGCCGTCATCAGCGCTTCGCACCCGGCGGCTATCGCGGCGGCGAAGGGGAAAAGCTCGACGGCACGCAGGCGCGCCTCGTCGTGCGTGACCACGGGCAGATCCAGGTGTGAATCGACATCCGTGTCCCCGTGACCCGGGAAGTGCTTGCCACACCCGGCCACCCCCGCTTTGCGCAGGCCCCGCCAGAACGCCAGCGCGGCCTCGATCACACCCTCGGGCGTCGTCGCGAAGGCGCGGTCGCCGATGACGGGGTTTTGGGGATTCGTATGCACGTCGAGCACAGGGGCCAGGTTCCAGCCGATGCCCAGCGCCGCGAGCTCTTCCCCCACGAACCGTCCGAGCGTCTCGATGCGCGCCCGATCGGGCTCGGCCCCGACCACCTGCATCGGGGGCCATTCGGTGAGCGGCGCGCGGAGGCGTTGCACCCGCCCCCCCTCCTGGTCCACCGATACCACCAACGGGGGCCCTTCCTTGACCCCACGCCGCAAGCGCCCCACCAGGGCCGCCACCTGCTCGGGCGAGACCACGTTCGGGCGGAAGAGCATCACCGCGCCCACCTCTCGAGCCGCCACGCGCGCCATGAGCGACGCCGGGGGTGTCGTGCCCTCGAAGCCCACGGAAAACAACTGGCCGCAGAGGCCGCGAACGCCGTGCGTAGTCACGGGCTCCATCATATGTCATCCTGCGCCGCCTGCGGGTCTGCGTGCTAAGGTCCGCACACCTTCCGGCCCTCGCCGCCATGATCAAAGTCAAGCGGATCAACCACGTCTCCATCGCCGTTCCGCAGCTCGCCGAAGGCCGCACCGCGCTTGCGCTTCTCGGCCTGCGGGCAAGCTCCGACGAGCACGTGGCCGAGCAGGAGACTGACACGTGCTTCCTGCACAGCGAGGAGGGCGAGACCGCGATCGAACTCATCGCCCCTGCCGGAAACGCCTCGCTCGGCCGCTTTCTCGATCGCCGCGGCCCCGGACTTCACCACGTCTCCCTCGAGGTGGAAAACCTGGCTGACACCCTGGTTCACCTCAAGGCCGCCGGCGTGGCCCTCATCGACGAACGCCCCCGTGTGGGCGCCCACGGTCACCTCGTGGCCTTTCTTCACCCCCGCGCGACAGGCGGGGTTTTGTTCGAGCTTTGCCAATGCGACTCAGGAGACACCTCATCGTGACGTTTTCGGATTCCCCCACACCGGCCCGCCCTCGCCGGATGCCTTTTGCGGGCCGCGCTTTCGGTGCTTTGCCCGTGAGGTTCGCGCTCGGGTTTGCCGTGGCCGCCCTTTCCGCCGGGGAGGCGCTGGCCCAGTACGGTGGCCCGGGCATGATGCCGGGCATGCCACAGGGCCATCGCCCCGGTACCGGGGGTGGGGGCGACGACGGGCGCCCCGAAGGTCCGGCCGAGGCTGCCCCTGATGCGGACCGCGACGACGACGAGCTCGCGCCCCTGGCGCCGATGCTCGAAGCGGAACGCCGCCGCACCCAGCTCGTCGAGTTGGATGGCTACTTCCGCTTCCGCACGGATTGGTTGCATCAGCTGCACCTCGGCCAGGGATATGTCGTGCCTGACGGGCAAGCAGAGCCCGATGGTACCCCGCCCTTCCCGACGCCGCTCGAGTGCGGCCTCGTGGCCGGCAAGTGCGGCACGAAGACCTTGGGTTCCGCGAACCTGCGGCTTCGTCTCGAACCCACGGTCAACGTAAGCGATCAGGTCCGCGTGATGGCGCAGATCGACGTGCTCGACAACACCATCGCCGGCTCCACCCCCGATTCTCTGGTGCAGACGAATCGGCTGGCTCAGGGCACGGGCGCCGCACCCCTCCCCGTTCTGTACAACACGCAATACCCGCCCGACGTGGGCCGCAACGGCTGGGGTTCGAGCGTGCAGGCCAAGCGGGCCTGGGGAGAGATTGACAGCGAATTCGGCAGCATCCGTTTCGGCCGTATGCCCTGGCACTTTGGGCGGGGGTTGATGTTCAACAACGGAAACTGTCTCGACTGTGACATCGGTACCACCGTCGATCGCGTCATGGCGCTGTCGATGCTGTGGGGACACGAAGTGGCCGTGGCCTGGGACTACGGCGCTCAGGGCCACACGTCCAACATGAGCACCCTCGGCGTGCAAGATCCCTTCGGTACGCCCTTCGACCTCTCCCAAAAAGACGACGTGTTTCAGCTCATGGCGGCTCTTTCCCGCCGCGACGACCCCGAACGCTTCCGCTTCAAAGCCGCCCGCGGCGAGCTGGCGCTCAACTACGCGGCCCAGCTCGTGTACCGCAACAACAGCGGCGCCAGCCGCCCGCTCGAAACCGACACGGCAGCCAACCCCGAGACGCCCACCGATGGGCAGGCCTTTAGCCCCGGCGAACTGTCGCGGCCGGAGGTCTACGTACAAAACGTAAACGCGTACGTCTTCATCCCCAGCGTCTGGTTCAAGCTGGGCTGGCGCGCGTTGACCGTAGAGTTCGAGGCTGACGCCATGCTGGGCAAGATCGGAAACCCCGGGGACCTGAACGTCGACAATCGCTCGCTCTCCATCCAACAACTGGGATGGGTGTTCGCCAGCGACCTGGCGCTCTTCAAAAACGCCCTCTACCTGGGCCTCGAAACGGGTGGCGCCAGCGGCGACCGCGCTGAACCCCAGCTGGGGAACGGCAACAATACTTATCTTAACTACCGATGGCGTCAGGTCCAGCAACAGGCGGGGGACAACAACCTCACCAACTTCCATTTCTCCCCCGACTACCACGTCGACCAGATCCTGTTCCGCCGCATTTTCGGGACCGTGACGAACGCCATCTACGTCAAGCCCCAGATTGCCTACTGGCTCACGATCGCCGAACAAAGGCAACTCGGACTCACTGCCTCGGTCATCTACAGCGCGGCGGCCGTTCGTTTGGGAACACCGGGCGACGCACGGAACCTGGGCCTGGAGATGAACGTGGGCCTGACCTACCGGAACCCCGCCGATCGTTTTTTCGCAGGGCTTACGTGGGCCGTGCTCTGGCCGTTTGCGGCTTTGAACCGACCGTCCAATGAGAATGACCAACCCTGGCCCCGCGGCACCCTGGAGGATGCCTCCAGTGCACAAGTGATACGCGGGTTCCTCGGCATTCAATTCTAATCGCGACGTAGGGGCGCGGATGAACGCGCCCCTATTCACAAGCCTTTGGGCCTTGCCCGGGGACACCGCGGCCAAGGGTGGCTGGGACCCTGGAGCTGCCAACGGATGGGTGCCTTCCCTGAGCGACTCATCAGAAGGCAGCTCACATACCCGTCCGCTCGGTCGCGGACAGCCCCTTTCCCCTTCTCTCGGGCTCCCCAGTGTCCCTTCACCGACTGTGCCTCGTTCTCGTGCCTCTCATTCCTTCGTGGTATCCGGAGAGGTTCCAGCGACCCGCGTTCGTTTGTTGGCCCTTACGGCAGACCATCGAACGCAGAAAAGGCCCCTTGGCAGCGCCTTGGGGCCTTTTTGAGCGCCGGTCAGGGGAAGCCCGTAACCACGCCGTAGTCAGTGCGACCGTTCAGTGGTGAGCTGAACCCTCGCCTGCTGCGCTCTTGATGATGACCGTTCCCGGCTTCTGCGGTCCGCCGTTAGGAAGCATTCCCGTGTTTCGGAACATGAGGTCCCCGAAAGTAAATGCCATCATGACCCCCACAAAGAGAATCGACACGACGAAGATGAGCCGGTTCACCGGGCCTTCGTCCCACAGGTGCATGAAGAAGAGCACCACCAGGGTGGCCTTGATCGTGGCCACCACCATCGCCACCACGATGTTGAAGGCCCCGAAATCCATCTTGGCCGTCCACACCGTCACCCCCGTCAAGACCAACAGCGCCACGAACACCTTGACGTAGCCGCCAATGCCGTGGTCGTCATGACCTGCGTGTTGAGCCGTTTGATTCGCGTTGGACACGTTACGTCACTCCGCCTTCAGATGAGGTAAAGCAGCGGGAAAAGGAAAATCCACACCAGGTCGACGAGGTGCCAGTAGAGAACACCCAACTCCACGCCGACGTAATTCTTCGCATGGTAACGCCCCTGCTGCGCACGCACGGCCAGGATTGCGAGAATCGTCATGCCCACCACGACGTGGAAGCCGTGGAGGCCCGTCGCCAGGAAGTACACAGCGAAGAAGATGTTCGCTCCCGGAGCCTGAAGCCCCTCGAACGTGTACCATTTGCCGGGCAGCGTCCCCTCGTGGAACTTGTGGGCGTACTCGAAGTACTTGATGACGAGGAACGCCCCCGCCAGCACGATCGTCACCCACAGAAGAGCCACGCCCTTCTTGACCTGGTCCACCTTGATCGCGTGGTAACCCAGCGCCGCCGTGAAGCTGCTCGTGATGAGCACCACGGTGTTGGTGGCGCCCATCGGGATGCTGAGAAGATCAGCGCAAGCCTGGTAGGTCTCCGGGTAAAGCCAGCGGTATACCGTGTAGCCCAGGAAAAGCCCGCCGAAGAGCAGGACTTCCGTGGCCAGGAAGAGCCACATGCCCAGCCGGGCAGCGTAGCTCTGTTGTTCGATGGTCTCGAAGTGATGCGCGAGATACGGATTGTGGGAGTGTGCCTCAGACGACGACATGCTCCACCTCCTCGCCTTTCTGGCGGTACGTGTAAGGATCCTCGTCCACGACAGGGGTCGAGTCGAAGTTGTGCTTGGGTGGCGGAGAAGGCGTCTTCCACTCGAGGCCAGAAGCACCCCAAGGGTTATCGCCGGCCACCTTGCCGTACTTGATGGCGTAGACCAGGTAGATCAGGATCAGCAGGAAGCCGAACGCCAGAAGGCTCGACCCTGCCGTGGAAGCCACGTTCAGCCCCTGTGCCTCGGGCGAGTACATGTAGTAGCGACGTGGCTGCCCCATGTTTCCCAACAGAAACTGCGGGATGAAGGAGGCGTTGAAGCCGAGGATGATGAGGCCCGCGGAGAGCATCGCCCAGCCTTCGTGATACATGCGGCCGAACATCTTCGGGAACCAGTAGTGCAGCGCGGCCAAGAAGCCCATCAGCGTCGCGCCCACCATGATGAAGTGGAAGTGCGCGACCACGAAGTAGGTATCGTGCCAGTGCACGTCGAGAGACACCGACGAGATTGCGACCCCCGTCATGCCACCGAAGACGACGAAGAACAGGAAGCCACACACGTAGACGAAGGGCGCCCGCACAGCGATCGAGCCGCGGTACATCGTACCCACCCAGTTGAATACCTTGATCGCGGTAAACACACCCACCAGCATCGAGATGATGGCGAACGCACCGGCGTCAAACTTCGACTGCCCCGTCACGAACATGTGGTGACCCCAGGCGAAGAAGCCCACGAAGGCGATTCCCAGGGACGAGTAAGCGACCATCTTGTAGCCGAACACGTTCTTGCGCGAGAAGACCGAGACGACCTCACTGATGACACCCATGCCGGGCAGCACCATGATGTAGACCGCGGGGTGGCTGTAGAACCAGAACAGGTGCTGGAATAGAACCGGGTCGCCGCCCTTGCTCGGGTCGAAGAAACCGAAGCCGAAGAGGCGCTCGATCGCCGTGAGCACTGCGGTCAGGCCCACCACGGGGGTCGCCAGCACCTGGATGATGCTGGTCGCGTACGTTCCCCACACGAAGAGCGGCATCCGCATCCAAGTCATCCCCTTAGGGCGCATGGTGTGGATGGTGACGATGAAGTTGAGTCCCGTCAGGATCGAGGAGAACCCGATGATGAAGACGCCGAACAGTGCCGGGGCCAGCGAGGCCGGCGTACTGAGGCTGTACGGAGCGTAAAAGGTCCACCCCGAGTCCACGCCACCTGCCACCATGCTCCAGACCATGAGCAAAGCGCCAGCGCCGTAGACATAGATGGACATCAGGTTCAGGCGCGGGAACGCCACGTCCTTTGCGCCCAACATCAGCGGCAGGAAGAAGTTGCCGAAGATGGCGGGTATGGCGGGAATCATGAAAAGGAAGATCATGACCACGCCGTGCAAGGTGAACACCCGGTTGTAGGTGTTCGGGCCCATGATGGTCTCATCGGGCGTCAGGTGCTCGATGCGCAGGGCCATGGCCAAAATGCCACCCAGCAGGAAGCCCACCAGGGTCAGCACCATGTACATGATGCCGATGCGTTTGTGGTCCAGGCTCAAGAGCCAGGACTTGATTCCGAGGTCCGCGTTCCAGAAGGAGACCGCGGGCAGTTTGAGTTCCTCGCCGGGAGCTTCCTCGGCGACAGCGTGATTAGCGTTCGAGTGGGCCATAAGCAGGCTCCTTAGCCTTCAGGTTCTCCAGCCGATCAGACCGAAGAGACTTGATGTATTCAACCAGGGCCGCAGTCTCGGGAGCCGAGAGCTTGCCGCGGTATGAGGGCATGACCTCCGCGTACCCCTTCACCATCTTCCGGTAGGGATCCATCATCGATTCCGTGAGGTACCCCTCGTCAGCCACCAGGGTTTCCCCGTTGGCGAGTTCCGTTTTCCTCTTGTAGAGGTCGACCCAGGTCGGTCCGATGTGTTGAGTGCCGTCGATCGTGTGACACTTGAAGCAGCCTTGAGCCGCCGCAACGCGATGTCCGTACGAGATGAGGTCGCCGCGGAACTCCGTGCTCGAGCCCTCCGAGCTGCTGGCGTCCTGCCGATCCTCGAGCCCCACGCGCTGCCGGTCGAGCCAGGCGTCGTAAGCCGAAGGTTCGAGAACGACCACCTCGCCGATCATCTGCGAGTGCCAGGTTCCGCAGTACTCCGTACAGAAGATGTTGTATCGGCCCGGCTTCTTCGCCTCGAACCAGGTCTCACTGTATCGCCCCGGAACCACGTCCTGTTTAACGCGGAACTCGGGCACGAAGAACGAGTGGATGACGTCTCGGCTCGTCATGAGCAGACGCACGGGCCGGTTCGCCGGAACGTGCAGCACGGCGTTCTCGTTCGGGCCGTCGGGATGCGCAAAGTGCCACATCCACTTTTTACCCACGACGTATACGTCCATTGTGTTCGGAGGCGCCGTCTGCAGCCAGACGAAGTCTCGATAGCCCACGAAGGCCCATGCCAGGAAAATGAGCAGCGGTATCGATATCACCACTGCCTCGAACTTCCCGCTTGGCTCGACCACGGGGGTCGAAGCCATGGCCTTCTTCTCTCTGAACCTGAAGAAGAAGTACACCGCAACCGCCCCCACGCCGAACGAGGCGATGAAGGTGATCAAGATGACCACGTAGTGCAGGGTATCGACGCGGGTCGCGAACGTGGATGCCTGTTCCGGCAGCCACAGCAGGCGCCGCATCAGCTCATTGAAAAACTCGATCATGCGGTCCTCCGCTGGCGGCGCAGCTGAAGCTCTCTCCGCCACAGAACGGCCAGCAAGCTCGCCAACGCGGCGAAGCTCAGGAAGGCGCCGATCCGGACGAATCCGAAGGCAAAGGGGGTATATTTATGGGTCATTGGGTCGTATTTGAAGCAGGACAGCAGCACGCGATCGAGCGTCGTCCCCACCCGGCCCCCGCTCGCCTCCACCAGCGCGAACCTGAGGTCGCGTGGCTCGAAGTCGACGCCGTAGAGATAGCGGGAGATCTTCCCTTCCGGCGTGAGCACGAACGCCACCGCCGCATGCGCAAATTGCTTCGACTCCTCATCGTAGATGTAACGGAAGCCGACGCTATCGGCCAACTTCCGAGCCGGCCCAGAGCTGCCGTCCGGCGCTGTCTCACCCTTGGGCGTGAGGACGAAGGGCCAATCAGAGGTTCGAGATTCTCCCAGGTGACGCAAAAGGCGGCCCTGGTTGGTGTTCGCAGACTTGGGGTCGTCGCTCGGGTCGATGCTCACAGCGAGTCCCAAAAAGTCCCGCCCCAGCGATAGGCCCGCCTTCTTCAGACCCTTGCCCAATCCCTCGTGAACAAGGTTGCAGAGCATCGGACATCGGAAGTAGCCGAGCGTAACCAGAATCGGTTTTCCGTGACCCAGGAGGTCCCCAATCCGAACCGGTTTGCCGTTCCCGTCCAAGAAGGAAAGGTCGGGCGGCACGGTCTGCCCCAGGTTTTCGATGGGCTCGATGTCCTGCGACTTGACGTTACCCTCTCCCCCCCCGATCACGGGCACCGAGCGGTAGTGGCCGTTGTAGCCGCTGGCAAACACGGCAACCGGGAACGAGATCCCAACCACAGCCAGGAGGGCAGAGAGCAGAGGGCGAGCGAACGCCCGGAGGCGTCTATGTGTCGCCAGGGCCGTCACTGAGTGAGTCCTCCCTGAGGCGCGGGCGTCGGCTTGGCTGAGGGAGTCACGACAGGCGCAGCACCGCCCGGAGCTTCCGGAGTGGCCTTGGCGGGCGGCGGTATCAGTTCGGGGTTCGCCATCACCTGCTGGATCGTGAGGCGTGGCACAGACGGTTCATGAGGCACGGCGGCGTTGGCCTGGCCTACGGCGACACCTGCATTCGCTTCTGCGATCGCTTTCCGCATCCCTACGTCGATGGGCAGCTGTACGCGTCCCTGCGCGCGGTCTGCCCAGCTGTATCCCGACAGCCGTTTGGCAACCTGCGCCTTCCAGGTCGGCAAACGATCGTCTCCGTCGTATTCGACGAAGTCGACGATGCCAATTTCCTTCTGGCCGAGCAGGGGAGTTGGATTCGGCATTCCTTCGGCAGCCATCTGCTTCTCGTCGTGCGACAAGATGAGATAAGCCACCACGGCTGAAAGCCCGAATACGACCAGCGATGTGATGCCAACCGAGAGAATGAGCTTCGTGTTGACGCCCGCAGAGGCGTCTTCCACGGTGGGCTCGTGATGCACGGTAGGATTTCGAGAGTCACTCATGGTTGCCGGTACCTCAACGAAACGTTCAGGAACGGATCCTTGACGGGCACGGTGTAGTGGCCGCGAATGCGCCAAATGGCGAACGCCACAGCGAGGCCACCCACACCGAAGAAGGCCGTGAACAGGGACCAGTGAATCGTGGCCTGCTCTTCACTCAGGTTGGGGAAGATCAGCCAGTAGAGATCCACGAAGTGGACGATGAGAGCCCAAGCTGCCATCGGCGCGAGACGACTTGGACTTCGCTTGCGCGAGCGAGACAGTAGGATGAAGAAGGGCAAGAGAAAGTGCCCCAGCACCAGGAACAAGCCTATTCCGATCCACGGCGCCTTCATGCGTAGGATGTAGAACGGCGTTTCCTCCGGGAGCCCGGCCATCCAGATGAGCATCATCTGGGAGAAGGCGATATACCCCCAAAAGGCAGTGAAGGCGAAGAGCAGCTTGCCCAGGTTATGGAGGTGCTCGGGGGTCACGTAGGCTCCAAACTGGTCCTTACCTCGCGCCTTGGCGCTGAGGAGGATCAGGATGGCGAAGGTGCAGAGCATGCTGCCCGCGAAGTAGTACACGCCGAAGATGGTCGAGAACCAGAGCGGGTCGAGGCTCATCAACCAGTCGAAGGCGGCAAACGTCAGCACGAAGGCCATGAGCGGAATGGCGCCCGTACCAAGCTTGCGGGCCTTCCCCGTCAGCGCGACGTCACCCGTGGCGTCCTGGCGGGTGGACCAGCCAAACAAGAGCTGGGAAATCACGCCGGCAATGACGAAGTAGAGGATGCCCCGCACCACGAAGAAGCTGGTGTTCAGGTAGCCGTGTTTGTTGTGGACCAGGTGGAGTCCGTGTTCGCCGAACTTCTCCACAGTGGGCTCGACCCACGGAAAAACGCCCTTGAGCACGAAGGCCAGCGGGAGGAAGAGCACCAAGAAGATGACGACGGTGGTCGCCATGGTCTCGAGGGGCCGACGCAGGACGGTCATCCACTTTGCGCGGAACGCGTGGAAGATCATCAGCAACAGGAGCGACGTCAGCCCAATGCCAGCCCAGTAAGAGAACCCCAGCAGGTACCCGAACTGCGCAGCCTTGGATCCCGAAAACATGGCCGCGACGGTCGCAACCGTGCAGGCGACACCCACGGAGGCTCCGGCCTTCATCCACCCCGCACCGCCCTGAAACTTGCTCAGAGAAGCGGAAACTTTTTCGGCCGAAAGGGCCGCAGTATCGTGCGAGCTCACTGCCCTGCCTCCTTGACGAGAGACGCGCGTCTCTCGGTTGGTACTTCGTCGAGGGTGCCAACGTGCGCCAGCTGCAAAGCCCTCACGTACGCCACCACGGCCCAGCGCTCACGCACCGTCAACTCGGCCTTGTAGGCCGCCATCAAACCGTGCCCCTCGCTGGCTACCTCGAAGATGTAGCCCGGGGGCCGATCGGCAAAGTCGTGCAAGGAAGGCGGAGGCTTGAGAGCCATCTGATGGGCCACCGGGCTATCTCCGTCTCCGAGCGGCCCATGGCAGGTCCCGCAGGTGATGTCGTAGCGCTTTCGGCCTTCAAGCATCAGCTTCTCGTCGACCTGAACTGGAATGCTGGTCACGTATTTTTCGCCTTCGGGCGTCGTCACGCGGCCCGTGGTCACCGCGGGCTGCAGCGTGAGCCTTTGGCGAGGCACGGTACCTGCCGGTGGCGTACGCATCGTGAGTCCGTCCTTGTAAAGGTCGGTCTGCTTGTAAGGCGAAAACTTGGGCTGCTTGTCAGCCATCGGATTGAAGAGGTCCTCGTTGAGGCAACCAGACAGGCTGCTTCCGAGAGCCACGGCACCGAGGGCCCCGATAAAGGGGGACCGGTTCATCGCTCCACCTCCTCGATGAACTCGACATGGTTGGCGCCGAGGCTCCTTGCCGCGTCCTGCGCAGCTTGAGCATCGCCACTTGCATCGAGCTCGAGGGACATGAAGAAACCGTCGATGCTGGCCCGCTCACAGAAGCGCTCTGACTGGAACACCGGGTGATAGGGCTTGGGCAAGCGCATGAGAGCCATGACACCAAAGAACGAAGAGCATCCGCCGAGCAAAACAGCGAGCTCAAAGGTGATGGGCACGAAGGCCGGGGGAGCGTGGGTGGGCCGGCCGGCCACGTTGATAGGCCAATCCACGTGGTTCATATAGAACATCATCGAATAGGCCAAACACATACCGAAGATCGCGCCACACAGAACGATCGTGGGGATTTTCGGTCTGCCAAGGCCCAGGGCCTCTTCTATGCCGTGGACGGGATAGGGCGTGTGGGTGTCGAGGCGCTTGAAACCTTTCTCACGCATCGACTTCGTGCCCTCGAGCAGGGCCTCCGCACTGGCAAACTCGGCCAGCACGAAACGGCGGGGAATAAAATCGCTGTGGCTCATCAGTGTGCCCCCTTACCGGATGCGTCGAGGTGCGCTTCGTGCTCGAGTTCGTGCCGAAGCTCTTTGACCTCTGTCAGCGCAACCGCCGGGATGAACTTCATGAACAGGAGGAACAGAGTGGAGAAAAGCCCAATCGTTCCTATGTAGATGCCCAAGTCGGTGATGGTCGGGGCGAAGTCGCCCCAGGAGCCCGGCAGGAAGTCCTGGTGAAGAGAGGTCACCACGATGATGAAGCGCTCACACCACATGCCGATGTTCACGAAGATCGAGATCACCCACATGACTTTGAGGTTCGTGCGGAGGCTCTTGAACCAGTAAAACTGGGGTGCCACGCAGTTACAGAACACCATCAGCCAGTAGACGCCTGAGAATGGCCCACGTTCGCGGGTGTTGTAGAACATCGCAAACTCGTACTCGCTGCCCGAGTACCAAGCCACGAAGTGCTCCATCGCGTAGCCGTAAGTCACCATGAGGCCCGTGGCCAAGATGACTTTGTTCATGTTCTCGAGGTGCCTCATCGTGACGACGTGCTTCAGCCCGAGATAGTGGCGCGCTGGCACGAGCCAGGTAACCACCATTGCAAAGCCCGAGAAGATGGCGCCAGCAACGAAGTAAGGGGGGAAGATGGTCGTGTGCCAGCCCGGAATCACGGAGACCGCGAAGTCGAACGACACGATCGAGTGAACCGAGAGCACGAGTGGGGTCGATAGACCCGCGAGCAGGAGGTAGGCCCACTTGTATTCGGCCCAGTGTCGACCTGACCCTCGCCAGCCCAGGGCGAACAACCCGTAGATGAAGCGTTTGGTTTTGTTCTTGGCCGAGTCACGCAGTGACGCGAGGTCGGGCACCAGGCCCAGGAACCAGAACAGGAGGGAGATCGTGAAGTATGTCGAGACGGCGAACACGTCCCACATCAGGGGGCTCTTGAACTGCGGCCAGATCGCATTGATGCTTGGGTACGGCAGCAAGAAGTAGCCTGCGTACCAAGGACGACCCGTGTGAAACAGCGGGAAGATCAAGGCACACATGACCGCGAACAGCGTCATCGCCTCGGCGAACCGGTTGATCGACGTCCGCCAGCGCTGCTGGAACAGCAACAGAATGGCCGAAATCAAGGTCCCCGCGTGGCCGATACCGATCCACCACACGAAGTTGATGATGCCGAAGCCCCAGCCTACCGGCTGGTTGTTGCCCCAGGCGCCAATGCCCTTGTACAGCGTCCAACCGAGCGAAACGCCCAGGACGCTGAGCAGTGCCAGCGCGATTGAGAAGAGTGTCCACCACCCTTTGCCAGCGCCCCGCAACACGTGGTGCAGGAGGCTGTCATTGAGTGAGCGGTCGGTTTGCTCCCCTTCGATGAAGGGGCGCGGGTCGATCGGGTCCTTGTAGCCGGACAACACGGTCACGCGAGCTCCGGATTGGGGTTGCGCACACGAGCCAGATAAACGGTTCGCGGTCTTGTGTTCAACTCGTGAAGCAGGTCGTAGCGACGATCGTCAGCCTGTGCCTTCGACACGGCCGAGTTGGGGTCATTGAGGGACCCGAACACGATGGCACCAGCGGGGCAGGTCTGCTGGCAGGCAGTCTTCACCTCGCCGTCGGCAATCGTTCTGCCTTCGACCCGGGAGTCGATGCGAGCGCGCTCTATGCGCTGAACGCAGTAGGTGCACTTCTCCATGACGCCTCGGCTGCGAACCGTTACGTCCGGGTTGCGCCCCATCTTTTTTACCTCCGGCGGCTCGCCGTGCCAGTCCAGGAAGTTGAAACGACGCGCCTTGTACGGGCAGTTGTTCGAGCAGTAGCGCGTCCCGATGCAGCGGTTGTACACCATCTCGTTCAAGCCCTCGTCGCTGTGGACGGTGGCGTTGACGGGGCAAACGTACTCACAAGGTGCCGTTTCACAGTGCTGGCAAGCCACTGGCTGCGTGATGACCTTGGGTTCGGCCATGTCCTTGTAGATGTCGTCCGTGTAGCCGGCGTTGGTTTCGTAGTAGCGGTCGATGCGGATCCAGTGCATCTCGCGACCGATATGTACGTTCTCCCTGCCAACCACGGGGATGTTGTTCTCCGCCTGACAAGCCGTGATGCAGGCGCCACAACCCGTGCACTTCGACAGGTCGATGGTCATACCCCACTTGTAAGTCTGGTTACCGTAGTCCCACTTTTTGTGGATCTGCGGCAACTCGCCTCGGAGGTGATGGATCTTCTCGTGGAAGGCCGAGTGATGAGATTCGACCTCGGCCAGCGTGGTGGCGATGGCCGGATCCCGGTTCTCCATCCGCCAGTGCTCCTGGGTGATGCCGAACTCGTAGCCCTTCCCTGCCTTAACGAGCTGGGCGCCCGTCGCAAACCAGGGGTTGGCGCTTTCCCGGAGGAGGCCCGCGTCGAAACCTACACCGTTTCCAACCGAGCCCGCCGCCTTGCGACCATAGCCAAGCTGTACGGTGATTGATTCGTCTGCCTGCCCGGGCTGTACGTACACGGCTCCGGTGACGCTTTTATCCCCCAGCTTGAGCTCTACGATGTCGCTCGTCTTGAGCCCCAATCGTTGAGCGGTGGCGTGGGAGAGCATCACGGCGTTGTCCCAGGTTATCTTGGTGACCGGGTGCGGCAACTCCTGGAGCCAGGGATTGTTCGCATAGCGGCCATCTTCGATGGTGGGGTCCAACTGGAAAGCGAGCTCGAGACCCGCTTCCTTCGCCATCCCGGGCACGAGCGCCCGAAGGGCATCCGCGAGGCCCGCGGTGTCGAGCGAGACTGTGGCCATTTGCAGGTTCGAAGTTCCGGCAATCATGCCCTGGCCCAACCAGTGTTCCCACTGCAGCTCGAAGCCGAGAGTACCCAACAACGAGCCCTCGGCCGCCTTCCTCTGCCAGAGGCTCTTGAGAAGATCGTGCGTGCCCACTTCGCCCTCTTCCAAGGCGGCCGCCAGGAAATCTGCTTCCGTGACGCCGTTGAAGAGCGGCTCGATGAGAGGCTGAACCAGGGATACGGTGCCGTCCATGGCCCTCAGGTCACCCCAGCTCTCGAGGAAGTGAGCCGCCGGTACGAGGGACCCACATACTTTGGCCGTCTCGTCATCGGAGAGGCCGAGGTAGATGGTGTTTGGCACCCGCTGCAGCAGCCGGTCGAGCTTGAAGTCACTGGGAGCGCCGTAGACGGGATTCCAAGCGCTGATGAACAGCGTTTCGACTTTGCCGGCGGCGATGTCTTCGGCCAGGCCCCGAAGAGGCTCGAGCCCCGAAAGGGCGTCGTGCCGCAGGGGCTCGACGAATGTGACGGTGGTCCCTACGTTGCCAAGCGCGTAGTTCATGGCGTGAGCCAGCGCATGGACTAACGCAGGCTGACGGCGCCCCACCACGACCAGCGACCGACCCCGGTTCCGCGCCAGATCCTTGGCGAGCACAGAGACCCATTTGGCGTCGACCGTGACGCCCGCCCGGGCCAAGGGAAGGTCGGCAAGACCGTCCAGGACGTCCCGTCCGAGCGTCTTGGACAGTTCCGCGGCCAGAGCCTGGGCCAAAGCCACGACGTCGGCACCGCGCAAGCGGAGGCGGTGGTCGGCCATCATCCCCGTCACGGTGAATGTAGGCTCTGCCACGTAGAGACGGTTCATCGCCTCTCCGGGTTCGCGGTTTTTGGCGAACTGGCGGTTCAGCCGTACGCGTTCAGGACCATCCTCGAGGAAGTCGGAGTCGAGTGCGGCGATCACCTTGGCGTTGGTGAGGTCATGCCGGGGCTCCAAGTGGCGGCCGAATGCCAGGCGCGCGCCCTCCACGGGGCCGTCGTCCGCGAGCGAGGAGTAGGAGACAAACTTGGCCTGGGGCAGTTTTTCCAGAATCCGCGTCCGGAGGTCGCCGATCAGCGGAGACGTGCTCGGTCCCACGAGGAACCGGACGCCCGCACCCTGGGTGCTAGCCGCTGAGTCCACCCGGGTCTTGATGAAAGCAGAGACGTCTTTCCAGGTCGCGTGAGCTCCCTTCAAGCGCCCCGTCTTCGCGCGGTCGGTATCATAGAGACCCACCAATCGGGCTTGATCGATGGCGGTGGCAGCACCGAGGCTGTCCGGGTGCTCGGGGTTTCCTTCGAGCTTGGTCGGCCGCCCTTCGTGGCTCTCCACCAGGACACCGAAGCCGTAGCCGTCGTGGTCGATGGTGCTCGCAAAGTGCAGCGGGTTTCCGGGCGTCACCTCCGGCGGGCGGTGCACGTACGGAACGATCTTTTGCCGGGGGCGGTAGCAGGCCGTCGTGGTCAGGGCCAAGCCGGTTCCCAAAAGCTGCACGAAGCCCCGACGTGACACGTCGTCTGTGAGCGTATCGGTGCCGTCGGGGAACTCCTGGCGGGCCTGTTGAGCCGCAGCGCCGGGGTTGCTGAGCTCGTCGTGGCCGCGCCACAACTTCGCTCCGCTTCCGGCGCCCGCGGACCGTCCAAGGATGGGAAGCGCTAGCTTGGATGCCGGTTTGGCGGAGACCGCCGCGGCAGAAGCTTCGTCGCCGTGTACGTGGGGTATGCGAGTTTTGGCGCTCATCGGTGACACGTGGTGCAGCTATCGCGGGTGTGAACGTCGTTACGCTTGACCAGAGCCTCAGGCGTGAGCTCGGCGTCGCCCTCCGGCCGCGTCCACTCCATGTTGGTGATCTCTTCCACCGGACGGAGGTTCGGACCCGGATTACGGTGGCACTCGAGACACCAGCCCATGGTGAGCGGCTTGTCTTTTTGAACGGCCGGCATGAGGTCTACCCGTCCGTGACAAGTCACGCAGCCCACGCCCTTGGCGACGTGGATCGAGTGGTTGAAGTAAACGAAGTCAGGGACGTCGTTCACCTTGGTCCACGCGATGGGTTCGTCCTTCATGAAGCTCTCGCGGACTTTGAGCAGCATGGGGCTGCCGTTCCAGACCTGCGAGTGGCAGTTCAAACACAGCTCCGTGGGCGGGATGCCTGCATGGGCCGACTTCTCTACCGTTTGATGACAGTAGCGGCAATCGATGCCCACATCGCGCACGTGGTGCCGGTGGTCGAATTGGATTGGCTGCTCGACCGGGTCTTGCATGCCTCGAGCAATGGGGGTGCGGACATAAACGAGTATGCCGCCAATGCCGCCCACCACTGCCGATGCCGTAAGGATCAGGCTAAGTCGCGCCAGGTGATTGTGTTTCGGGCGAAATAAAAGTGCCATTTCGCAGGCCGGGATATAGTCCCTTCCAGGATCCTTGGTCAAGGATTATCGGTGATGAAAATTCTGCGCAGTTCTCCGTACATCACCGGAACTCGGCGGGAATTCCGGATCCGCCTCGTCTCACCACTCGGCGTGAAGGCCAAGTGAGGGTAAAGCGATGCGGAAGCCTCGCTCGTCGAGCGATCCATCGGAGCGCAGCTTGAGGTCGAAGACCTGGCGGGTGAGCGTGGTGTTGATGAGCTCGAGGTAAAAATCGAGCGTGTATGTGTCGAACACCCAGCGCTTGTCGAAGCGAAAGTCCAGCTGGTAAAAATCGGGCAGCTTCCCGTAAACGATTGGGGGCCGGCCCCGGCTGGTGGAGGATACCAGCGTGCTCTGGTCGAAGATGGGATACGGGCGTCCGGTGTTGTAGTGAAAGCGCCCTCCTACCTGGTAGCCCTTCCCCAGCCGGTACGAGACCACGAGGTTGAGGATGTGTCGCTGGTCCCAGTCGGACGGGGCCACCACGTTCAGGGGTGGGAAGACACGTTCACTCTTGGACAAAGTGTAAGACAGCCAACCATGAAGAGGCTCACTCAGGTCCCGACGAAGCATGACCTCGGCCCCGTAGCTGCGGCCGTCGCGCAGTTCGAGAATCCGGGTTTGCACCTCGTAGGTAAAAATGCTCGCCAAGTCGCTGACGCGAAGGCGCTGATAGAAGCCAGTCAGGTCCAGGTTGAACCCGGCAGGCAGGCGCGTCTCGACGCCCAGCGAGCCCTGCAGCGAGGTCTGAGTTCCAATCGAGGACAGGCCGAAGTTTTCGAAGCCGGGCACACTCACCGGGAGGCTGGGCAGCTGCACGAAGCGTCCCCCCGTGGCCTTGAGCCAGGTGTCCTTTGCCACGCGTAGGCGCGCCGTGAGACGCGGCCCGGGCTCCCAGCGGGTGATCCGCTCTTGGGCCAAGAGGTCGTAGCGCAGCCCGGGCGAGAGCACCAGTCCGTCGGTAGGCCGATAAACGAAGGTCAGATAGCTCCCCGCAAGCACCGCCGTGCGATCGGCCAGCAGATCCTGTTCGGGCAGCGCCGTCGCCACCCGCTCGGGTGCAAACGATTGGACCTCGACGTCACCACCCGCCTCGAAGCTGAGCCCCCCGCCCAGCCGGCGTTCGTAGCCGAGGCGGCTCGCGCTCAACAGGGAGGTGACCGCCACGGGCAGGTTGTTGAGTTCGGGAATGAAGGTGGACGAACTGTCCCGCCCCACGAGCGTGGACACCTCCAGGCGCCCCTCACCCAGGGTCCCCACCCACCGCAGGTTCAGCCGGTGCGTGTTGATGTCGGCGAAGAGGTCTTCTTGCGTCCGGTCTTTGCGTCCCAGGTGGTCACCCGAACCAAACGCAAACAGCGTGAAACGCCCCGGTCCGAGGGGGTGTTCCACCCGCGCTTGGTAGTCCCAGTAGTTGAACGTGTAGTCGGGAGACAGCGCCGAGAGTAAGAGGCCCGTGTACGAGACGCGCCCCGCAACCGCAACGGTGCCGCGCTTGCCGTTGAAGGGCGTCACCACGATGCCGCCCGCGTCGAGCAAGCGAACGTCCACGGAGCCCGAGGGGCGGTCGACCTTCGGTGACTTCGTCTTCGCGTGCACCATGCCCGAGACGTAACGGCCGTACTTGGCGGGATAGCCACCGGGGTAAAAATCGACCTGCTCGATGAAGTAGGGATGTATGACCGAAGGTCCAAGCGCGAAGTGATAGAATCCTGGAAGGCGCACCCCATCCAGGAAGAAGCCCGTGTTGCCCGGGTTCGCGCCGCGCACGTTGTAGAGCGCCGCCGGCCACACCACCTGCGACACCCCGGGCAACGCCTCGATCACCCGAAGGGGATCCCCTAGTGTCCCTGGGGTTCGGGTGAGTTCCTCCTCGCGCAAGCTCGTTCGGGCCCCTTCCACCGCGGGCGGTACCACCACGGTCTGGTACCGCTGTCCCGTCATGCGCGGCATCAGCCGCACCACGGCCTCGTCCTTCTCCGCCATGGGGCGTCCGGCAACGGCAGCCACCCTCACGTCGAGCGGCTCGTACCCGGGCTGCTGAACCTGCAGCCGATGCCGTCCGGGCGGCAACTTCACCGAAAAACGTCCGGCCTCATCGGTCTCGGCGACCACCTCCAGGCCCCAGGTCACGGCGGCGGCCACGAGAGGCTCTCGTGTACCCTTGGCCAGCACCCGCCCCCGAATCTCCACGAGAGGCTCCACTGCCAGTTGCCCTTGCGGGACGAGCGGCGGTGCCGTCTCGCTTGGCGCAACCGGAGCGGCGGCCGCGACGGCCCCCGCGTCCCCTGCCCCCGCGTCCCCTGCCCCGGCCTGCGGCACCGACGGTTCGAAGAAGCCCGTGTCCACCCCGGCATCGGCCTGGGCGAGAGCCGCGCGAGCCGGTAACGCAAGGCCGCCCAGTGTGACCAGGGCGACGCACAATCCCGCCGGACGCTTCACGGGGCGGCCGTCTCCGTCACCCAAAGCCCTTCGACGTCGGTCGTTTTGCGGGTGCGCAGCACGTACACGAGCTTGAGCACACCCGCTGTGGTCGTCGTGATATAGCTATCCACGCTGCTTCCGAGCACGAGCTCACTGCCGTCCTCGAGCCGCTTGAGAACCAGATCCCCCACCAGATCTTGCAGCGAGGTTCTCACGATGCCGATCACACGGCTTCGGCTCACGTCCACGTCCCGGATCGCTTCGGCCACCCGTTCGACCCCGGGCCCATCGAGCGGCGCAAAGTAAAGGTCGCTGGCGGCGCTGCCAAACCGCGCCCAGAACACCAGCGTGGCCGGCTCGGGCCGCTCGAGCGTAAAAAAGCTGTTCAGCGTGAGCGATGTGCCGGGGGGCGAGACCTGCCGGGGCTCCAAGGCAAAATCGGCGTCCTGCACGAAGAGCGGACCCTCGGGCTGGGGCACCTGGGTTTCGGGGTTGACGAAGATGAGAAAACGGCCGTCTCCCGAGTAGCGAGGCGCAGGCGCGCGAAGGGACAGCACCCGGTAGCGAGGCGTGGCATTCGGATCCTCGAGCGCGAGCGTGCCGGCGCTATCGAACAGCAGCGTCTGCGTGCTGTTCGGGCGGGGGATGAAGCGGGTGATGTCGACCATCTCGAGGGGCAGGTCGCGCACTTGATGGGTGTTCGTGTCGAGATCGTATTCGTGAAACCGCGCCGGCACCTCTCCCTTGCGGCTGTCCAGGTAGCGCCAGACGCTTCCGGAAAAGCCCAACCATACGGGGCCCCCGTCGCCGGGCAGACGACGCTCCGTGCGACGGGCGAGGTCGAAGAGCACCGTCACGGGCTTACCGTTTTCGGGCACCAGCAACAGGGCCCGGCTGCCTCCCGCAAATTCCACGCGGGTCACGCCACTGCGCAAGGGCTCGGGCGGGGACGTGAAGCTCGGTACCCAAAACAAGGTGAGCGCGGGGCCCCCTACGTAGTAAAAACCCGACCCCGCGAACCAAAGACCGCCGGACACATCGTCCAACACGCGTTCCGTCCCGTCGGCGGCCCGCAAATGCGTGCCCACCCCGCTGCCATCGGGAAGCGGACGCGAAAACCGAAGGCGATCTCCGATGGGATCGAGGTCGATCGCGCCCTTCACCGCATCCCGAACGCGGCCCTTCACGTCCACGCGGAACCAATCGGCGATCGCGAGGGAGCGATTGCCCACCACGGTCTTCCGCTCGTTCGCGGCCACCCAGAACTCCGGTGGATCCGTGTTGAGCCCAATGCGACGCGTGTTGTCCATGCGGCCCGCAAAAAACCGAAACGCGGGCGACGATCCATCGAGCGGCACGGTCCACAGGTCCAGGAGTCCCGCCCGCGATGGGGTTGATGACGCTCGTCGGGTCTCGAAGAGCACGTGTGTTTTCCCCTCGACCTCGATGAAGGAGGGGCCTTCGATGCCGCGGCCTGCGAAGAGCTGCTTGCCTGCAATCGGCAACGGCTCGGGCAGGCAGGCCCCCAAGGCGGCTGCCCAGAGGCCCAGCGCCCACAACCGAAGCGACCGGCGGCCCAGCATCGACGGAGGAGAGAGCATCAGGTCACGTCAGCGGTGCGCCCTCAGCCTCGGCCAGATCGGGGAACCTGTCCTGCATGAGCGCGTGAACCACCTGCTCCACCTCGCGCGCCGTGGGCAGCTTTTCCAGGCTCCGCACCAACGCCTCCGCCTCGGACAGACGCGTGCTGCGCACAATCGACTTGAGCAGAGGGATCTGCTGGGGAGCCATCGACAAGTCCCGAAGCCCCATGCCCAGCAGCACCCAGGTGAGAGACGGATCACCCGCCATGTCCCCGCACATCGCCACGGGCTTCCCCGCGGCGCGGGCGCCATCCACGACCTGCCGAATGGCGCGCAGGATCGCCGGGTGAAGGGGCTGGTAAAGATAGGCGACATGCTCATCTTGGCGGTCGGCCGCCAGCGAATACTGGATGAGGTCGTTCGTGCCTATGGTCAGGAAGTCGCACTCGCGCGCCAGAAGGTCGGCGGTCCACGCAGCGCTAGGCGTCTCGACCATCACGCCGAGGGGGATGTTGGGGTTGTACGCGATACCCTCGCGCTCGAGATCGTGGCGAACCTCTTCACAAACGGCCTTGACCTCGCGGAGTTCAGACACTCCGGAGATGAGGGGAAACAAGATGCGCACCGGCCCCACGGCACCCGCACGGTACATGGCCCGCAACTGGTCCTTGAAGAGGCCGCGCTGCCAGAGGGAAAAGCGCACCGATCGTAGCCCCAGGGCAGGGTTGGCGCCCGCCGGGATACGCACCGAAGCGCTCATCTTGTCGCCCCCCAGATCCAAGGTACGGAAGGTGGTCTGCCGTCCCCCCAGCATCTTGATCGCCGCCACCGCGTGCTCGAACTGTTCTTGTTCGCTGGGAATGTCAGGACGTTCGATGTAGAGGAACTCGGTCCGAAAAAGACCGATGGACTCCGCGCCCCGCTCGACCGAGGCGGGAACCTCTTCCAGGAGCTCGACGTTGGCCGCCAGGTGCACGCGCACGCCGCAAGCCGTGACGGACGGCTCCGCGCGCAGGGTCTGCAGGTAGGCGGTGCGGGCGTGTTCGCGGGCCGCCCGTGCCTCGTAAAGCTGCAACGTGGCTAGGTCGGGGTCAACGATCACCTCGCCGCGGGTGCCGTCCACAACCACCCTCATGCCCGCACGAACATTCACCCCGATGTCGTGCACGCCAACCACAAGAGGCAACCCGAGCGCCCGTGCCACGACCGCCGAATGCGAGGTCTTGCCACCCGCTTCGGTGAAAAAGCCCCCCACGCTCTTGCGCCCGAGCTGGGTGACGTCCGCGGGCGAGAGGTCGTGTCCGTAAACGATGGCCCCCGCCGGATACTCCTTCTGCCCGGGATCGAGCAGCTCGAGCAGGTTGCGCAGCAGGCGCTCACCCACGGCGTCGATGTCGCTGCGTCGTTCGCGGAAGTATGGGTCTTCGATGCGATCGAACACCGCCCGAATCCTGTCGAGGGCCATGCGCACGGCCCACTCGGCTCCGCTTGCGTCGTGTTCTATCGAACGGCGCGCCTCTCCCACCAGGTGGGCGTCCTTCAACATGAGGCGATGCGCCTCGAGGATCTGGTAGTCTTGGTGGTCGTCGCCCTCCTGCGCTGCGATCTGAGCCTGAATACGAGCAAGCTGGGCGTCCGACGTCTCGAGAGCCTGCGCGAGCCGATCCAACTCGGCGGGTATGTCACTCTCGTGGATGTGGCGCTCGTGAACGTCGATGCGCCACCCGAACAGGTGCGCAGGTCCCATGGCCACGCCCGGTGCGGCCGCCACTCCGGAAAGGCGCTGCATCTTAGTCGGCCACCCCTTCCCCGAAGCCCGAATCCACCAGCGCAAAGAGTTGGTCCACGGCCTCGGACGCATCCGCGCCTTCGGCCAAGATCTCGATCTCCATGCCGTGGGCAGCCACCAGAGTCAGAAGACCCATGATGCTTTTGCCATTGACTTGCTCGCCCTCTTTCTCGACGAAGATCTCGCTCTCGAAGCGGGCAGCAAGCTGGACGAACTTGACGGCTGCGCGGGCGTGCATGCCCAGTTTGTTGCGAATCTTTGCCTTGCGGCGCAGGGCGCCGGGTCCCGCTGTCGTCCCCTGGTCGTTCATGGCAAGCGCTCGCTCAAGGAGATCCGACCCGTCAGCTCGGTGCCCAAGCGGATCGAGCGCCGGCCACAGTCGCGGAGCGCTTCGGCGATGCCGCCCGGGGAGTGCCGGATGCGGTCGAAGGTGCCTACCTTGATCAACATGGGCAGGTTCACGCCACAGAGCACTTCGGCGTCTCGCGTACCGTCCAGGAGGGACATGGCCGCGTGAAACGGCGAAGAGCCGTGGAGGTCCACCAAGATCACCACCCCTGCCCCCTCCTCGACCAGCTGGCAGCCCCGCGCGATCTTTTCGACCAGGGTTGGAAACTCGTCACCCATGGCGCAGGGAACCGCCGCGACGCCGGGTAAATTCCCAAGCAGCGCCCGCGCGGCCGACACGAGCGCGTCGGCGGCCCCTTCATGCGTCACCACCACCACCCCCACCCTCGGTTTGTTTGCGGCGTTCGCCATCGGGCCAATTGTACACCATTGCCCCTGCCGAAAGGACCCGGACGCGCACACCGTGCCGCCCCTTGCCGGGGCTCAGCTCTTGCTCATGTCGCGGTGGCGAACCGTGACCGCCCCCAGCCCTTCCACCTCGCCCCCCTCCCGCGAAAAATGCCGGCAGAGTTCCTCCACCATGGCCACCGATCTGTGGCGCCCGCCGGTGCACCCGATGGCCACGGTGGCGTACGACTTTCCTTCGCGGATGAATCCCCGCAAGCAGACAGCCAGGAGCGCCTTGGTGCGATCCAGGAAGATCTTCGCCTCGTCGCGTTCCAAGACGAAGCGCCGGACGTCTTCGTCCTGGCCACTCAAGGCCGACAGCGCCTCGACGAAAAAGGGGTTCGGAAGGAATCGCACGTCCAGCACGATGTCGGCCTCGACCGGTAGACCGTGTTTGAACCCGAAGGAGAGAAAGGAGAGCGCCAGGCGCCCATCGCTCTCGCTGTAGTGCTCGAGCACCAGCGCCCGCAACATGTGAACCGTGAGCGTGCCGGTATCGATGACCGACGTGGCCTCCTGGCGCAGCTCTTCGAGCCGGCGGCGCTCTTCCTGCAAGCCCGCCCGGATGTCAGTGCCCGACAAGGGGTGCCGGCGCCGGGTCTCCGAAAAACGCCTCAGCAACACGACGTCCGGAGCGTCGAGAAAGAGCACCTCCACGTCGTGACCCGCATGGCGCAACTGCGACAGCACCCCCGAGGCGCCCGCGAGGAACTCACCACTGCGTGCGTCGGTCACCAGGGCCGCGCGCTTGACGTCGGCCCGTCCCGAGAGCAGCTCGACGAACCGCTGCACGAGCGGCATCGGAAGGTTGTCGACACAGTAAAAGTCCAGATCCTCGAGCGCGTGGACTGCCGTGGTCTTTCCCGCCCCCGAGACACCTGTGACCAGAACGACTTTCATGTGATTCACTCGACGGGGTCACGAAAGTGATGTTTACCGGCCACGGCCACCGCCATGGCCCGGTCCAGCTTCTCTTGAAACTCGCGCGCCGAGTGATGCCCCTGCACCTGGAGCAGGCGATTGCGGGCCGCCACCTCGACGAGCGCACTCACGTTTCGGCCAGGGCTCACGGGCAGGCGCAAGAGCGGTACGGGAACATCGAGGATGGGGAACACCATTTCCTCGAGTCCCAGCCGGTCATGGGTGTCCGCCTCTTTCCAGTCGAGCAGCTCGATCACCAGCTCGAGCTTCTTCTCGTCCCGCACCGCCGCCACGCCGAAGAGGTCCTTGATGTTGATGATGCCAAGGCCTCGGATCTCCATGTGGTGCTTGATGAGCTCCGAGGGCCAGCCGATCAGCTGGTCCTGTCCCGTGCGGCGTATCTCGACGAGGTCATCCGCCACCAAGCGGTGGCCCTTCATGATGAGCTCGAGCGCGGTTTCGCTCTTGCCCACGGAGCTCTTGCCCAGAAGCAACACACCGACGCCGAGCACATCCAGCAGCACCCCGTGCAGGCTGACCGAGGGCGCGAGCTGCGCCTCGAGGAAGGTCTGCAGGGTCTCGATCGCCACCGACGACACGAGCGGCGTGCGCAGCACCGCGATGTTGCGATGCTCGGCCGCACGGAGCAGATCCGGCGGCACGTCCAGGCCCTTCGTGACCACGCAGCAGGCAGGCTCGAGCGCCATGAGCGTTTCGATGCCGTGGCGGGCTTCCTGCTCCGGCAGACTCGCGAGGTACGAGATCTCGGTGCCGCCCAGCACCTGAACCCGTTCGGGGTGAACCTGCCGCACGAAGCCCGAGAGGGCCAAGCCCGGCTTCTGGATACGGCTGACGGTAATGGGTCGGTTGAGGCCCCCCTCGCCTGCCAGCAGCACCATGCGTAGGCTAGCGGCCTCGCTCAACAAGGCTCGAACGGTCAGCAGAGGGTTACGGCCAGGCGGTATCTTCACGCGAGCTCCCAAGCGGTGGATGGGGCCCCCCGGAGCGTCGCCCCAAGGGTCACCTCGACCCTCGCGACTCTAACATGCCGCTCTCGTCGCTCCAGCCCCCTCGTGGCAGGAGACGCCCCCCTGTCAGGGCCCCGCCCCCCGCGCCCCGCTGCGGGCCCTAGTACTTGGCGTCTTCCTCGCAGATCACGTCGTACATCGCGGCCGCATCCGGGGCCTCGATCAGGCGCTGCCGAAACATGGCGTCGCGGAACAGACGCGAAAGACGGGCAAGGGCCTTGAGATGCGTACCCGCCGAGTTCGTGGGGGCTACGAGCATGAAGACCAGGTGCGTGGGCTTCCCGTCGATCGAATCGAACTCGAGGCCGGATTGCGAACGTCCGAGCAGGCCCAGGAGCTGCGGCACGGCGTCGAGTTTGCCGTGGGGAATGGCGATGCCGTCGCCAATCGCCGTAGAGGCCAAGAGCTCACGCTCTTCGAGGACCTTCCGCAGCTTCTCGGCGTCGATCCCACCTTGGGACTTCGCCACGTGCTCTGACATCTCGTCGAGAACCTGATGCTTCGACGTCGCCCCAAGGTGGGCGATCACGAGCTCGGGTCGAAGAAAGTCGGTGACCTTCATGCAGATCTTCTTGTGCTGGGTTGGTGAAGAGGTATTGACGGCCTGGACTTCACGCATGGCGACCCCCGAAGTTCCCTCACGGGTTTTCGGCAGACTCCGCTGAAACTTTCGCCCCTGTGTCGATTAAGCCGTAGTTGCCGTCTTTACGACGGTAGACCACCGAAATCAAACCCGAGTCGACATCGGAGAAGACCAGGAAGTCGGTCTCGAGAAGACTCAGCTGCATGACGGCGTCGTCCACGCGGAGGGCCCGCACCGTAAACGTCTCCTCACGCACCACGTTAATGGGCGGAGCCGCGGGCGCCACAGGCGCGGCGCTCTTGGCCCGGCCCTTGACCGCCTTGGCTGGCTTGACGGCTTTGCCCTTGGCCGCTTTCACGGACGCCGGCCGCGGCGACAGCACGCTCTCGGGCGAGAAAATACGGTTCTTGATCGCAAAGCTCGGGCCCCCATGGGGCTTGTGGTCACGGATGCGATCCTTCCACCGCCGGATCTGCCGTTCGAGGCGGGCACCAGCCAGATCGATCGACGAGTACATGTCCTCGGTGGTCTCGCGCGCCTGGACCACCAGCCCGTTGGGCAGGGTGATTTGGAGTTCGGCCGTGTACTGGTGGTTGTTCTCCACCTGGAAGACGGCGTGCGCCGAAAGAAGCTCCCGCGTGAAGTACTTTTTCACCTTCGCCAGCCGTTCGAGCGCATACGCCTTCACCGGTTGCGACGATTCCATGTGACGGAAGGTGGTGGTGACCTGCATGAACGCTCCCTAGGGCGCCCGCGGCGGGTTCGCCCCCGCTGGGCGAGCCAGCTGATCGAGGACGAACGACGAGGACGGAGGACGAGTGTGAACGACGGAAACCCGGCCCCCTCACGAGGTGCGGGCGGGTCGGTGTTTACTCCCGTGGCTGTTTTTTTTCCAGAAGAATTGTGAGGGGTAACGCCAGATTCTGGCCCTGTGGATTAGGAGCCTTCCGCGGCGGCGCCGGCAGATCCCTTTGGGTTTGCATGACCCTGACTCGACAGGGATGACTAGAACAGGACTTTGCGCCGGCTGCTGGGGAAGATGCGCAGCTGTTCGCGGTACTTCGCCACCGTCCGCCGCGCGATCTCGATCCCCTGCTGGGCCAAGATCTCGACGATCTTCTGGTCGGAGTAAGGGGACTTGGGATCTTCGGAGCCCACGATCTGCTTGATCTTCAGCTTGACCGCTTCAGAGGCCAAGTCGTCCCCGTCGGAGCGGGCGATGCCCGAATTGAAGAAGTACTTCAGCTCGAAGATGCCTTGAGGCGTGTGGATGTACTTGTTGGTGGTCACCCGGGACACCGTGGACTCGTGCATGCCGATGTCCTCGGCCACGTCCCGCAAGATGAGCGGGCGCAGAAAGGCCGCCCCCTTCTCGAAGAACTCACGCTGAAACTTCAGGATCGACTCCGCCACACGCACGATGGTCCGTTGGCGTTGCTGAATGGACCGGATCAACCACTGGGCGCTGCGCAGGCGCTCCTGGATGTATTCCTTGGCCTTGTTGCCGTCCTGCAGGGCCGACCGGTAGTACTCGGAAATTTTCAGCTTGGGCAGACCGTCATCGTTGGCAACGACGAAGTACTGGTCGCCCACCTTGTGCACGTAGACGTCGGGGGTGATGTACGTGGGCTCTTCCGCGCTGTAACCGCGGCCGGGCTTCGGGTCGAGCCCCTTGACCACCTTGGCGGCCTCGTAGATCTCCTCCACCGTTTCGTTGAGGTCCTTCGCGATCGCCGCGTAGTTCTGCTTCTCCAGGTTTCCTAGATGTTTCGTGATGATCGCAACCACCACGTCGTCGTCGGCGCCCAGATGACGGGCCTGGATGAGGAGGCACTCCTTGAGGTCGCGCGCCGCCACACCCGGAGGGTCGAACTCCTGAACCTTCGCCAAGACGGCCTCGGCCGTTTCGAGCGGAACCTCGGCTTCTTCGGCGATCTCGTCGAGAGGCGCGTCCAGGTAGCCGTCCGCCGTCAGGTTGCCGATGATGAGCAGCGCCAGGGCCTCCTCGTCGGCATCGAATTTCTTCGAGAGCTTGAGCTGCCACTCGAGGTGATCGAAGAGGCTCGTGCCACGCGTGAGGTTCGCCTCCAGGGACGGCATGTCCTCGGAGTTGACGGGGCGGTTGCCCGGCATCGGAGCGCTCGCGGCTTCGCTCGCCAGATAGCCTTCCCAATCGAAGTCGTCGACCGCTTCCTTCGAGGTGCCATCCGGCTGTACCTCCGACGTGGCGTCTTGCCGCTCGAGCGGGGTTTGCATGGGCAGCTCCGTCTCGCCCACGCGCTCGACAGCCATTTCCGAGGCCTGCTCGCTGCTCATCGCCTCTTCGGGGGCATTCGACTTCGCCTGCTCGGCGGAGGTATCGACCTGGTCTTCGAGCACGGGATTCTCGAGCAGTTCCTCGCGAACCATGTCCACCAGTTCGGCGCGTGACAACTGCAGCAGCTTGATGGCCTGCTGCAGCTGGGGGGTCATGACAAGCTGCTGGGACAGCTTGAGCTGTTGCTTGATCTCCATCGACATCGCCGTTGCACTCCAACTACGCCCTGAATCGCCAGGGGAAACCTAAAGCTAACATCCCGTTTCGACTACGGAAAGGCTTGAATATCCCTCTGGTACATGTATTGCTAGGCCTCTAGGAATCAAGGCACAGCGCAGCGCAAGCGGGAAAGGCGGAGTGTTTTCGGGCCCCAAGCGCCAAAGAAGTCTAAGCGCACAGGTGCTCCGCCGAACGCTCGCGCGGCGAACGATCGGGATTTTGGGCTCCCAGGGCCCCTGCCCCCTGCCCACCTCAGGCGGAGGGCTGTGCCGGGGCGCGTTCAGCGTCGCCGCTGCCGCCCGGGGATTTACCGGCGCGGATCCGGTTGCGCTCGCGACCGAGGATGGCCGCCACGAAAGACCTGAAGAGCGGATGGGGGGACTGGGGCCGCGACTTGAACTCAGGGTGAAATTGGCAGGCCACGAAGTAGGGGTGATCAACCAGTTCGATCATTTCTACGAGGCGCCCGTCCGGCGAGGTCCCCGAAACCACCAAGCCCTTGGCCTCGAGCGGCTCTCGGAAAGTGTTGTTGACTTCGTACCGGTGGCGGTGGCGTTCCGAGATCTCGGTACTTTCATAGGCCTTTGCGGCCCGGGTACCCGGCTTGAGCACACAAGGATAGGCGCCGAGGCGCATGGTGGCGCCCTTGGCGGTGACCACCTTTTGCTCGGGCAGCAGGTCGATGACCGGGAACTTCGTTTTGCCGTCGAACTCGGTAGAATTCGCTCCTCCCAAACCCGCCACGTTACGCGCAAACTCGATGACGGCGATTTGAAGGCCCAGGCAGATTCCGAAGTAGGGAACGCCGTTTTCCCGGGCGTACTGGGCCGCCCGAATCTTGCCCTCCGTGCCCCGGGTGCCGAACCCAGGGGCCACCAAGATGCCGTGGGCCGTGCCAAGGTGGGGCTCCGGGCCTTCGGCCTCGATCTCTTCGGCGTCCACGTAACGCAGCGTCACCTTGCAGCCGTTGTCGATGCCCGCGTGGGTGAAGGCTTCGTTGAGGCTCTTGTACGATTCGACGAGCTCGATGTACTTGCCCACGAAGGCGATCACCACCTCGTCACGCTCGTTGCGCATCCGGGTCACCACCTGCTCCCAGCCCGTGAGCTGAGGCGCGCGTGACCAGATGTTGAGCATCTCGGCAATCTTGTCGTCCACGCCTTCTTCGTGGAGCCGGATGGGCACCTCGTAGATGTTCGAGACATCGTTGGCCGAGAACACGGCATCAGGTGCAACGTTCGTGAACAGCGCGATCTTTCGCTTCATGCCCGCGTCGATCATTTGCTCCGACCGGCAAAGCAGAATATCGGGCTGAATCCCGATCTCGCGCATCTTCATGACCGAGTGCTGGGTGGGCTTCGTCTTGAGCTCACCGGCTGCGCTGATGTACGGAACCAAGGTGACGTGCACGGAGATCGCATTTTGCGGCCCCAGCTCGAACTTGAGCTGCCGGATGGCCTCGAGGAAGGGCAGTGATTCGATGTCGCCCACGGTTCCCCCAACCTCGACGATGAGTACATCATTGCCCTCGGCGCAGGCCAGGATGCGCTGCTTGATCTCGTCCGTCACGTGGGGGATCACCTGCACGGTGCCGCCGAGATACTCCCCGTTGCGCTCCTTGTGAATCACCGTTTGGTAGATCTGGCCCGACGTGACGCTGTTGAGCCGCGACATGCGCTGGTTGATGAAGCGCTCGTAGTGCCCCAAATCGAGATCGGTCTCGGCGCCATCATCCGTGACGAAGACCTCGCCGTGCTGCATCGGGTTCATCGTGCCCGGATCCACGTTCAGGTAGGGATCCAGTTTCTGGATGGTGAGCTTGAGGCCGCGGGTCTCGAGCAACGAGCCGACCGAAGCGGCGGCCAACCCCTTACCCAGCGACGACACCACGCCCCCGGTCACGAAGATGAATTTGGTCTTTCGCGCGGGACCGCGTCGCGTGGAGTTCGGGGGCGTCATGTGTACCCGCCTCCCTTAACTCCCAGGGCGCAGATTCGCAAGGCCCGAGTTTCGTAACTGTGGCTCATCGACTCGGGACCTCATTCTGTCGGCCGGACACTCTATAAGTCAACCGCTGCGAAAGGCAAAGGGGGCCCCGCGCGCGACCGCGAAGGGCGCGCGGTCACGTGGCAGGCGCCTTCGACGCGCCTTGACTCGACACCCGAGCTCCGATAAAAATGTCGAGTTTGCCCGCCGCTTTACCTAACCGGCAGCTCATCCGATGCTGACGACACCTCGTCGGACGATTCTGCGCAAGGAGTTCTCGACCATGCACCGCGCTTCCCGAGCCCTCGAGGGCTCCGTCGTTATCGGTTCGTTTCTAGCCTCGTTGGTGATGGGCTTGCTCGCCTCCCCTCCCGCGCGCGCGGGCGACGCCAAAGTCGTGCTCGAGCAGTTTCAGGGCCCCGGAGCCACGAAGTTTCGGGAGCAGGTCAGGAAGGCGGCCAAGGGACTCGGGGCCGACGTGGTCTCGGACAAGAAGCTGGCCTCCACCGAGGCCGACCTTGGCCTGATGCAAGCGGCGGATGCCTACGGCGCCGTGGCCAAACAGCTCGGGGCCACGAACTTCATCAGTGGCTCCGTCAAGGGCCGGCGTCCCGTGGCCACCTTGGTGGTGAAGGACAGCGAAGGGAAGAAGGTCGGACAGAAGGTGTTCCGCGGCAAAAACCCGCGGCAGCTCGCGGCCACGCTCGACCGGCAGCTGGGAGGGGCACTCGCCGAACTCCTCGGCTCGTCGGGCAAGGGCGCCGCGGTGGTGGCCGAAGCGAAACCCTCCCGGGAGACGCGCAAGGAGTCGAGCAAACCCTCCCGCAAGGCGGCCGAGCCGGCTGACAGTGAGAGCGACGCGGAGGGCCAAGACGAGGAGGAGGACGACGAGGGCGAAGACGAGGCGGCCGACGCAGGCGAGCCAGAAGCAGAGGAAGAAGAAACCTCGGCCCAAGCGTCCGACGAACCCTCGGCCTCCTCGACCACGGGGTTCCTAGGAGGCCGCAAGGGGCTCGACGCCTCGGCAGGCGTGTACTTCTACCAGCGGCAGTTCACGTACAACGAAAAGGTGGCGGGCGACCAAGAGGAGTACAAGACCAACCCCGTCGCGCCTGCTGTGGCGCTCAACGTCGAGTACTTTTTCCTGCCCTACCTCGGCCTGGCGGTCGGCGGTGACTACACGATCGGCCTGTCTTCGGCCAAGGGCAACACGACCTTTGCCACCACGGCGATGACCTTTTTTGGGGGTCCCAAGGGCAAGCTAACCTTCGGCAGCCTGGAAGTAAACCTGCTCGCGGCCTATGCGAAACAGACCTTCAAGCTGGAACGAGAGGTCAACGACGTCGCGTCGAACGTCCCAGACGCGGACTACAGCATGGTGCGCGCGGTGCTCGGCGTGGCCTACGACCTGGGCGCCGTGTCCCTCTTCGGCACCTACGGCTACGACCTCGTTTTGGACGTGGGCACCTTCAAGGATGCCTTTCCCAACGCGACGGCCGGCGCCACCGAAGGCAGCTTGGGCCTCCTCGTCCCGCTCCGCTTCTTGCTGGACGGCCTCGACGTGCGCGCAGCGTTCGTGGCCCGCTCCTTTGGCATCACGATGAACTCCGATGCCGGTGACACGAACCGCGCTGGCGGCGCCACCGACCGCTACATGGGCGGCGTGGTGAGCGTGGGCTACCGGCTCGACTGAGCCGGGCTCACAGGGCGTCGAGCGAAACGCCAAGTTGGATCAAGAACGTTTGGCGGCGGTACCGCGCGGTGCCGCCGCCAAATTCGTTCGTGTAGCCGATCCAACGCGCTGACACGTCGACGAGCGCGCTCAACGGGCGCAGCACCTCGACCCGCAGCGTGCTCCGGCTCTCGTCTTCGATGCTTGCCACGGGCAGGCCCGAAATGGGATCGCGTCGCAAGGACACGGCGTCCGTGAACCGGGTCCACACCAGCTCGGCCCGCCCTGAAAGCGAAAGGTCCCAGGGAAGCAGAAACGTGCCTTCCAGGTGGCCGAGCCCCCGCACGAGCCCATCGCCGTAGCTGTTGCTGGCGTTGATCTGCACCGAAGCTCCCGCCCCCAAAAGGAAGCTGCTGGTGCGGGTGAGAGCAACCCCCATCGACGTGAACTCGTCCACCCGGCCGGGCGCATTCCCCGGGGGAGGACAGATTTGACCGGCCACGCAGCGGGGGCCCTCGAAGCGGCGCTGCTCGTACTGGGCAAACAGCGCCACATCCCAGTCGGGGGCGTCTTCGTCTCTTTCGCCCTCGGCCAGGAGGTTCGCCTGGCTTGGCCCCCACCCATATCGGTAGCTGGCGCTGGCGGTTGGCCCACCGAAAGTCAGCAGGTTGGAAGGCTTGTAGACGAAATGGCGGTACCCGCCCCCGAGGCCCAAGCGCCCCCAGGAGGTGTCTCGCGCCACGAGCAACGTGGGCGCAAACGAACGAAAGTCCCGCGCAGCCCGTCCCTCGGCCTGAAAGGCGTCGTAGTACCCCATGCTCGCCTGGAGGCGGTTGCGCCGGCTCAGTCGCTGGGACAGCGACAAGTTGCCCTGCAGCACGGCCACCCTCTCCCGCTGGGCGTCGGGCTCGGCATAGGCCCGACCCGCCACGCGAACCGCCCCGGCGAGGACGCCGGCGCTTCCCAGGGCGCTCGCGCCCTCGAGCCCCAGCTGTCCCCTTGCCCCGGGTGAGGGGGTCGGCGAAGGGTTGTCGTTGCCGGGCACCTCATCCACACGCCCCGGGTTCGAATCGTATTCACCCCCCAGCTCGCCCCGCACGTTGAGGTTCGCGGCTGCCGCGACCGAAGGGCCCCCCACGCCCAGGGCCAGAACCGAGACCGCGCACCAGGCCCTCACCCGCGGCGGCGGGGCCCTGCGCGCAGGCGAGCAAGGATTCATCAGGCGGAATCGAGCCAAGAAGAAGCGCAAACCGCCGCGATACTAACATCAAGCGCCACGTCACTTGCCCCTGCGAAACGGCCCCCTCAGGGCCTATCGCCGTGCGGGGCTCAGGGACCCGCACGCAGCGCTTCGGCGCGCGCGCGCAGCGCCTGGGCTTGCTTCCGCAGCGCTTCGGAAAGAGCGGCGGCGGCCTTGTCTCGCGCTTTCGGATCCCCGGACGCACGAAGCCGCTCGACCTCGGCCAAGGTGCCCGCATCCAGGAAGGCCCGGCTCGAAAGCGTCACGCCACCACCGCTCGCGACATCCGGAGGGGTGGACGCAGGGGGAGCGCCTGACGGGGGCGACGACGCGGGGGGAGCCCCGGCGGGCGGAGATGAAGCGCTCGGAGGCGGAGAGGCCACGGGCGCCCCCGCCCCCTCCGAGGAGGTCTCGAGTGCCGGCGGAGGAGCCGCCTCGGCAGAAGTGTTCCCGTCGTCGTCGGAGACCCCCGGCTGCCCCTCTCCCGGCTCGGGCGCGCCTCGGCTGGCCTCGTCACGTGTCGACTGAGACCGCGAAAACACGATCGAGCGCCGCGAGGCCTCGAAGCCGATGAAGGGATCTTGCTCGAGGTGCCGCGCGCGGGCCCGCAGCGTGGCCCGCGTTTTGTCGCGCACGACCTGCCTGTCGAGACGATCGGCTTCGGCCGTCAGCTTCTGCGCCTGGTCGAGCAAAATATCTGCCTTCGCCTGGAGTTCGGCGGGGCCATCGGTCGGCAAGGCCTGCGGCGAGGGCGCCGGAGACGGGCTTGCCACCGAAGCGCCCCCCGCGCGCAGGCGCTGCGCGGCCTCGGCTTCGGTGAGCCGGCGTCCCAGCGCTTCGGCATCCGCCATCCGCTGGCGCAGGCGAAAATCGTTGGCCACCGACCGTGGCCCCTGCTTGAGCGCCCGTACCTCGCCGTTCACTTGCTCCAATCTCTGCCGGAGCGCGGCCCCGTCGCGATCGTCACGCGGTGCAGGCAAAGCTCCGCTTTGGGCCAACCACAACACCCCTTCCGGGGTCCCTGCCCGCGCGGGTCGGCCCGAAACGAGCAGAAGCCCGAGGACGAGGCACGAAGCCCCCCACCGGGCCGCTTTTCGCTTCCAGGACGCCCACGGCCCGGCCGGCGTCGGCAACGGCAAAGGCGAGGCGCATGTGGTGGCGATGAACACGGGGCGAGTCTCTACTCTATCAAATCTTAAGCAAACGGCGGACCAGCACCGACGCACCTTGTCCTGCCCCGTTTGCGGCCCCTCGACCAGGTCCCGACACTCAGAATTTCGAGGGTTGGATGCCTGGAGCCCAAAGATTTTCGTCGTGTGTGGCGGCGCGCGCCGGGGTGAGTCACTCTTTCCGGGCTCGATAGACGGCGGTCAGGTGTGGCGGAACCGATGGGCCACCCCGGTTCTGCCCCCACACCAGGTGTTCGCATGCTCATGTCCTCGACTCGCACACCCCTTCTCGCCCCGTGTCTCACTTCGGGCCTGATGGTTTGTGCGTTGGCGTTGGCCTTGGCGGACTGCGCGTCCCCTGCGGCCTCGTCGCCCGCTAAACGCGAAGGCCCCCCGAGCGATGCCCGCGCCTACTTCCCGCTCGAGCCGGGGTGGAAGTGGGCCTACGACGTCGAGCAAGACGGCGAAGCAATCTTGGCCATTTATGCGGTCACATCTCGCGAAGGCGATCGAGCCACCGTCACGGGCGGTCAACAGGTGGTGCCCTACGAGCTGCGTCCCGACGGCATCATTCGGCCTGACGGCCAGGGCGGCGGCGATTACCTGTTGCGCGCGCCCCTGGGTCCCGAAGCCGCGTGGCCCGTCGCCGGCGGGCACGCCAAGGTCGTAGGCTGGGACCAGACCGTCGATACGCCTGCCGGCCCCTTTGCGGGATGCGTCGTGGTTGAGGAGCTGCGCGAGAATCCCGATCGGCGCACGCGAACAGCCTATGCCCCGGCGGTGGGTCCCGTGCGGATCGAGTTTTCGGCCATGGACATGGTGGGCCTGCACGAGACCAAAGCCATCCTCCGAGGCTTCACCCGCCCGGGAGACGACCCCCTTTCAGGCACGGGGGCCGCGCCTGGCTTGGCTCAACGCTGACGCTGAGCTTCGCGCCCAGGCTTGCGGGCCAGGCAGCGCATCTGCTTGACTGCCTGCCGTGGCCAAGGACACCTTTGGGGAGGCCCTGCGTGCGTTGCTCGGTGAGACGGGTGTGCTGCAGGGAGACGACGGGGCTCGATACGAGAGCGACTGGCGCGGGAAGCTGCGGGGTCAGGCCCTGTGCGTCGCCCGGCCAGCCTCGGTGGACCACGTGGCGGGCGTGCTGCGCTTGTGCACGGTCCACAGGGTGGCCGTGGTGCCTCAGGGGGGCAACACGGGCCTGTGTGGGGGCGCCACGCCGGACGCAACCGGGCGACAGATGGTCCTCAGCCTCGAACGGCTCAACCGCATCCGCGAGCTGGACGGACAGAACAACACGGCCACCGTGGAAGCCGGGTGCGTGCTTTCCGCTCTGCGAGAAACCGCCCGGGCCCAGGACCGCCTGTTCCCGCTGAGCCTGGCGGCCGAAGGTTCGAGCCAGGTGGGCGGGCTTGTATCCACGAACGCGGGGGGCACGGCCGTGCTTCGTTACGGCAACACCCGTGACCTGGTGCTGGGGCTCGAGGTGGTGCTGGCTGACGGCACGGTGCTTTCGGAGCTTTCGGGGCTGCGCAAGAACAACACGGGCTACGACCTCAAGCAGCTCTTCATCGGTGCCGAGGGCACGCTGGGGGTGGTGACGGCCGCGACGGTGAAGCTGTTTCCCCGCCCGCGCGACGTGGGCACCGCCTGGGTGGCACTCCCTGACCTGCCAGCGGCGATCGCCCTGTTGCGACAGCTTCAGGACGACTGGGGCGACGTGGTGACCAGCTTCGAGATCGCGAGCGAGGAAGCGCTGGCGCTCGTGAGCAAGCACCTTCCCGAGGTGCGCCGCCCCTTCGCCACCCGGGCGCCGCTCTACGCGCTGGTGGAGCTGTCTTTGGGGGGTAAGGGCGCCCGCGCGGAAGCGGCGCTCACCGGCTCGCTGGGTGAAGCGGCCGAAGCGGGGCGGGTGATGGATGCGGCGGTGGCTCAAAACGAAGGGCAGGCGCGGCAGTTTTGGCGGTTGCGTGAGGAGATCACCGAGTGCGAGCGACGCGAGGGGCCGAGCGTCAAGCACGACGTGAGCGTCACGCTCGGGCGCATGCCGGCGTTCGTCGCGGCGGCCGCAGAGGCGGTGCCTGCACGCTTCCCGGGCACGCGTGTGGTGCTCTTCGGCCACCTGGGCGATGGCAGCTTGCACGTGAACGTGCTCAAGGGCAGCGCAACTGTCAGCGACGCGGATCTGTTCACGCTGGTGCACGATCTCGTGGTGGCTCACGGCGGCAGCTTCAGCGCCGAACACGGCGTGGGCGCCCTCAAGCGTGCAGAGCTTGCACGCTACAAAAGCGCGGCCGTGGTGGACGTCATGCGCCGCGTGAAAGGAGCGCTCGATCCTCTGGGGCTGATGAACCCGGGAAAGGTGCTTTGAGAGAGGCGCGGTTTGGGGCCCGCCTTCACTCGCCGGCGCCGGCATCCACGAACCGACAGTTCATGTCGAAGGCCATCGTGGTTGGGTTCCACTCACAGACCTGTGTCGTCGTGGCGCACAAGGGAATGTCATCCGCAACGCCGTCATTGTTGCGGTCGACGATGCCCGCTTGTGACGAGGCGACGATGGACAGGTTGTCGAAAGCGGCATATCCGCTTTGCGTAAGGTCGAAGACAACCGAAACGCGGGCGGTGGTCGCCTGGCTTGCATCCAAACTAACCACGCCGTACGTCCACGCAAAGGTCCAAGGATCGGCTGAAGAATCGCCCTCGATGGTGCCTTCGGCCAAGAGCTTGCCTGGCGCCGAAAAGCTGTGAATCGTGCCGATCGTCTCGTGAAGTGAAACTTTCATCACGGGGCGAGTGACGCCAAACGGGCCCCCGCACCCTTGAACGTCGATCGACGAAAGGTCGAGACCGACGTTGAGAAACGGCTTGCCCGTGACCTCGAACGTCAGTGAAAGCTTGTCGTCTTGAACGGACGACAGCATGCCGAGCGCGAAGCGGCCGCCCTTGCCCGTGGGATTCTTGTAGAGCTTCGACGGGTCATCGAGCAACACACCCTCCACGGTGTTCACCTGGTTGAACTGAAACGCGGGCGTCCCGTAAAGGAAGTTGATGCCCCGCGCATCGAGGGCATGAGGGCAATTCACCACGAGGGGTACGTTGGGCGTCTCGAAGTCGTTGGTGTAGAGCACCCGGCTTTGCAGGGTCCCGCCGCCGTCCGAGAGATCTCCGCGAGCAACGCAAAAGGCGTCAGCGGCGGCATCTGCAGGCGCGTCAGGTGTGAGCGCGTCGAACCCGCCCGAGGCAGCGTCGACAACGGTCGACACCTGACGCTCAGTTTCGTCATCGCACGCCAGAAACGACATGCTCACGCTCCCCATCAGGCTCATCACCACCCACAAGCTTCGTCTCGTTCCCTGGCTCATGGCCTCGGCCATACCACGACTGCCAGCGTCGCGTCACGCGCCCCCTCCCAGGGCCCGGGGTACGAGCCTGCTCTGGGACAGCGTGTTCGCCTCCCTGCCAGGGCACCTCAGCCTGCTCCTCGCCTTTGGCGGCCTGGGTCCGCAAACACCGCCGCCCCGGATAGACAAACGGCCCAAACTGTCGTAACCCTCTGGAATCAAACGCCGCGAGGATGGCGAAATTGGTATACGCGCTGGATTTAGGTTCCAGTGTCGAAAGACGTGAGGGTTCGAGTCCCTCTCCTCGCACGAACGTCGTCTGGGCCTGCCCCGCGGGGGTTCCTTCGGACCGGGCCTGGTGATAGCACTGAAGGTCATGCCCTTCGACACCGGTGCGCTCGCGGCCGTAGCCCTTCAGGTTCCCTCGCTGCTGCTGCCCCGGGAAGACGTGCCGCTTGGCACCTGGGCCGTGGTGGCCTGTGACCAGTACACCTCGCAGCCCGAGTATTGGCAGCGCGTGGCCGAGGCCTGTGCCGGTAAACCCTCGACCCTCGGCCTGATCCTGCCGGAGGTGGACTTGGCCGCGCCCGACGTCGGCGACCGCATCGGACGAATCAACGCCACCATGGCCGCCTACCTCGCCGACGGTGTCCTGGTGGAGGAGGCGCCCGGGGTCATGCTGGTTGAACGGACAACCCACGGCGCGCGCGTGCGACGGGGCCTCGTGGTGGCGATGGACCTCGAGCGCTACGACTTTCGTCCCGGCGCTGCCAGCCTGATCCGTGCGACCGAGGGCACCATCTTGGAACGTTTGCCGCCGCGCATGCAGATCCGTCGGCATGCCCTCCTCGAGCTGCCGCACATCATGGTGCTGATCGACGACCCCCAGCGCACGGTGATCGAGCCTCTCTTCGCGGAGGTGGCCCAGCAGGGACTGCCCCCACGCTACGATTTTGAGCTCATGGAGGGCGGGGGGCACCTCAGGGGCCATCACCTCTCATTGCCCGAGGCGCTCGACGGACTCGCCGCGCGGCTCGCCCGCCTGGGTACGCTGGAGCAGATGCAGGCGAAGTACGGCACCCGCGAGCAGGGGGTGTTCCTCTATGCCGTGGGTGATGGCAACCACTCGCTGGCCACGGCCAAAGCCATCTGGGAGGACGTGAAGGCGGGACGCGATGCCGCTTCCGTGGGCGCCCACCCCGCCCGCCATGCCCTGGTGGAGCTCGTGAACGTGCACGACGCGGGCCTTGTCTTCGAGCCCATTCACCGGGTGCTCTTCGGGATTGATCCGAACACCTTCCTCGCGACCATGGACGCGTACTTTCGGAACAAGGATCCCGGCTACAGCCGGACCACCGGCGGCCCCGAGCTGGTGAAGCGGACGCGCCAGGCTCGAAGCGGGGAAACGCTCATCACCTGCGTGACGGCACAAGGATACGCGCTGCTCGCCTTCCGGACGCCGCCGCACACCCTGGCCGTGGGCACCTTGCAGGCCTTCCTCGACGCGTACCTGGAGGAACGCAGCGGCGTGAGCATCGACTACGTGCACGGTGAAGCCGTGGTGCGAACGCTCGGCGCATCCCCAGGTCACGCGGGGTTCTTCTTGCCTCCCCTCGTGAAGCAGGATCTCTTCAGAACCGTCATGTGCGAGGGGGCCTTGCCTCGCAAGGCTTTCAGCATGGGAGACGCGGAGGAGAAGCGCTTCTACATGGAAGCGCGGAAAATCAGACCCTGAGTGCAGTGGAACCCTCGCAGCGTACGACGGCGTTCCCTGATCACCGCACGTGCCAGGCGCGGCTTCGAGAGGGCAGGAATTTTCCGTCAGGAAACGCAGCGGAAATCAGACGCTGGCATCCTAAAGATGTCGGTTCGATCAACAGGAGGTTGTATGGATTATCGTGAACTTCGGGAGCTTGTCCGCATCCGGCACGAGTTGCGGCGTTTCGCGTTTGGGGGTGATTTGGACGAAGCGAGTGCCCTGCTGACACGCCTGGGTGCGTTGGCGGCACGGGATCCAAAAGAGCACGCGGCGGTGATGCCGGAAGTGCAGCGCTGGCGCCTGCGTCTCGGGCTTCAAGAAGCCTGAGCGGCGTCGGTAGGCGCCCGTCTCGCCCGCCTCGGATGAGGATGCGAGACGGGTGAAGGATGCGCCGCCGCCAGAGGTCAAGCAAAGGCGCGTTGGATCCGCGCGAGCGCCTCGAGCACGTTGTCTCGGGTGTTGAAGGCCGAAAGGCGGAAGTAACCCTCTCCCGCCGCGCCAAAGCCCGAGCCGGGAGTTCCCACCACGTGGGCCTTTTCGAGCAGCGTGTTGAAGAAGTCCCAGGAGGGCATCTGGTTCCGTGTGCGCATCCAGATGTACGGTGCATGCTCTCCGCCGAAGACGGTGAAGCCCGCCTGGGTGAGGCCGTCCCGCAACAGCCGGGCGTTGTCCATGTAGAAGTCGACTTGCGCTTGGGTTTGCGTGAGGCCTTCGCCGCCGTAGGCGGCCGCAGCGCCCCGCTGGACGATGTACGACGCCCCATTGAACTTGGTGGTGTGTCGGCGTGACCACAGAGCGTTGAACGAGACCTTCTCGCCGGCAGCGGTGGTGCCCATGAGCTCCTTCGGCACGATCGTGAACGCACATCGCACACCGGTAAACCCTGCACGCTTCGAGAAGCTGCGCATTTCGAGCGCGCAGGTCTTGGCGCCCGGGATCTCGTAGATGGAGCGCGGCAGGGCCGGGTCGCGGATGAACGCCTCGTAAGCTGCGTCGAAGACGATGACCGCGCCCGTGGCATTGGCCCACGCGACCCAGCGGGAAAGATCCGCGCGGGTGGCCACCGCGCCGGTGGGGTTGTTGGGCGAGCACAGATAGACGAGATCGATCTTCTGGTCCCCTTCGGGCGGCGCCGGAACGAAGCCGTTGGCCTCGGTTGCGGGCAGATACACGAGGCCCTCGTAGCGGCCCTTGCCGTCGTTCGCGCCGGTGCGCCCCGCCATGACGTTCGAGTCGACGTAGACCGGGTAGACTGGATCGGTGACCGCAATGCGGGAGTTCAGATCGAAGATCTCCTGGATGTTGGCGCTGTCGCACTTGCTGCCGTCCGAGACGAAGACCTCGTCGGCGGCGATCTCGACGCCCCGTGACGCGTAGTCCTGTTGGCGAATGGCGTCGATGAGAAAGTCATAACCTTGTTCGGGGCCGTAACCCTTGAACGTGCTGCGCTCCCCCATCTCGGCCACGGCGCGGGTCATCGCCTCGATGACAGCAGGAGCCAAGGGCTCGGTGACGTCGCCGATGCCCAACCGGATGATGCGGGCGTCGGGGTGGGCTTGCGAAAAGGCCTTCACGCGCCGACCAATTTCGGGGAAGAGGTAACCTGCGGAGAGCTTGCGGTAGTTCTCGTTGATCCGTGCCATGGCGGCGCACCATAGCAGATCCCCTTGTCGCTTCGGGAGCCTCCGAACGCTGAGCGGCACGCTCGACTTCCGCCCCGTTGAACGTCACAGTAGGCCCCTGCCATGAGCCGTATTCTGCCGCCCACGCCCGCGAACCTCGCACGCGCCGCCGCGTGCCTTCGGGCCGGGGGTCTCGTGGCCCTGCCCACCGAAACCGTCTACGGTCTCGCGGCGAACGCACGCGACGACGAAGCGGTGGCACGCATCTTCGCGGCCAAGGGCCGGCCTCAAGACCACCCCCTCATCGTGCATGTGGCGGACGCAGAGGCGGCGCTGGCCTGGGCGGGCGCCTGGTCGCCCGCTGCCGAGACGTTGGCGGCGCACTTTTGGCCTGGACCCCTCACCTTGATCGTCGCCCGCGGCCGGGACGTCTCCCTTGCGGTCACAGGGGGATTGCCCACGGTGGCATTGCGGGTGCCTGCGCATCCCGTGGCGTTGGCGGTGCTGCAGGCCTTCGGCGGCGGGGTCGCAGCGCCCTCGGCCAACCGGTTTGGTGCGGTCAGCCCCACCACCGCGGCCCATGTCGCGGAGGGTCTCGGCGACGCGGTCGACCTCATCCTCGATGGGGGCCCCTGCCATGTGGGCGTGGAGTCGACCATCGTCGACGTCTCACAGTACGACTCAGGGTCTGGCGTGGCGGCGGTGCTTCGCCCGGGAGGCGTGGCGGTCGAGGCGCTGTCCGAAGCGCTGGGCCAAAGGGTGGCCGTGCGGGGAGAGGCGCGCCACACCGAGGTGCGCGCGCCGGGCCAGCTACCCTCGCACTACGCCCCCGACGCGCAGGTGCGTCTCGTGCCCGAGGCCGAGCTGCCCGCCGAGGCGGCCACGCTGGCCGCCGCCGGGCTGTCCGTGGCCGTGCTGACCGGGAGCCCGGAAGCCGACTGGCCTCCCGGCGTCGTGCCCATTGCCTTTCCGCGCGAGCCCGAAGCGGCAGCGCGTCGGCTCTACGAGGCCCTTCGCGAGGTGGATCGCCAGGGCTGTCACGTGGTGCTGGGGGCGCTGCCCGCCGAACGGGGTTTGGGGTTGGCGGTGGCCGACCGTCTGCGCAAAGCGGCTGGCCCCCGCAGCCCGGACGGTAAATCCCACCCCTGAGCCGTCGCGCACGCCGCTGAGCCGCCAGACGGGGCACGTCCACAGGAGGGGTGAAGGAAACGTGCAAAAAGATTGGCGTCGTGGGAGACTACCGCCACTTTTTCCATGGAGAACATCGTCATCTCGAAGGACGCAGGCACCGTGGCAAAGCGGGTCGCCCACGACTTGACCGAGGCGGCGCGTTTGGCCGCAGCAGCGAAGCGACGTTTTGCTGTGGCACTTTCGGGGGGCACCACCCCCCGGCTGCTCTACCAGCACCTGGCGAGCCCGGACCTCACAAGCGAAGTGCCCTGGGCCAGCCTGGATTTTTTCTGGGGTGACGAACGCTGTGTGCCGCCGGACGCCACCGACAGCAACTACCGCATGGTGCGCGAGGCCATGCTCGACCACGTGCCGGTCGACGGGGCTCAGGTCCACCGCATCCGGGGAGAGAACACCCCCGGCGCCGAGGCCACCCGGTACGCTGAGGAGATACGCGCGGTGGTTCCCACGCCCCGCGACGGCTTGCCCCGCTTCGATTGGATCCTGCTCGGCATGGGCGACGATGGCCATACGGCCTCGCTCTTTCCCGACCAAGAGCTGGACGACGAAAACGAACTTTGCGGCGTGGCGTTCCACCCGAAAACCGGACAGCGCCGCGTGTCGTTCACGTACGACCTGCTGAACGCCGCCTCCCACGTGGCCTTCGTGGTGACCGGGGCCAACAAGGCCGACATGCTGGCCACGATCATCGGGCGGGTGCCGGGGCGCGAGCGCTACCCCGCAGCCCGCATCAGCCCCCGCGTGGGCAGCATGACCTGGTACCTGGACCACGACGCCGGGGCCGCGATCTCGCGGAAGCTCTGATCTGCGCCCCCCGGGCCGTGGTCGCGGCCGCGGGTGCTCGTGCTTGATAGGACTGCGTGCGCCTACACGTCGCAGGGATTCGCCCTGAACCGTTTTGCGTACCCACGCACGGGCGAGTGCCCAAAAACGTCAGAGGGAGGGCTGCGCCGGCAGGCCCTCGCAGCCCAAGTCACGATAAACCTTAAGTCGCCTGTGTGGCTGCCGACTTGCAATGGTGGGGTCCGGGCATGGTTTTCGTCCAAACGACGCGCCTTCGCAGGCGACGCGCTCACGACAGCGGCTTTACGCTGACCGAGCTCATGGTCACGGTGGTGATCATCGGGATCCTGGCCAGCGTGGCCATGCCGCTCATGACAGGAGACCGCGAAGAGGGCGAAATGCGTGCCTTTTCGGCCTCGCTGGCGCGCGACTTTCAGCGCGCGCGAAATCAAGCGGTGGTGGAGCGGCTGCCGGTGCACGCATACGTCTATAACGATCGGGTCGAGTACCGCGTGGCCCGGCCGGGGCTGGCGGTGGGCGATCCCCCCATCCTCCCTCTCGCGGCCGACCCGGCGCTGCGGGTGTCGAACACGAAGGGGGGTATTCGTGTGTGGAACGTGACGACGGTCAATACACCACCGGGCGGGCCCGTGTTGAACACCGCAGTGCCCGTGGAGCTCCAGTTCACCACCCTGGGGGGCGTGCAGGTGATCGGGGCCGCGCAGTGGGCGCCCGCCTTCGTCTGGATCCGCGACAACGATCTGCCGGGGCAACATCCCTACCGCAACGCCCGGGTGGAGGTGACGGCCCTCACCGGCTTCGTTCGCTTGAGGGAGCGATGGTGAGCCAAGCTCGAGCTTTCAAGGGGCGGCTCACACCCGCCACAGGCGGATTCACCCTGCTCGAGGTGATGGTTGCGATGCTCGTGGCGATGATTGGACTCATGGGCACGTTGGCCATCCAGCAGACGGTGCTGTCGGCCACCCAAAACGCCAACGATGGGCAGGTGGCGATGCGTCTCGCCTCGCAGACGATCGAGGAGTTCAGCGCGCGCATCACACGGCGGGGTCCCCCTGTCATCGACATGCTGGGGCCGATCGCCACGGGCAACTGGAGCGCGATCGAGTATCTCGATGTCAACGGCGACGTGGCGCCTCAATCGCCCACGAACCGCTGGGCTCGCCAGTGGCGCGTGGCCAACACGGGCCCCGCCGCGCCCTACAACATCTCGGTGACCATCTCTTACAACCTGGACAGCGGCACACCGAAGCAGGTGCGGCTCGACGTCGAGCGGAGGAAAGAATGGTGAGGGGGAGGCGTCCGGGGGACCGCGGGGTGACCCTGGTCGAGCTGATGATCACCATGGTCATCGCGGGGCTCGTGGCGAGCTCGACGTTCATGTTCTTCGCCGGGCAAAAGCAGGTGTACGAGACACAGACGAAACTGCTGAACGTTCAGCAGAACCTGTGGGCCGCGATGGAGACCGTCACGCGCAACCTGCGAGGGGCCGGCACGGGCATGGTGGGCTGCGTACGCCCCGACCCTGACGGTGCCGGCGTCGACAATGGCGATCCGCCGCCCGTGACGGGTCCCGGCAACACGCCTCCCGCCACGGGGCTGCGGGCCTTCCTCACGAACACCCTGACCGCCGCCAACACCCTCTACGGAGCCGGCGCGGCGCGGATTGCCCCGCTGTGGATCCAAAACGGCGCGAATGGGGCGCCCGACGCGATCGTGGTGGCCTACGGCGTGGGAACCTCCGGCAACTTCACGGACGCGCGCCTCGGCGCCACGATACCGGTGGGCAGCCCGACCACACCGGTCCAGACGGCCCCGGGGCTGACCAGCGTGTTTCGACCGAACGAGTTCATCGTCCTCATCGACAACACGGCCATCCCGGCTTCGGGCAACTTCGATCGCGGCTGCACGCTGCTGCAGATCGAGGCCATCAATGCGGCGACGAACCTGCTCGACACCGACGGCACGGCGTCCTCGTGGAACCCCAGCACCAACGTGGCGCCCCTGGTGCCCTTCGCCTACGACGCCGCCAACAGTGGCATCCGCAACTTCGGCCAGCTCAACTGGGTGCGGTTTTCCATCGACACCACGGGGCCGCAGCCCGTGCTGCAGATGACCCGCCTGGATACGAACCTCGGCCCCCAGGTGCTGGCCGAGGGCATCGAGGATCTCCAGGTGGCCTATGCCTGTGATCTCATGGGTGCGGGCGGGCCCGGCAGCGCAGCGGACGGCGTGCTGTCCGAGGGCCCGAGCGCCGCAGACGAGTGGGTGTTCAACGTGGCCGGCGACGTGCCCCCCGTGACCGGTTGCAACCGCCCCCAGGCCCTGCGCGTGACACTCATCGCGCGCTCCGACGCGGAAGATCAGACGATGCGCGAGCACTTCTTGGCGGGAACGAACCGCAAGCCTGCGGTCGAAGATGGCGTTGCGGGGCCACCCGATCTGTTTCGCCACCGCACGATCAGCACCACCGTGTACCCGAGGAACTGAACGCACGATGCGCTTGCCTGCACGCCCCCACCGCCACCGCGAATCAGGCGCCGTTCTGATGGTGGTGATGCTGATCCTGCTCGGGCTCATGGGCCTCGGCATGACGGCGTTGTGGCTGACGAGCGGCAACCTCCAGGTGGGCTCGAACGTGAACCTGCGCGCCAACGCGCTCTACGTGGCCGAAGCGGGCATCGAGCGGGCGCGGGAGCTGCTCAACGGGACCACACCGCCGAACCTTCCCGTGCTGCTGGCGGGCTCGGCCCACCCCGCGGACAGCGTGCCCACAGCCATCGACCTTGTCACGGGCACCGCCAACGGCATCGGGGCGGTCTTGATCGATCGGCCCGACCCCGCGCTGGTTCCAGGAGCGCCGCTGGTAAACGTGCCCTACCCGCCCGCCAGCTTCGCACGCACGCCGGGCACGATGGACGCCCCCACGGCTACATTGATGGGCACTTACACCGTATGGATCCGCAACGACGCGGCCGAGCTGCGGCAAGGTCAGTTCACCATCGATGGCAATAGCGCGGTGGTGGTGCGCTCGCGCGGGGTGGCGCAAGATGGACGTACGTCGGTGGTGTTGGAGGTGAGTTTGGGCCCGTCCCCGGCCGCCGCCAACGTGCCGGGCGCAGGAGGCCCGCCGCCCCCCGTGCTGTGCAACGCGGGAAAAAATGCCTGCGATGACAACAACTCGACCCAGTACGGAATCGTGGTGCAATGAACCGCGCGCCTTCGTTCCCGCAGGCCTGGCGGGGCGCGCCGCCCCGGCCGCGGCGTGGACGCGACGGGGGAGCCGTGCTGATCGTGGTGATGCTGGTGCTGATCACGCTCATGGGAATGGGCATGACCGCGCTGTGGCTCACGGGGGGCAACTTGCAGATGAGCGCGAATGTGAGCTTGCGGAGCAACGCGCTTTACGTGGCCGAGGCAGGCATCGAGCGGGCACGGGCGCTGCTCAACGATCCCGTGGCGCCCGACCTGCCCCTGCTCCTGAGCGGTACCAACGCCGGCAACGACGATGTGCCCACGGCGGTGGACAACACCACGGGCCGGCCGAACGGCGTAGGCGCCGTTTTGGTGGACGCCGCCGGGGTGCCGCTCATCAACGTGGCCTACCCGCCCCCCACCTTTGGGCGCGGGGCCGGGACCATTGCAGCCCCCACGGCGGCCACCATGGGCACGTACACGGTGTGGATTCGCAATGACGACGCAGACCTGCGCCAGGGCAACTTCGGGCTGGATACGAACAACACGGTGGTGGTGCGGGCGCAGGGCACGGCGGCCGACGGGCGAACGAACGTGGTGGTCGAAGTGGTGCTGGGACCCACCCCGGCCGAGTGGCCGGCGGGCACCGCCAACAGCATCACGCCTCCGGAACTCTGCAACTCGGGAAAGAATGCTTGCGACGAGAACAACTCGACGCTGAGCGGGATCGTGGTGAACTGAGGGCTTGCCGCGGTTGGCGCGCGGGCGATACGCTTGCGCGTGGCTCACACGCTGCGTTTTCCCGGTTTTTTCGATCTGCAGGTCAACGGCTTCGCCGGTGTGGACTTCAACGCGCCCGGGGTTTCGGAGGCCGCGATCGCGCACGTGTCGTCGGCCCTGCGCGCAACGGGCGTCACGCGTTTTTTGCCCACGCTCATCACGAGCGCCCCCGCGCATTTCGCGGCCTGCGCCGCCCCCTGGCGCGACACCCGGCAGGCCGCGGTGGCGGGGCTTCACCTCGAGGGGCCCTACATCAACCCAGAAGACGGCCCCCGTGGCGCCCATCCTGCCGCCTTCGTGGTGCCGCCGAGCGTGGACGACTTCGAGCGCCGGCAAGACGCGGCCGGGGGACGGATCCGCCTCGTGACCCTGGCCCCCGAAATGCCGGGCGCGCTCGCGCTCATCGAACACCTGGTGAACCGGAACGTGGCCGTGGCGATCGGACATTCGGCGGCGGACGGGGCGATCCTCCGGGCGGCGGTCGCCGCCGGCGCGCGGCTCACCACCCACCTGGGAAACGCCACCCCCCGGCACGTCCCCCGGTGGGACAACGTCATCTGGCAGCAGCTGGCGCGGGACGAGCTGCTCGCCAGCTTGATCGTGGATGGCCATCACCTGGATCCCGACACGGTCAAGGTGATCGTGCGCGCGAAGACGCCCGCCCGCACGGTGCTGGTGACCGATGCCATGGCAGCCGCCGGCCAGAGTCCGGGGGCCTTCACTTTGGGAGAGATCGCGGTGCGCCTGACCGAAGACGGGCGAGCCCTCGACCAGGCCACGGGCCGCCTGGCCGGCTCGGCGCTCACGATGGATCGTGCCGTGAGCTTGCTCACGCGCTTCGCCGGCGTGGAGCTGGGCGACGCCGTGGCCTCGGCGTCCTGGCATCCCGCGAGGCTCCTGGGCGAAGCGCCCCGGGGCACCGTCGAGGCCTCCTGGGACCCCGCCCCATCGCAACTCCAGGTTCTGGGGGTGAGCGACGAATCCGACGTGCCCCCACATGGCTCGAGCTGACCGAACCGGTTTGTCCCCCCGTGATTGACCCATTGGCCGCCGAAGAGACACCAGAGAGAGGTCATCGCCACCGTTCACGAGAAAATGCTGTTTGGATTGCAGGGTCTGCCGTGTATGAACCACACTCGACGACACGACGCTCGTCGAAGTGTGTGGCGTCGACCAGGACGCACATGTGGCGACCAGAGCGTCACGGATTTAGGGCCTTTTCACGATAGATGGCGACCAGCGCAGGGTCTTCGGCTCCGGAAGGCGTACCCGCAAGTGAAAGCGGGTCAGACCCGCTATGGCCATTGGTGCAGGCGGTGCGGGCGGGCGACGACGAGAGCGCCCACCAGCTGCTGGCCGAAACCGGTCCTTCCATGCTGAGGGTCATTCGAAAAATGATCTCGGACCCGACAGAGGCCGAGGATCTCTTGCAAGACGCAATGATGGCCTTCATCAAGGCGCTGCCGCGCTTCCGTCACGATGCAGGGACCCGACACTTCGCCTGCCGTGTGGCCGTGCTCACGTGCATGGCTCACCGGCGCCGCCAGCGCTCCTGGTTCAGCCGGCGCGAGCCTGCGATGGAGGTCGAGGCGTTGGCGGATGCGGGCCCCTCGCCCGCCGATAGCCTCCTCGCGAAACAGCGACACGCCGTGGTGCGGACCGCGATGGACCGCTTGCCCCGGGCCCAGGCTGAGGTGCTCATCATGCATGCCGTGGCCGACATGACCTTGCCCGAAGTGGCCGCGACGTTGAACATTCCCCTCGAAACGGCCCGCTCTCGGCTGCGGCTGGCCCTGGGGCGCTTGCGGCGAACGTTGGTTTTTTCGTCGACGCCCATCGACGAGTGGGTGGCAGGAGCATGACGATGCGCCGCTCACCCCCGATGGGCTCCGAAGCTCCCGACGAAGCGTTGCTCCGTCTCGTCGCGGAGGCTCATCCCGGCCACCCCGAGCAGCCCCACGACGAGATTCTTGTGGCGAAGGCGGCGCGCGCCGCGCTTGCCCGGACGCGCCCCTCCGAACGACGCCGGGTGCCTTGGTGGCGAACCGCCACAGCCCTTGCCGGCGTGGGCCTCTTCGTGGGCGCCGCCGGGGCGGCCCTGTCCGTGCCCACGCTGAAGCGGTGGTGGGCCGCCACGCGCCCTTCCGCCGCATCTTCCGCGGCGCAGCAGGCCAGCCAACCCGTGCCTCCGGCGGCCGTGCCCGAGGCCCCCCAGCGCCCCGCCGCGGCACCGAGCGCCCCGACGGGGCCGCAGACCCGCCCGAGTTCCCCCACGGCGACCACTGCGCCGGTGGGGGAACCCGCAACACCCGAGGCCGTGCGCCTCTTCGACGAGGCCCGGCGGGCCCGCGCTATGGGGTGGGACGCCCTGGCCGCCGCGCGCTTCGAGGCCGTTTTCGAGCAGCACCCCGAGAGCCCTGAGGCCGCCGTGTCGCGCATCGCGGCCGCACGCCTTCATCAGAAGCTGGGGGACTACCCGCGCGCCCTCGCCGCGTTCGAGGGCTATCTTGCCAACGCGCCCTCGGGCCCCTTGCACGAAGAGGCCCTGGCGGGCCGGGCCGAGGTGCTCAACGCCCTCCAGCGCAGCGAGGAGGCCCGACGCGCCTTCGACGACCTGGCACGCGCTTACCCTCGCTCCCCCTACTTACCAAGAACGACGGGCACCCCATGAGCTGGCGCACCCTCGTGTTCACGATGGTGGTCGTGGCGTGTCCCCGCCCGGCCGCCGCGACACCCGACGTGGACATCGTGGTGGTGTCGCCCGCCCCCCTTGACGACCTGCGAGGCGAGCTGACTGCGGCGCTCACGCACGAGCCGCTCGCCGTTCACTGGCAGAGCCAGCCCACGTTGGACGCAACGGATTTTCGCAAGTCCTCTGCGGCCGCTCCGGACGAACCCGCGCGTCCGAAAGTGTGGATGGACTTGAGGTCCGCCAGTGCCGTGATCCTCTATTTTCGTGACGCCTCGGCCGTGCGGTTCCACGTGCGCCGGGTGCCGAGGCACGAAAGAACGGCGATCACTGCGGAGCACGTGGCCCAGATCCTCGCGCCCACCTTCGAGGCCCTTGCCGATCTCGAGCAGCCGGCCCTCGACGTGGCCGAGGTCACGCGTGCGCTCACGCCCGCCGCCCCCGAGCCGCCCGCGCCCGCTGCGGTGACCGCCGGGGCGCTGCTTCCCCGGCGGGGCTCCCAACCCGCGCCCCGCACCAGACCCGCGCGGTTGGGCGTGGAGATCGACTACGCGTTCCGGGCCGCGGCCAGCGCCGGCGGCGCCGCTCATGGGCCCGAGCTGCGCCTGGCCTCGCCCGGAGGCAGCCGCCCCGGTGACGTCACGCTGTGGGCCTCGCTCTTTCATCCACTGGCATTTTCCGGCCCGGAGGAAGGCGGAACGCAGACCTGGGACGTGGAGCTGTGGGACGTGCGGGCGGGTTTGGGCCTTTCGGTGTGGCGGTACGGCGCGCTCAATCTGCTGTTCACCGCGGCCGGAGGCGCGGCCTGGATGCGAGGCCAGCCCCGCGAACCGTCCGTGGCCCCTGCAGGTGCCGCGTCAGGGTTCACCCTGCGCCCGGCCCTGCGGGGGGAGGCCCGAGCCGAGGTGGCGATCTCGCCGTGGCTGTCCGGCACCTTGGGCCTGTCCCTGGATGTCATGCCGGAGACGTTGCTGTTTTACTCCTCGTCGGATGGACGTCCTTCGGCGTTTCGGGTGCGCGCGGGCCAGCCCGGCGGCTGGGTGGGGCTGGCCATCGGCTGGCCCTGAAGAGGCCCGCGCGCGAATAGGCCCCAACGAGTGGGCCCTCAGCGCGCCGCCCGGGCCTCGGCATCGGCCAGGGCGCGCCGCCAAACGGGGGCCTCGGCGTCCTCGGGGAAGCGGCGCAAGAGCGCGCGGTAGCTTTCGGCGGCGCGGACGAAGCGGCCTTCCTCCTCGGCGGTTCGCGCCCGCTCCAGAAGTTGAGCGCGGCCGAGGGAGGCGAGCGGATCGTGCCTGGCAACGGCAGCCCGTGTCTCCTGGCCTTCAGCCTCCTCGGCTTGGGTTTCGTCGGCGCGGGCAGGCGCCGCCGCGTAGCCTGGGCGCACACGCGGCTGCACGGCTTGGGCTTCGTCGGCGCGGGCAGGAGCGGCCGCGTAGCCCGAGGGCGCGGCCACAGGCGCGGCGCTCTCCTCCAGGCTTTTGGCGGAGGGGGCGAAGCCAAGGATGCCGCGGGCAGAGGCCCGCGGTGCAGGGGAGGCCTTCTTCCGGACCGCCGGTGCCGGGGCGGGTGCAGCCGGAGCACCGCGGCTCCCCGCAATGGGCAGCTGAGCGGGTGCGGCGGCCGGCGCATCGTGCCCCTTCTCCGAGGGCACCGGGGCCGCCGGAAGCGGGGGCGCCTCGTGGCGCGCCGAGGCCTCCTCTTCCTGCCGGGGGGCTTCGTCTTCGAGCACCGCTCGGACGCTCGTGCGCTCGAGGCTCGGCTGGGTGAAGGCGTAAACGCCGATCGCCGTGGCAGCCACCAAGGCCGGGGCCCACAACGAACGCCCCCCGAACCAACGCCGCAGCCGAAGCCCGAGCGCCCAGGCGCCCCCGGACGTCCGCTGTGCCGCCGGGCCGGCTTCACGCCACGCAGCCGCCTGCTTTTCCGCTGCGGCGAGCACGTGCGCCCGCACCCGCGCCGGAGGGGACACGGTCGCGGCCCGCAAGATGTCCCGGCTCCTTAGCCAGGTGCGGCCCAGGGCCTCGACCTCGGCCGCCCACGCCGGGTGGGCGCGCAAGGACGCCTCGAACGCGGTGCGGGCCTGCCCGTCGAGCGCACCGTCGAGGTAGTCAACGACCTCGGCCTGGAAGGTTTCTTCGTCGCGGGGGCTCATGCCTTGGCCTCCCCCACCGCGGCGTGGGTGGACGAATCGCGGAAGGCCGCCAGCGCGCCCCGCAGCCGCTCGAGGGCGTAGCGCATGCGGCTTTTGACGGTGGGCTCTGAGGCCCCCACCGCCTGCGCGATCTCGGCAAACGAAAGGTCCATCACTTCGCGCATGAGAAACACCTCCCGCTGCTCGTCGGGCAACGCAGCCAGCGCGGCGTCGAGCTCAACGAGCATTTCGGCCATCTGGGCCTGGTGTTCTCCGCCGAGGTCACGCCCGGCCACGCGTTCGACCAACAGGGGGCCCGAGTCGTCTTCCGAAGCCCGCGCCGCCGGTGCGTCGAGGGAGGAGGCCTTGCGGTGCACGGCCCGGCGGGCGTGATCGGTGCACAGGTTGCGGGCAATCGTGAACATCCAGGTGGTCACCTTGGCGGCGGGTGTCCAGTCTGCGGCGTGGTCCAGCACCCTCATGAACACGTCTTGAAGAAGATCCTCGGCAGTGGCGGCGTCGCCCACGAAGCGGCGCAGGTAGTTCCAAAGGCGTGTTTCGTGCCGCTCGACGAGCGTGGCGAACGCGCGCGCGTCACCACTTCTGAACGCCATCATGAGGGCCTCGTCCGTCATCCCCGTCGCTATGGTCGCGCAATTGCTTCTGCAGCGAAAGGGCGACCCGCAAAGGCCGCCCTCGTCGCCCACCGAAGGACGCTCAGTCCCCGTTCCATCCGCGGGGGGGGCGCGCAAACCCACGAGCCGCGCCGGAGGGAAAGGGCTCGGCGGTCCGGCGCAGCTCGGCGTCGGACCACGCTGCCCGGCCGTCGACGTCGATGCCGAGAGCCAAGAGGCCCTCGCGATCGTCGTAGCGCGCGCCCAGCAGCACGGCGGGGCGGCTGGGATGCGCCCTCACGAACGTCACCTCGTGCACGTCCGAGTTCACGTGCTCACCAAACGCGGTGCCAAGGCCGGGCCGCTCGGCTGCCGAGCCCCGTTTGCGCAAGGAGCCGCCCTCGTCGGCGGACGCCTCGGCCTTGGCCGCATCCATGGCAGACGCGTCGTGGGGACTCGCGGGCGAAGGCGCTTCGGCTTCGCGGCTGCCCAGGCCCCCTCGGGGTGATTCCTCCCAGGGGCGGAAACGGCGAAACGGCACGGCAGGGAGCTCGGGCCGAGGCAGCGGCGCTCGCTCGGGAAACACGGCCACGCCAATCACCCCCACGTTGCGAGCCCTCCCCGTGAGGCCTGCGTAAGAGGCTCCCACGGGGGCGAAGCGGAAGGCGGCCACGTGCTGCGCGCTGAGACGCCAGCCGTCGATGTCCACCCAGCCCCAGGCCGGCACCAGATAGCCCCGTTTGCGCGGGTGGCCGGTTTGCCCATCGATGACATCGGTCCGTCCACCGACACCACGGCCTCCACCCGGCGGGCCGAGCGGTTGTGCACCCGCAGCACGTAGCGCTGCCCCTCGAGCCCCAGAAGGTACGTCTCTGCCCGGTGGGAATACGTGGAGGCCGGCTGGCCGTCCACGAGCACCTCCAGTTCGTAAGGCCCCGCCTGAGCGCGCAGCGCGGCCGCCGCGACCCTGCTCTGCGGCGCCGCACAGGCGGCCACGCCCCCCAAAACCATCAGGGCCAACCGGATTGCCACACGACGTTCGCTGTTCATCTTCGACCTCCTGGGGGGTCGAACGCACGGGCGCGACAAAGGATCTCAGGAATCGGCCGATCCCCTCGCGCGAGCCCTTCGTCAGGGGCGGCGACGATCCCACAGCACCGCAAGGAGAGCCGCGGTGGCCTGCGCGGGATCGGGCGCGCCCAGGACCGCGCGGATCACTGCCAGTCCCTCGGCACCCGCGGCGAGGCATGCGCCCGCGTTCGTCACGTCGAGCCCGCCCAGCGCCAGCACGGGCACGCCGCCCGCGGCCGCTGCGGCCAGGGCTTCGGCTCCCCGCGGCAGCAGGATCCCCTGCTTGCTCGGCGTCTCGAAAACGGGGCCGAACACCACGAAGTCTGCCCCTGCGGCGGCGGCCGCCCGGACCTCGTCTGGTGCGTGGGTGGACATCCCCACGCGCAGGTCCGGCGCCAGACGACGCACGGTTTTGGCGTCGAGCGCCCCGGCCCCGAGATGCACGCCGTCGGCGCCCACCGCCAACGCCACGTCCAGCCGGCCGTTGACGAAGAGCGCCGCCCCCGCCGCAGCCGTGACCCGACGCAAGTCCGAGGCGAGGGCGTAAAGCGCCGCCCCCCCGAGGTCCTTGTCCCGCAGCTGCACGGCCAGGTGCCAGCCCCCCGGGGGCGGGGGAACCCGCAACGCCCCGGCCAACGCCGCTTCCACCACGGAGGGAAGCGGTCGGCCGGCGGCCGCGTGGCGATCGGTGATGAGGTAAAGGTGAGGCGCGCGCACGAAGAGATCAGGCGATCACGCCGTCGAGCGGCGAGGACGCCGAAGCGTAGAGCTTGCGCGGGATGCGCCCCGCCCGATACGCCTTGCGGCCCGCGATCACGGCATCGCGCATGGCCTCGGCCATGAGCAGCGGCTTTTGCGCCCCCGCGATGGCCGTGTTCATGAGGACACCGTCGCAGCCAAGCTCCATCGCCACCGCCGCATCCGACGCCGTACCCACGCCTGCGTCCACGATGACGGGCACCCGGGCCCGCTCCTGAATGATCCGTAGATTGTAGGGGTTTCGGATCCCCAGCCCCGAGCCAATCGGGGCGGCAAGCGGCATCACGGCCGCGCAGCCCGCGTCCTCGAGCTTGCGCGCCAAGATGGGGTCATCCATGCAGTAAGGCAAAACGATGAACCCCTCCTTCACCAGCACCTTCGCGGCCTGCAGCGTGGCGTCCCCATCGGGAAAGAGCGTATCGGGATCTCCGATGACCTCGAGCTTGACCATGTCGCCCACGCCCAGCTCCTTGGCCAACCGGCAGACGCGAATTGCATCTTCCGCCGTGTAGCAACCTGCCGTATTGGGCAGGATCGTCATGCGCGTGCGATCGATGGCGTCGAGCACGTTGGGTTTGCCCGGGGTCAGGTCCACGCGCCGAAGCGCCACCGTGACGATCTCGGCACCCGAGAGCACGAGGGCCTGCCGCGTCTCCTCGAGAGAAGCGTATTTGCCCGTGCCCACGAGCAGCCGCGAACGGAACGTGCGGCCCCCGATCACGAGAGGATCCTCATCGGCGTCGGCGCCGCTGCCACCGCCCACGAAGGCCACGATCTCGACCCGGTCACCTTCGGCGAGCGCCGCTTGCGCCCAGCTGCTTCGGGGGACCACGTCTTCGTTGCGCTCGACCGCCACCCGCACAGGATCGATGCCCAGCGTGGTGAGCAGGTCGGCCACGGTGGTTCCCGTGGGGGCAGACTGGGGGGCTCCATTCACGGTGATGCGTAGTTCGCTCATTGGGGGCTAGAACATAGCGCACGAACCGAGTACCTTGCGGGGGATCCCCCGATGCGTTGCCCGTTTTGCTCCGCGCTCGAAGACCGCGTGGTGGACACCCGACCCAGTGATGGCGACCAGGTGATCCGTCGGCGCCGCGAATGTGGCACGTGCAACCGCCGCTTCACGACCTACGAACGCATCGAGCAGGAGATGCCGCTCATCGTCAAGAAGGACGGCCGCCGCGAGCCTTACGACCGGGCGAAGGTTCTGGCGGGCGTGAGAAAGGCCTGTGAAAAACGTCCCGTCTCGATCGAAGCGCAAGACAAGGCGATCGACGAAATCGAACGCGCGCTTCAAGACCTGGGCGAAAAAGAAGTGGTGGCCTCGAAGATCGGTGACGCCGTGCTGTCGGCCCTGCGCCGCCTCGACGAAGTGGCCTACCTGCGTTTCGCCTCGGTTTATCTCTCCTTCAAAGACCTGGGAGAGCTGATGAACGAGGTGCAGCGCCTCATGCAGGCCCGCAAAGCCGAGCATTCCGCCGATCTGCCCCCACCGCCACCGCCTGAAGCGGCGGGCGCGCGCTGAGAGCCCCACCCGTGGCCGCAAGCGCCGCCGCCGACGATGCGTTCATGCAGCTGGCCCTCAGGGAAGCGCGCCGGGCGCTGGGGCGCACGCGCCCGAACCCCGCGGTGGGCGCCGTGGTGGTACGGGCGGGCAAGGTGGTCGCCACGGGCTTCCACCACCGCGCCGGACAACCCCACGCGGAGGCCGAAGCCCTGACCAAAGCGGGCGCCGCAGCACGCGGCGCCACGCTCTACGTGACGCTCGAGCCCTGCTGCCACACCGGCCGCACGGGCCCCTGTACCGAGGCCATCCTGGCGGCGGGTGTGCGCCGGGTGGTGGTGGGCTGCCCCGACGCGAACCCCAAGGTCGATGGCAAGGGCACCCGTCAGCTGCGCGCCGCCGGCGTGACCGTGGATGTTGGGTGTCGAGAGGAGGAATGCCAGGAGCTCAACCGCGCGTTCTTTTGCTGGGTGAGCGAGGGCAGACCCCTCATCACGCTCAAGTACGCGAGCACGCTCGACGGGATCATCGGCGATCTTGCGCCCAACCCGTCGAGCCGCGCCGTAACGGGGCCGAAGGCCCAGACCTTCGTTCACCAGATGCGGGCGCTTCACCACGCCATCCTCGTGGGGCGAGGCACGGTGCAGGCGGACGATCCCCAGCTGACCGTGCGCACGCGCCGGCTGCCTCGTGGCGGCAGCCGCAGCCTGCTGAGGGTGGTGCTGGACAGCCAGCTGCGGGTGTCCCCCCGGGCGCGCCTGTTCGCGCCCACACCCGACGCGCCGCCGCCGCTGGTGCTGGGGCTTGCGCCCACGAACGCGGACGAAGCGGGGCTTCTGCGCCGGCGCCGCGCCCTCGAGCGGGCAGGCGCCGAGGTGGTGCTCTTGCCGCGACGCCGGGGCCTGCGCACGCTGGCGCCGGTGCTGGCGCTGCTTGCCGCGCGAGGGGTTCAATCCTTGCTGGTCGAAGGCGGCCAGCACGTGCTCTCCGCTTTCATCAGCCAAAGCTACGTGGACGACGTGGCTGCGTTCGTGGCGCCACGTCTTGCCGGGGGTGGCGTGACGGTGACGACGGGTCGCGGGCGCGGCCTCGCGGCCACCTTGCCGCTCGGCTTCCTGGCTGTGCGCCGCCTGGGGCCCGATCTGCTCGTGACCGGACGCGTGGCCCACCCCGGCCGCACCGCTGAAACTTCGCGATGAGGGGCACGTTTGCCGTTTGCGCCCTGCCGACCGGGCGCCTACATTCAGGGCCCCGTGTTCACCGGCATCGTCGAAAGCCTGGGCGAAGTCGTGGCGCTGTCGCAGCCCCACGCCGACGTCGCGCATCTGGAGGTGTTCACCACCTTGGATCTCGGCGCACTCGCGCTCGGCGCCAGCGTGGCCGTCAACGGGGTGTGCCTGACCCTCACGGCCAAGGCCGAGGCCGAACGGAACGAACGCGCAGGCACCTGCTTCGAGGCGGACCTCGGCCCCGAGACCCTGGCGCGGACCACCCTGGGTGGCCTCACCGTAGGCAGCCGCGTGCACCTGGAACGCGCCTTGAGGATGGGTGACTCGCTGGGGGGGCATTTGGTCTCGGGACACGTCGACGACGTGGGCCACGTCGTCCGGGCGCAGACGCTCGGCGACGCGCGCGAGCTGGTGATCGAGGTGCCCGCCGCCCAAGCCCCGGCCCTCGCACCCAAAGGTTCGGTGACCGTGGACGGCGTGAGCCTGACAGTCAATTGGGTCGATGAAAACCGCTTTCAGGTGGTGCTGATCCCCCACACTTTGTCCGTGACCACACTTGGCGAGCGCCACGCCGGCGACCGTGTCAATATCGAGACGGACCTCATGGCCAAGCACGTGCTGCGCGTACTCGAACACCACGCCGCCGTGCGGAGACGGAGACCGAAGCGTGGCTAGCGAACAGATTCTCAGCATTCCCGAAGCGCTCGAGCAGATCCGCGCGGGCCGCATGGTCATCGTGGTGGACGACGAAGATCGAGAGAACGAAGGCGACCTCACCATGGCCGCGGACCTCGTCACCTCCGAGGCCATCAATTTCATGGCCACACACGGGCGGGGGCTCATCTGCCTGGCCATGACCGAGGACAGGGTGGACCAGCTGGGGCTGCCCATGATGACCCAAAACAACCGCTCACAGCGAAGCACGGCGTTCACGGTCAGCATCGACGCCAAAGACGGTGTGACCACCGGCATTTCGGCTCCAGAACGTGCTCACACCATTCGGGTGGCCGTGGATCCCAAGACCAAAGGCGAGGACCTCGTGGCCCCGGGCCACGTGTTTCCGCTGCGCGCCCGCCGGGGCGGCGTGTTGGTGCGGTCGGGACATACGGAGGCGGCGATCGATCTGGCGCGGCTCGCGGGGCGCGGCGAGTCGGGCGTGATTTGCGAGATCATGCGCGAGGACGGAGAGATGGCCCGTGTGCCAGACCTCGAAGCCTTCGCCGAAAAACACCACCTGGGGATCGTGCGCATCGCCGATCTCATCCAGTACCGGCTGGCCCAGGAGCTGCTGGTGAGGCCCGTGGGTGAAGCGGTTTTGCCTCCGGGCGAGGGCCGTCGCAGCGGCGCCTGGCGCGCTGTGCGCTACCGCACCGACGTGGACGACACCGAATACCTGGCCCTCGTTCTGGGAGCCCCCGCTGCCGATCAGCCCACGCTCGTGCGGGTGCAGGTGGCGTCGGTGCTGCGCGATGTTTTCGGCACGGTTCCCAACGCCACGGAGCACGCCCCCAGCACCTGGCTTCGCATGATCGAAGAAGAAGGGGCAGGCGTTTTTCTGTACGTGATTGGCGGTTCGCCCGCCGCGCTGTTGCGCGACGTGCCCCTGACGCTTCCCCCCTCGCCCCTGCCCCGCGACGAGGCCATGCCCGAGGCGCCGCTGCGGGATTTCGGGTTGGGTGCGCAGGTGCTCGCGCACCTCGGCATCACGAAGATCCGCTTGCTCACGAACAACCCCCGCCGCATCGCAGGGCTCGATGGGTTTGGTATGCAAGTTCTCGCGTGTGTGCCCAGCCGGGGCCCCGCCTCCGTCGTTTCGTTGCGCGACCACGGCGCCTGAATCCCGAACCTCACTCCCCTGCCCTTTCATGCCCCACCATAACGTCAAGACACACGCTGGCCAGATCTCCGCGGCGGGCAAGCGCTTCGCCCTCATCGCCTCCCGCTTCAACGACTTCATGGTCGACAAGCTCGTCGAGGGGGCCATCGATGGCCTTCTGCGCACGGGCGCCCGCGAGGCCGACATCGAACTTTACCGGTGCCCAGGCGCGTTCGAAATCGCAGGCCTGGCCCGCCGGGCCGCCGACAGCGGTCGCTTTGATGCCATCGTCTGCCTGGGCGTGGTGATTCGCGGTGCCACGCCCCACTTCGACTTGGTGGTAGGCCAAGCCACGGCGGCGGTGGCAGCCATCGCCGCCGAGGGCAAGGTGGCCGTGGGCAACGGCATCGTGGCCTGCGAGACGATGGAACAAGCCATCGAACGGGCTGGCAGCAAAGCAGGCAACCGCGGTTACGACGCCGCGCTGGTCGCGGCCGAGATGGCACAGCTTTACGCAACGGCATTCTCCCAGTAGAAAACCCGCCTTTTCGTACCTCGGCCCGAGCTCACTCCATGGCAGGCATTCGCCGACGCGCACGCGAGATCGCACTTCAGATCTTGTTCAAGCTGGACGCCAACCCCGAGTTGGCGGCCGATGACGCGCTTGCGCTTTATTTCTCCGAGCTCGCCAGCGCCGGCGAAGAGGACGGGCCGAGCCGTCCCGGTGAATCGCTGGATCGCTCTTTCGTCGCACGCGTCGTGTCCGGGGTCAGCCAGCAACGGGCTGTGCTCGACGAAGGCCTTCAGCGCGTCTCCCGCAATTGGCGGGTGGAGCGCATGACCCGCGTCGACCGCTGTGTGCTTCGCCTGGCCTTCTACGAGCTGCGTTTCGAGCCCGACGTGCCCCCCCAGGTCGTGCTGAACGAGGCTATCGAGCTGGCCAAGCGCTTCGGAAGCGGCGAAGCGGCCGCGTTCGTCAACGGCATCCTCGACTCGGCGCTGCGCCAGTTTCCCCGCACGACCCGCTGAGGGTCCCGCGCGAGGGATACACCCCCGCAGGCGTCCCTCACGCGGGCCAGCCCGTCAGGCTGGCGGAATCGTCACGAAGCGTGTGGCATTGCCCCGACGCACCTGCAGAAGCTGTCGGCCCTTGGGGTTTTCTTTGAGCACCTGAACGGCGGCTTCGGAGTCGCTGACCGGCTTGCGGTTGATTTTCAGGATGACGTCTTCGGGCGCGAGCCCGGCGCGCTCAGCGCGGCTGCCCGGCGCCACCTCCGTGATGACCGCACCCTTGGTCTCGGCGGGAAGCCCGAGCCCCTGGGCGATCTCAGGCGTGAGGGACTGCAGGGCCAGGCCGATGCGGCCATCGCCCACCGAGGCCACGGTTTGCTCGTCTTGGCTGAGCTCTGCCAACGTGACCTTGACCGTGTTTGGGCGCCCCTCTCGCACGTACGTCAGCTTTACCTGGCTACCGATGGGCTGATCCGAGATGTAGGCCACCACATCGGAAGCGCTCTCGATGGCCTGGTCGTCGATCTTCGTGACCACATCCTGGGGCCGCACCCCCGCTTTTTCGGCGGGACCATTCGGCGTGACCTTTTCCACGACGGCGGCGCGTTCGGGCAAGTTTTTGCCCAGCTTGGCGCGCGCCTCATTCGGCAGCCGCTCGAGATCCACGATCGACACGCCCAAAAAGGCGTACCGCATTTTGCCGTCCTTGATCAGCGCCTGCGCCACGCGTTTGGCTTGGTTGATGGGAATCGCGAACCCGTAGGCACCGCCAGGGCCGGTGTTGATGAGCGTGTTGATGCCGATGACCTCGCCGTCGAGGTTCGACAGCGGGCCTCCCGAGTTACCCGGGTTGATCATGGCGTCCGTTTGGATGTACTGGCGCACGCGGTTGCCTGACATGCGCATCCGGCCGTTCGTTTTGCCCTTGCTGCTGACGATGCCGGCCGTGACCGTTTGGTCCATGCCGAGCGGGCTGCCCACGGCCAGCACGAACTCGCCCACCTCCAGTTTGTCGGAGTCACCCAGGCGCGCCGCCACGAGCGCCGTCGGCGTTTTTTGGAGGCGCACCACGGCCACATCGGTTTCTTCGTCGCGTCCCACCACCTCGCCCTCGAAGTCACGCCCGTCGGCGAAGGTGACCTTCACGTCGTCCGCGCCCTTGACCACGTGACTGTTCGTGAGGATGTGTCCCTTCGTGTCGATGACCACGCCCGAGCCCGTCCCGTGAACAGGCCCCGGAGAGGGCATGCCGCCCCCGCCGCCCCCAAACTCGAAAAAGTGGCGAAAGATGTCGGGCACATCGTCGGGCAGGTCTCGCCGCGCCTGGGGCCGCTGCTTCGGGGATTTTGCCTCGACGTCGATCCGCACGACGCTGGGGCCAAGCGCCTTGGCGGTGCCGGCAAACGCCCGCGACAACGCGCGCGCCTCCGGCGGGGCCTGCATCTTGGGGGTCACGGCGCTGTCCGTTTGTGCATGCGCCTCGGGCACCTGCACGAGCCCCGAGGTGCGCCCCCCTGCGGTCAAGGCGGCCAAAAGCACGGCCGTCATCAGAGTCCTACGGCCCCGGTTTGCCGAAAAGTGCGGAGCGAAATTCGTCATGGTGTCCTTCCGTTGCCCTCGATGGCGGGCGCCTCGTCGTTCCTCAGATGAACCTCTCCGGCGCTGCGTTTCTTCCCAGCCGACCCGATTTACGGAGCGCCCCTGCACGCCCCTTTACACGGCCCCCTCTGCGGGTCAAACCAAGCGTCCATGGTCTTCGTTCAAGGCATCGTACGCCTTCAGCCCCGCGCCCGGGGCTTCCACCTCGTGACCCGCGAGATCTTGAGCCAGGGCCCAAGCCTCGAGGGGCTTGCCGCGGGGGTTTTGCACCTCTTCATCCAACACACGTCGGCGTCGCTCCTGGTCAACGAGAACGCCGACCCGGACGTGCGCGGTGATCTCGAACGCTGGGCCAACGTGGTCGCCCCTGAGAACGCGCCCTACTACGAGCACACCCTCGAGGGCTCTGACGACATGCCGGCTCACATCAAGGCCGCGCTCTTCGGCCCCTCGCTGCTGCTCCCCGTGCGCAACGGCCAGCTGGCCCTGGGGACCTGGCAGGGCATTTACCTCGGTGAGCACCGCGACCACGCGACGGGACGCACCGTGATGGCCAGCGCCTGGGGCACGGCAGCCTGACCACGTACGCAATGCGTCTTTTCCCCCCCGCGCCGGGAATCTGAACCCCGCTGGCACGCAGCGGTTGCCAAGCGGGGCCGGGAGTAATAATCAGAGCCCTCCATGTCTAGCCCCCCGTCCTCTGGCAAGCCCTCCGCCCCCGCGGGCCTCACCTACCGCGACGCCGGTGTCGACATCGACGCCGGCAATGCGGTCGTCGACCAGATCAAGGCCCACGTGGCCCGCACGCGGCGCCCCGAGGTGCTGACGGGGCTTGGGGGCTTCGCGGGCTTGTGCGCCTTGCCGGCCGGCTACCGCGACCCTGTGCTGGTGTCGTGCACCGACGGCGTGGGCACGAAGCTCAAGCTCGCGTTCACCCTGGGGATACACGACACGGTGGGGATCGACCTCGTGGCCATGAACGTCAACGATCTGGTGGTCACGGGCGCCGAGCCGCTGTTTTTCCTCGACTACTTCGCCGTGGGCAAGCTCGAGGTGCATGTGGCCGAGCGGGTGGTGGCCGGCATCGCCGAAGGCTGTTTGCAGGCCGGCTGCGCGCTCGTGGGCGGTGAGACGGCCGAGCTGCCCGGTTTTTACCAAAAGGGCGAATACGACCTGGCGGGCTTCTGTGTGGGCGTGGTGGAACGCGACGGACGGGTGGACGGTCAGCACCTCGTCCCGGGGGACGTGCTCTTGGGCTTGGCCTCCTCGGGCTTTCACTCGAACGGCTACTCGCTCGTGCGCCGCATTTTTCTGGAGCACGCCCAGCTGCCCCTGGACGCGCAGCTCGAGGGCGTGGCGGTGCCGCTTGGTGAGGCCTTGCTCGCCCCGACGCGGATTTACGTCAAGTCGATGCGCGCGCTTTACGCGACGGGGTGGCTCAAGGGCGCCGCGCACATCACCGGCGGCGGCTTGGTGGAAAATCCCGGCCGCATGCTGCCCGAGGGCGCAGCCCTCAAGCTCGAGCTCCAGCGCGGCAGCTGGGTCGTGCCACCCTTGATGCAGCACGCGGCCCGCTTGGGCAACGTGAGCGAGGAGGAGATGCGGCGCACCTTCAACATGGGGCTGGGCATGATCGTGGCCGTGCCGGAAGCCCGGGCCGACGAAGCGGCCACCCTGCTGCGCGCGCAGGGCGAAACGGTTTTCCGCGTGGGCCGCGTGGCCTCGGCCGCGTCGCCGGGTGCCGAGGTGGAGTTCCTGGAATGAACGTGGCGGTGCTCGCCTCGGGAGGCGGCACGAACCTGCAAGCGCTGCTCGACGCCCAGGCCCAAGGCCGGCTTGCTCCTGCCCGGGTTACCGTGGTGGGGGTGAACGTGGCAGGCTGCGGCGCTTTGGCGCGGGCAGAGGCCGCGGGGGTTCCCACCTTCGTGCTGCCTCACGGCGCGTTTCCCGATCGCGGCGCATTCGACACGGCGCTGTTGGAAAAGCTGCGGGACTTCGATGTCTCGTGCGTGGTGCTGGCCGGCTTCATGAGACTTTTGACCCCCGCCTTCCTGGACGCTTTTCCTGACGGCGTGTTGAACGTGCATCCCGCGCTGCTTCCCGCCTTCCCGGGGCTGCACGCGCAAAAGCAAGCCTTCGAGGCAGGCGTGAAGTTCGCCGGTTGCACCGTGCACTTCGTCGACGCCGGCGTAGACAGCGGCCCCATCGTGGCGCAGGCGGTGGTGCCCGTGCTACCCGACGACACGGCCGAGACCCTGCAGCAACGCATCTTGCGACAAGAACACGCGCTGCTTCCCGCTGTGGTGCGGGCGCATGCCGAAGGCAGGGTGCGCCGTGAGGGCCGGCGCGTGCAGATCGACGATGCACCCCGCGCCGCCTCGGATGCGGCCCTGAGCAGCCTGTAGGCGCCTCCTCGCCTCAGGCAACTCTCAGGCAGCTTCGGCCTGGTCCAACAAGCTTTCTAACCCGCGACGACCCGGAAAGCCGGCCTGCTGGCGGACGAGCCGCCCCCGCGAGAACACCACGAAGTTCGGGATGGCCTGGACCCCGTAGCGAGCTGCCAATGCGGGCAGCTCTTCCGTGTTCACCTTCGCGATCACGGCCCGTCCGGCCCTCTGCTGGGCCAGCGCAACGAGCTCGGGCGCCGCCGCCCGGCAAGGACCACACCAGGCCGCCCAAAAATCCACCAAGACGGGCACCCGGGCCTCGCGGACGAGGTCATCGAAGGCGGTCACACTTTGCAGGTCGACGGGCTCGGCGAGCGGCGGAAGCGGGGCCTTGCAAGCACCACAACGGCCCTCGTCTGCCAAACGCGCGGCGGGTACACGGTTTCGCTGCCCACAAGAGGAACAGGTTCGGGTGAGCGCATAACTCATCACGGCCTCCATTGCATTCCGTCGAAACTAGGATGTTACGGAGGGCAAAACGATGCGCCGTTCGCGCGTATTTTGCGTCTGGCGTGCTTCGTTTGCCCCGCCAAAACGCTCCGGTGACGCCACGGTTTCGTCCGCGTTTCAAGGTGATGATTTCTTTTATCGCGGAACACCCGAAGGGTTCCGCCCCCGCTGGGGTTTGCGTTACTCTGTAGGCGCGCATGGATACGGAACGACGCATTGGACTCACCAAAGAGGGGACATTTGCCGGACAGCCTGCGGGCAGCTCAGCGGCGGAGGGCCACAAGCGCCTGCGGCAGCTGATTCTGCTCAAGCTGGCGGCGCTCGGACACCGGCTGCCCCCCAACGGCGACGACGAGCACGTGATGGAGCTCGGGCGCGACCTTTTTGCCCGCTACCGGGAGCAAAGCCGGCTGCTGAGTGAGCATCTCAACCCTGCCGATCGGCGCATCCAAGACTTCCTTGACCGGCTCTTGGCCCCCCTCGGACGCCCGGAACACGTTCACCTCGCGCCGGGTTCTTTCATTCTCGATCGCTGGGGTCTGGCTCGAGAGCTCGCTTTTCCGATGGGCAAAACGCTGTGGGAAAACGACTACGTCACAAGCTACCGCACCGCCAACGGCGTGATTCACAACCCCGTCAACGATCGCCGCACCACGAAGGGCGTGTTTCACGTGGCCGATGTGGGGCTGCCCGTGCCCGCCGACAAGATCGCCGTGCCCCTGCTCGCCTACGCGCGCATGCTCCGGGCGGCGTTCGACGCGCCTGCAAGCCTCAAGCGGGTGCCCTTTTCGGCAGCCTGGGACGAGCCCGTGGAGACCATGGTGTCTTTGTTGCTCCGCCCGCTGGTGTGCCCCGAAGTTCCCGGACGTACCCCGGAAAAGCGCATGGAGATCCGCTTCTTCGTGCCCGGCGGTCTGGTGTCGAACCTCGACTTCGTCGAAAGCATCTTCGGTAACGCCGGCGATCCGTTCCTTCCGGAGAACGACGCAGCCCTCGACGTGGACCACTGGACGGGTCACACAGGCTGCGTGATCCTGGCCCCGCACCTCACGCAGCTAAAAAAGCGTGAGCTCGGACTTCCCCACGAGCGCGACGCCAGCCCCCGCCAAAAGCGCGAGGGCATGTTCTGGCGCGACGGCGAAACCGGCGCAGACGAACTCTATAACGGTGGAAAGCCGTTCAAGGTCACGGCGCGCGACCCAAGCGGGGTGATGGTCACGATCCTCGCCGACAACTACTTCGGTTACTGCAAAAAGGAGGTGAAGACCCAGATCGGCTTCGCCGCTAACCTTTTCGGCCTGGCCGAGGAAGAGCACGCCGGGGGGGCCCTCGCGTTTTCGTCGTACAACCTGGGCGACAAGTTCACGCCCGATCCGCGCTACTACGACGGCGGGCATACGTTCGCAGAGGTTCAAGCTCTGCTGGGAGACGCCATCACAGTGCATGACACGGGCTACGCCACCGACAAGGCCTACCCCACGATTCACTACGTGCCCGAAGACGTTCAAATGGACGTGACCACGCAGGCGGCGCGCTGGACGAAGGGAGGCGAAGAGCAAACGCTTCGCCTGATGCCGGGCCACGTCTACGTGCACCCAAGCGGCTACAAGGTCCGGCTGGAAAAGCACCCCGCCGCGCCCAGCTGGCGCCTGGTGGGCGCCGTGGCCGAGGGTGTGTTCTGCCACAAGCCATGCACCGTCTCGGGCGGCGGCAAATCGGAGATCAGCAAGAGCATCCTGGATTCGGTGCTCTACGGGCCCATCTACGTCAGCGACGTCGAAAAAGACCTGGAGCTGGTCGACGAGATCTTCAAGCACTCTTATGCCGAGCGCTGGCTGCCGGGGCGCGACCCGAAGAGGGTGTCGGCAGATGGCAGCAGCCGCCCCGTGTTGTCGCCCGCCCGTTCGCTGGGTTCCGTCATCAAGCTCCTCACGCCCAACGAGTTCGATTACACGCCCGAGTACAACACGTGGTTGAGGAGCATCCCGAACCACGTCCGGGCGCTGGTGTACGTGATCAAGCGGTTTTACAACGCCAGCTGGGGAGATGACTGGCGCAAGCGCTTCACCGTCGACATCGTCAACGGGTCGTGGGGGCACGAGCTCAAGTACGACGGCCGTAGGCTGGTGGGCAGTTACCTCCGGGTGGGCCTCTCGCCTGATGGCGCCTGGCGTACGTTCAAGCTTCGGCAGGACTTCATGCCCGCGGACAAGGTGCAGATGGAGGACGACATCACCGCGTCCGTGGTGGTGCCCACCGAGGTGCTTTTGGACCTGCCGGCCTTCTACAAAGATCACCCCAGCTTGAAGCTGGCCCAAAACTGCGAATTCCGCCTGTTTCAGCGTCCCGACGAGGCGATTCACCCCGGTTTCGACAAGCAGACGGAGATTGACATGTCCGAGGCGGGTGTTTTCGCCTCGAATTTCCAGCCGCTCGATCGCGCCGAGGTGCAGGAGATCGTGGAGGATGTGGCCCTGTTCGATGCCTTTACGAAGCCCATGCAGGACCACCTGCAAAGCTCCTTGGACGCAGGGCAAGACTACACCTTGTGTTCGGCGCGGCCGCGCATCGTGGACGGCAAACCCAGCAAGAACCCGCGGTACTTGCAGGTGCGTCCCGACGTGTCGCGGCCCCGGGATCGCTACCTGGCCGAGGTGAGCACGCGCCTGGTGCGTCGCGTCCCCCCTGACCGTGCCGTGTCCTTCCCCGTGACGAGCGTGCTTTCGGGACGGCGCAACAACCCGCCCGAAAAGGGCATTCGCCCCCTGTGCGTGTTCAACCCCATCCACTATCAGGAGCTGCCCGAGCTCTTCATGGACTACGTGTGCTCGGTCACGGGCAAGTCACCAAGCACCACCGGTGCCGGCTCGGAGGGCGCTTTGACCAAGGGGCCATTCAATGCGATCTGCGCTACCGCCGATCTCAATAACTCCCTGGTGTCGATGTTGCTCACGGGCTACGCGGGCTTCTCCACCGCCGCGGGCTGGGTCGGGCCCGACTTTCGCTTCGACCACGACATCAGCCTGCTCATCCCCGAGCTGTGGTGCCGGTTGACGCCCGCCGAACGCAACCCGGCGTTCCTCATCGCCGAGGGACATCTGGAGAAGCTCGAGGACTTCGACCACGGCGGGCAAAAGGTGCTCGCGAGCCGCCTGGGATACCGCATCACCAGCCGCTTCGTCCGCACCTATTTGGGCCGCGTTTTTGATAACCCGCGCGCGGTTTTCACCGATGAAATCTTGCGGCCAGAGCTGCAAGACCCAGCCGTGTTCGCCGATGGCGTCAACAACATTACAGAGGCACAACGGCGGGCAGCCTTGGCTTACTTCGAGGACGGCAGCATCGACGACGCCTGCCCTCCCCTTGCCGCCGTTTTGCACTTGATGGCGCACGGACACTACGAAGGCAAGGACGCCGCGCACCCCGAGCTGCGGGCGCTCTTTACCCGCGAGGCCTTGCTGGCAAGTGATTGGTATCAGAGGCGCCTGCAGATCAAACAGCAGCGCGACGCCAGCCTCTGGTCTCGTCACGTGGTGAACCTGCGCGCCTTCCTGGCAAAGCCCGGGCATCGCGACGAGGCCGACCGTCTCGGCATTCGGGCGCGCCTGGTGCGGGCGGAACGCGAGCTGACCCGGGTTTCGTCTCCTCAGTATTTGGAGGATCTGCAAGGCACGATCGGCGCCGATCCCATCCACGAAGACAGGCAGGAACAGCTCGGCGAGACGGAGCGGCTCGCCGCCGGGGCGTGAGCGCCCTCAGATCGTTTGCCAGAAGAAGGCGGCGGCTCAGGCGGCCAGCTTGGCGCCGCCCAGGATGGCGTCCACGTCGAGCAGTGTGATCATTTTTTCGTCCAGCACGGCAATGCCGCGCGCCAGGGCCTGCTCACCGGATTGCAGCGTGGGCACGGCGCGAATGGACGTGGCGGGGATGTTGGTCACATCGGACATGGCGTCGACGATCACGCCCAGCATGCGCTCCTCACCCGCTTGCTTCACCCGCAGGATCACGATGACGGTGGTCTGGCCATGCGGTTGTGAGGGCAAGCCCAGCCGCTCGCGCAGGTCTGCGATGGGCACCACGTCGCCCCGGATGTTGATGAGGCCCTTGACGAACGCGGGTGCCTGCGGGAAAGGCATGGGCACGGACCAGCCCCGGATCTCCTGGACCCGCAGGATGTCGACCCCAAACTCCTCACCGTTCACGATGAACGTCAGAATCTGCGTCTCGTCGCTCACGGGGCCATGCCCACTCACGCTTCGGTACGCTTCAACGGAACCAGACATGTACCAGCCTCCTCATGCTGCGATCTTTTCGTAACGCGCGGCCTTTGCGCGCGCCATGCGGCCCAGGCCCACCACGTCGAGGATGAAGGCGATGCGTCCATCCCCCAACACCGTTGCCCCGGAGAGCCCCTCGACCCGCTCGAAGTTCGTTTCCAGGCTCTTCACCACCACCTGCTGCTGGGCGAGCAGCTCTTCCACCAAGAGCCCCACCAACTCACCGTCCGACTCGACCACGACCATCAATTTCTCGAGGGGGTCATTGACTGTCGTGGGCACCCGCAGCAGCCGGGCCAGATCGACCACCGGCACGATCTGGTCCCGAAGACGGTAGACGGGCAGCCGCCCTTCGACTTTGCTGAACGTCTTGGGATCGAGCTGAATCGACTCGACGATCGAGAGGAGCGGCACGACGTAGGAGTACTCTCCCATCCGCACGAGCTGCCCGTCGATGATGGCAAGCGTAAGCGGCACCCGGAGAGCCACGCGGGTGCCCTCGCCCGGCCGAGACGATACCGATACATCGCCACCGAGGGCACGAATGTTTCTGCGCACGACGTCCATGCCGACGCCTCGCCCCGAAAGATCGGTGATGGTCGAAGCCGTGGAGAACCCGGGCGCGAAGATCAACTCGAATACGGCGTTGTCATCGGGCTCGACGTCATCGCCCATCATGCCAAGCTTCCTCGCCTTGGCGAGGATCCGATCACGCGAGAGCCCCCGCCCGTCGTCCTGCACCTCGATGATGATGTCGCCCCCACGGTGGTACGCCTTGAGTTCGATGACCCCCGCAGCAGGCTTGCCGGCCGCCATGCGCTCGGCCGCGCCTTCGAGCCCATGGTCCAAAGCGTTGCGGACCAGATGCACCAGCGGGTCGGAGAGCTTTTCGAGGACGGTCTTGTCCACCTCGGTGCTCTGACCCGACAGCTTCAGCTCGACCTTCTTCTCGAGCGCGCGCGACGTATCGTGAACGAGGCGCGGGAAGCGTGCGAACAAGATGCTCACCGGAAGGCTTCGCAGCCGCATCACGCTGTCCTGCAGGGCGCGGGTGTTGCGCGCCAGCTGCGAAAGCCCCTCGCGGATGCGCGCCATACGCCCCGGATCGATGGGCCCCTCGTCATCCAGCTCTCCCAGCATCGACTGCGTGATCACCAGCTCGCCCACCATGTTCATGAGCTGGTCAACCTTGTTGATCGAGACGCGAATCGAGTTGAGTTGATCGTCGCTCGTCGGGCTTCCCCGTTCAGGTCCCGGGTGTCCCGCCGCAACCGGTGGGGGTGCGGCCGCGCTTTCCGGCGGGCGCGGGGGCTCGGCCTCGATCGGCTCGACGCCAAGCTCGCACTCATCCTCGACCCAGGAGAAAACCTCGAGGATCTGCGCCTGGCTCACAGAGCCTCTGAGTTCGAGCGTCCACGCCAGATGGCAAATCTCCGGCTCGAGGGACGCGAGATCCGGAACGCCGGACGTATCGGCAGTGACCGCGAGGCTCCCCAACTCCGCCAACTCCCTGAACAGCCGCAGAGGCTCGTTGCCCCCGGAGAGCAAGCCTGCGTGGGGACGAAAGTGGATCCGAAAAGCGGCCGCCGAGGGCACGGCCTGCGGCGCCGGAGGCGGCGGCGCGAGCGTCGGGGCGGAGCTTTGTGGCGTCACCTCGCGGGCTGCCGTCTTCAGGGCCTCCAACACGGGCTTGAAGGGCTCACCATCGGCCGTTCCCCCTCGGCCGATGTCCTCAAACAAGTGTCTGAGCGCATCGACGCCGCGCAAGAGCAGCGCCGTCAGAGGCGGCGTCACCGCCCGGCGCCCGCTCCGCACACCGTCGAGCACCGTCTCCATCTCGTGCGCGAGGGCCGTGATCGACGGGAACCCGAAGGTGCCCGCCGCTCCCTTGAGGGAGTGCGCCGCGCGGAAGATGTCGTTCACCATCACCGCGTCCGGTCCCGAGGCGTCGAGGCCCAGTAGGCCCTCCTCGAGCCGCGCCAGGCCCTCGTGGCTCTCTTCGAGGAAGGTTCCCAGAAGCTGCCTCTGCAAATCAGAAATCGTGGGACTCATACTCGACCTCGTCTCTCTCGCCCCCTTACGGACACTCGCCTTTCACGGCTCCCGTAGGCTCAAAAGAGAAGCGCCTCCCCCTCACTGACGGCCGCTTGGCTCTCGTCACGCTCGAAGCAGATCTCGAAGCCTTCAATCAGCTCGACATCGATCCACACCGTGATGCTGCCCCCCGGGGCGTCGAAGACGAGCGGTTGCAAGCCGGAACGGGCCTCCAAAAAGATGTGCTCGCCGCGTAGCACGACCGGCGTGCTGATGGCTATGTCCACCTGGTAGGGAAGCAACTGGTTTTTCACACGGCCTGCGAGCTGGTTCGACAACTCTGCCGTCCAGTCACGCTGGGAAGCCGCCCTGACTGGGTTTGACCCCTCGAGCGGGCCCTGGGACGCCGAGAGCACCAAGCTCCCCCGAATCCCGTTGCCCGTGAAGCCAACGATGCCGCAGTACAACATGCCATCGGCCTGTGAGCCTCCTAAACCGTCCGGAGACACCGTCACGTGATAGTCCTGGAACAACTTCACGCACGCATCAGTCGTCAACGAACTCATCAGTTCCCGAACACGCTGCTCTACGTCCATTGCTTCTCCTTCAATTGCCCACCAATGGCATGCGGCTCCCACCGCAGCCTGACTCGAGACGCCTCGCGATTTCGAGGAATCGGGGGATGGTGACAATCCCTTGAGTCACAACGAAACGACGCGCCGGATTCAAGCCCACCAACGACACACCGATGATCTCCGCACACAGTTCGATTCCCAGACTGCACCCGAGGAGGAAAAGTCGACATGAAACGCGTCTTGGTCGTAGATGATTCACCCAGCGTACGGCAGCAAGTGGGCATGGCGTTGAGCCAGGCCGGTTATGACGTCGTGGAAGCCGGAGACGGCACAGAGGGCGTCAGCAAGATCAGCGCCGACAAAGCCATCGGGCTCGTGATCTGTGACGTCAACATGCCGAGGATGAACGGCCTCGAGATGATCGAGGTCGTAAAGAAGGAACCCGCCAACTCTGCACTTCCCATCATCGTGCTGACGAGCGAGGGGCAACCTGCCCTCATCGAGCGCGCGAAGAAGGCCGGTGCCAAGGGCTGGATCGTGAAACCCTTCAAGGCCGATCTCCTGGTGGCCGCCGTGAAGAAACTCCTCGCCGCTTGATTCTCCGCCAATGGTCGTCGATTCCGAGGCCAAAACGATCGGAGAGCAGGCCGTAGCCATCGGCCTGGCGCTGCGATCTTCCCTCACCGAGCGCATCGGAGAGGTGGTGGGCATGACCGAGCGGGAGGTCATGGCCGCCGGCGAGAGCGTCAACCGCATCGTCAAGATCGCCTCCCGCCAGCTCGAGGCGCTGCGAAACGTGCTGCGGCAGGGCGCGAACGACAGCGCCTCGCCCATGGGCCGCGCCATCGCAACCCAGCTGCGTCGCGCGGCGGGGTTTGCGAGCGACATGGCGTCACGCATCGCCGAGCAACGAGAAATTGCCACACAAACCGCCCAGAGCGCCGCGGGCATTGCCGACGCCGCGGCCAGCGTTCAGGGCCTCACCCGCAGGGCCAACATCTTGGCCCTCAACGCCCGTATCGAAGCGGCGCGGCTGGCAGAGAGCGCGCAAGGCTTCTCGGTCATCGCCACGGACATGAAGAACCTGAGTCAGGCCATCGCCCAGTTGAACGGAACCATCCAGGGTCTGGCCCACACCGTCCAGACGCTCTTGCCCAAGATGGTCGCAGGCGTCGAGAGCATGAGCCGAAGCTCCGAAGAATTCTCGAAAGGTTTACAAGATGGCATGGCGGACCTCGAGGCGGCTTCGCGCGGCCAGCAAGAGGACGTGGCCGTGGCGCTCGCGACCAGCGACACCGCCATGAACGACATCATGCACGCATCACATGAGGCGCTGTCGCATCTGCAGTTCCAGGATGCCGTGGCTCAGGGCCTGATGCGGCTCGACAACCGCGCCCGCGAAGGGGTGATTGCCCTCTGTCGCCTGATGGGGCTCGACGTCGAGACCCACATATCGCCCGCCATGCACGTCGAGATCGGCGGAGACAAGCCCGTCGAAAACTCGAACGCCGGCGAAGTCTTCCTGTTCTGAGACAGGCGCAGGAGGGGACGGAAGGACCGCCTTCGGAGCCGCTGCCCAAGGAGCAGCCCCGAGGGCGGAGCCGGGGCCTTTCAGTCGAGGACTTTGCGGACCGTGGCCAGGAGCTGTTCGGGGTCGAAGGGTTTCACCAGCCACCCCGTGGCCCCCGCCTCCTTGGCAGAGCGCTTTTTCTCGGGGTCCATCTCTGTCGTCAACATCAGCACCGGCGTGAACTTGTAGGCGCCGATGGCCCTGACGTTCCGAACGAAGGTCAGGCCGTCCATGATGGGCATGTTGACATCGCTGATGAAGAGCTGAATGAGGCCGTTTTTGGCCAGGTTCAGCGCCTCCGTCCCATTGCTCGCTTCGACCACCTCGTGACCCGCGGCCACGAGGGTGGCGCTTACCAACTTGCGCATCGACACGGAGTCGTCGATCGTCATGATCCTTGCCATTTGTTCCCTATTCCTCGCGACCGAATCCCAAGGCGTTCCCTAGACCCAGACGCCTTGCATTGTCCACCAAGATCCCGGCGGGATTCGCCAGGGTCCACTCGCACCTTGCCTCCAGACTCGCGCGGCGCGAGGCCACGAGAAGCTGAAGTCCCGCCGTGTCCACGCGAACCACATCCGCTGCGTCGAGCACGAGAGCACGCGCCTCGTCGCTCACGTCCTGCAGGCGCGCAAGGGTGTCGTTAGCGCACGAAATGGTGAGCTCGGCAGGGAGGCGTAACCTCACAGCGGCAAGACCTTCTAGCGTAGCCATGCCAGGCGAATCGGTTGATTCGTCGCGCGCCTTGAACGGTAACCGCCTTCGATGCACCAAAGCGCTCTACCTGCTCGCTCGGCGGGTGCAAAGTGCGCTTATTCAGCCCGTGACCTAAACCCGGCGAGGAGGGCTGCCGATGGCCCACGCCGAGGCTCGAGAGTGGAGAGCAAGACAATAGCGGTCACAGGTCTGAGGCACAGCTTGGATCTCGTCCTGGACGGGCTCAAAGGGGACCTGGGACGAGCCAGAGCCGTCGTTCGCGACGCGGTCGGGCACCTCCTCGTGAGCTTCAAAGGGCTCGAGAGCGTGGTGGCGACCCAGCGCTCGTTGCTCGAGTCGGTCTCGAGTGCTCTCAAGGACAACGCGCTCAAAAACGGCGTGGGGCTCGCGGGAACCACGACCAAGCTGCTGACGGAGTTCGTGGACCAAGTGGTTCGCGTGAGCGGCATCAGCATGCAAATCATCGAGCACGTCATGGTGCTCTCCGAGCACGTCGACGGCATTGCCCGCGACACCTCCGGCATCGACCAGCTCGCGCGGGAGTCGCGGTTCATCGCCTTCAACGCGCGCATCGAAACACAGAGGGCTGGGGAGGCGGGGGCGACCTTCAAGGTCGTTGCCGACGAAATCAAACGGCTCGCTACCGCTTCTGCCACCTTGAGCGCGCACATTCGGCACGAGGTCACCGAATCACTCGGCTGCTTGGGCCGTATCCGCAAGAGCGCCACCGACCTGGCGTCCCACGACATGAACACCGCCATCGAGTCTCGCACGGGCCTGTTCGACATCGTCAGGCGGCTCGATGAAGTCAACGAGGTCCTCGAGAGCACGCTCAGCAGGGTGTCGAACCTCATCTCGGACGCCACCCGCTCCCTGCAGTTCGAGGATATGTTGACTCAGCTCATCGATAGCATCACGGAGAAGGTGAATACCCTGGGGTCCCTCACCCACCGTGCGCTGGCAGCCGCCGCGGACGAATCCGGTGAGACCTTCAAGCACCTTCAGGACATCGCCCGGGAGCTCGACTGTATCGCGAAGCCCGGGGCGGTCGCCCAGACCAGCATGAAGCGCGGCGACGTCGAACTCTTCTGAAAGGGAAATTCATGCCTGTCGAGGTCAGCTTTGACGAGCAAAAGAACGAAGTGACCGTCGTGGTGACGGGGCGCTTCGACTTTACCTGCCACAACGACTTCCGCCGGGCGTTCGCCCTGGGATTCGCAGGCGCCAAGTACCGTGTGGATCTTGGCCAGGCTTCGTACATGGACAGCGCTGCGCTGGGCATGCTGCTCCTGCTCCGCGACAAAGCAGAAGGCGATCCGGCACGCGTCGAGGTGGCCAACAGCCGGGGCCAACCTCGCGACGTCCTGCAGATCGCCAACTTTGGCCAGCTGCTGCGCTTGACGTGAGCTTGCACGCCGTGGGTCATCAAGGCGGCCCTCACCAGGTGGCGTGGAGCGGAAGACCGCCCGAGCCCGCCTGGCACGCGGCCCTCGCGGAGGCGGATGTGGCGCTCGTCGTACAAGACGAAGCGGAGCCCGTTGCGCCGCCGCCGGCCGCCGCCTGCGTGGTCCTGCGTGGCGGCGCCCCGATCGCTCTGGTTCGTCGCCTCCTGGAAGCCCGCGCGGTGGGCGGTCACGCGCTGGCCGTCGTGGCCATCCTCGATGCGGAGGCCCCTTGCCTCGAGCCCCTCCTGCGCCGGCTGGGCATGACCTCGTGGATTCGAGAACCCCTGACGCCGGAGGATCTTGCCGTCCTGGTTGCTGGCGCCGCACGGGCCCGGGTGCGCGGCCGCGTTGAAGACCTGTCGCTGTCTTCCGGCGCCCTGCGCGAAGCGCGGTTCGCGATTCGAACGCCCCGTGAGGCGCACGCGCTTGCGCGGAACTTGGCCGCGCACTGCCCCAGACCCGAGCGTCAACAGCTTGGGCTCGAAGAACTCCTGCTGAACGCCATCGAACACGGAACGCTGGGGATCGACGGGCGGCAAAAGTGCGAGATGCTCCTTCAAGGCGTGGCGTGGTGGGAGGAGATCGAACGGCGACTCGCGCAGCCAGAACATCGTGACAAACGCGTCCAACTCTTTTGGAGCGTTGGACCGGCCGAGACGGTGATCACCATCGTCGACGAGGGCCGGGGCTTCGACCACCAAAGCTTCTGGAATGCGCCAGGAATCGATCATTTGGCTCCGAACGGCAGAGGCTTGGCGTTGGCGCGCGCGCTTGCCTTCGACGAATTGCACTTCGAGGGCCTGGGAAACATCGCTGTGGCGCGGGTTCGTCACGGGGGGGCGGGGGCGACCCAGGACGTGCCCCGGGCCTCTTCACCTGCCCCTCCCGGCGTCATCACGACCAACGCCGCGCTCACCCGGCAGCGGGATGACCTGCTCATGCTCAGCCTGGCAGCCAAGCAAGAACAGGAAGTGGCGTTGAGGGTGGTTAGCCGCATCCTCGAGCAGGGGCATCTGGAGCACCCTGCGGTGCACTACTTGCTAGCACCCCTCGAAACGTTTTGCGGCGACGTCATTCTCGTGCACCAACTCCCTGACGGCGGCCTGCGCGCCCTCGTCGCCGACTTCGCCGGGCATGGCCTTGCCGCCGCGATGGGCACCATTCCGCTGGCATCAACCTTTTTTGCGACCGCCCGCAAAGGCGTGGGACTCCCCGAGTCCCTGGCGACGATGAACGACCGCCTTCACGACCTCATGCCCACGGCCTTTTTCTGTGCCGCCGCCGTCGTGGAACTCGACGGCACCTGGCAAAACCTTCGCCTCTTTACCGCGGGCACGCCCCCGATCCTTGTCCTCGACGCTGCCCGGGGTGGGCTTCGGCGCTGGAGCCGCCCCTGCTTGCCCTTCGGTGTGGTTTCGTCGTCGAAGCTCGGGTTCGAGGTGGGCACCTTGGCGGTGCGGGAGGGCGATCGCGTCTTTCTTTATTCCGATGGCATCACCGAGCAAAGCGACGCGCGCGGTGAGCTGTTCGGCCAAGAGAGACTGGAGGCTTCCCTCGCTCGGTCGGGGCCCGGGGACCACATCCTGGCCCGGCTTCAAGACGAGCTGGCCGCGTTTCGGGGCTCGCAGCGTCGCTCCGACGACCTTACGTTTCTCGAGCTGACGGTGCTTCCCCCGCCCCACCGCAAGGCCCAGCCCTACCACTCGGGAACCTGGCCGGTGGTCTCACCTCAAGACCTCCGCTGACGCAGCCGATTCTCTAGCAACAGCTTCTGGGCTCACATGATCGAAGGAATGGAAGAGGTCTTAGCAGAGTTCTTGGTCGAGAGCCGGGAGGGCCTCGATCGCCTCGATCGCGACTTGGTGACCCTCGAAGAGACTCCCAATGACCGTGAGCTGGTCGCGCGGATCTTTCGCTCAGCCCACACCATCAAGGGCACGTCTGGGTTCCTGGGATTCTCGAAACTCGAAGCGCTCACCCACGGCGGCGAAAGCTTGCTTTCACGTGTTCGCGATGGCGAGCTCGCCATCGACGACGACAAGATCAGCGCCCTGCTTGCGATGGTGGATGCGATCCGCAACATGTTGGGTGAGATCGAGGTGGGCGGAACCGACGGAGACGGTGACTACACCGAGCTCACCGAGCGCCTCAAGGTGCTCTCCACGGGCGGAGCGGCTCCCGCGCCTCGACCAGCCCCTGCGCCCTCGCCCAAACCCGCCGCCAGCGCGCCCGCGCCTGCGCCCCCGCCGCCGCCGCCTCCCGAAACGCCCGTCAGCGCGGCCGAGCCTCCAGCGGCGGCAGAGCCAGCACCCGCCCATCACGAGAGCCACCATGGCAACGAAACCGTCCGCGTGGATGTGGCGCTCATCGACCACTTGATGGACTTCGCCGGCGAGCTGGTGCTCACACGAAACCAAATTCTGCAGCTGCCCCCGACACACTCGGACCCCACCTTGGCTGCCGCGGCCCAACGGTTGAACCTCATCACCATGGCCCTCCAGGAGGGCATCATGCGCATGCGCATGCAACCGGTCGATCACGTCTTCAGCAAGTTCCCGCGGATGGTGCGAGACCTCTCGCGCGCCTGCCGCAAGCTGGTACGGGTGGAGCTGGACGGAAAACATACAGAGCTCGACAAGACCCTCATCGAGGCGATCAAGGACCCTCTGACCCACCTTCTGCGCAACGCCGTCGACCACGGGATCGAGGCCCCTGACGTACGCCAAGCTCGTGGCAAACACCCCGAAGGGAAGATCCTGGTCCGGGCCTTTCACCAGGGCGGCCAGGTCAACATCGAGATCACCGATGACGGCAGCGGCATTCCCCTCGACCGCGTCAAGGAAAAGGCTCTTACGCGAGGGCTCGTAACGCCGGAGCAGGTGGCAAATTTTTCAGAGTCTGACCTCACCGGGCTCATCTTTTTGCCTGGATTCTCAACCGCCTCGGAAGTCACGAACGTCTCTGGGCGCGGTGTGGGCATGGACGTGGTGAAGACCAACGTCGAGAACATCGGCGGAACCGTCGAGGTTGAAACGCGCCCTGGCCAGGGCACGACCTTCCGTCTGCGGATACCCCTCACGCTGGCCATCGTGCCGGCCCTCATCGTCACCTCCAGCGCCGACCGCTTCGCCATCCCTCAGGTGAACCTCCTCGAGCTCGTTCGGGTCGAGGAAGGACGCAACGAACAGCTCATCGAATACATTCACGGTGCACCCGTTTACCGGCTAAGGGGAAAACTGCTGCCCCTCGTCATCTTTGACGAACAGCTCGGCCGCCCCGCCGAGACCGGTCAATCATTCTACATCGTCGTCCTGCAAGCCAGCGGACGGCAGTTCGGTCTGGTCGTCCAGAACGTCACGGGCCAACAAGAGATCGTCGTCAAGCCTCTGCCCCGCCAGGTCAAGGAGGTGGGACTCTTCGCGGGAGCTACGATCCTGGGCGACGGACGGGTCGCCCTGATCCTGGACACCCTGGGACTCGCACAAAAATCACACGTGGTCTCTGAGCTCCGCGAGCGCACGGCCCTGCCACGGCTTTCCGATCTCATGAACGCCGCGCAGGCGCGGACGACCTATCTTCTCTTTCGGGGCCCCGACGACGGCCGCATGGCGGTTCCGCTCGAAAAAGTCACACGTCTCGAGATCATCCCCAAGCAGACCTTCGAGAGTTCAGGAGCGCACGAAGCGATCCAGTACCGAGACGCCATCATGCCAGTCGTTCCGCTCGAGCAGATCGTGGTCGAACGGCGCACCCGTCCCCGCAACACGGATCTGCCTGCGGCCGCCTCGTCGGACGAAGCCAACGTCATCGTCTTCGAGCGCAGTGAGGCCTACGTCGGCGTCGAGGTTGCCGACATCCTGGACATCGTCGAGGGGCCTTCATGCCTTCAAGCCACAGGGGTTCGACCCGGCGTGGCGGGAACGCTGGTGATTCAGCAGCGGATCGCCGAAGTCATCGACATCGAGTACCTCCTGGAGACGGTCCTTGGCCCCGTCCCGCAAGCTCTGAGGCCCACAGGATAAGATGGAACCACTTTGCACCTTCTATCTCGAGAACTACTTCCTCGCGGTCGACGCCTTGCGCGTCCAGGAGGTCTTGAGGCATCACCCCCTGACCGAGGTCCCGCTGGCGCCGCCGACCGTGCGAGGGCTCATGAACCTGCGGGGACAGATCGTACCCGTCCTCGATTTGCGTTCGCGGTTCGGGTTTTCCCCCATGCCTGCCGGGAGGAAAGCCTTCAACGTCCTCCTGCGACAGCCGGATGGCCTCGTCAGCTTTTCGGTGGACCGAGTGGCCGATGTGATTGAGGTTCCGGCAGAGGAATTCGAACCCATCCCCGAAACCCTGCAGGGAGAAGGGCGCCGCTTGCTCAAGGGCGCTTACAAGCTGGACAAACGTCTCCTGTTGGTCCTCGACGCTGATCGGGCGATGGACGTCGCCTCGTACTGACTGGAGTCAACGCGCATGGAATTCAGAAATACTGGCGGGGTTCGCAGGGGCGTCCGTCGCATCATGTTGCTCGCGACGATAGGCATCGTGGTTCAAGCCCTCGTTGCGCACGCTGCGTACCGAGCCTTTGGCTCGAGCAGCAGCCTGGCAAGCTTGGCTGTGGTCGCCGCAGCGGGGACTATCTTCCTCCTCGTCTTGCGCCTCGTCTCGGGTGACGTCGTCCGCACATTCTCGCTGCCGCTGCAGGAAGCCCAAAGAGTCCTCGACGCGGTTGCCGAACACGATCTGACCGCGCGCCTTACACCCAAAGACGAAACAGACCTTCTTGATCTCTCCCACTCCATCAACCAGACCGTCGAAACCCTGCGCTCGACCCTCCTGAGCGTGAGGGGCCAAAGTGACACCTTGATCGAAGCTGCCGACACGCTTCGCCTCGTGAGCGAGCACATGAGCGCCAACGCAGAGGAGACGGCGGCGCAGGCCAACGTGGTGAGCGCCGCCTCGGAGCAGGTGTTTCAAAATGTCTCTGCCGTCGCGGCAGCCACCGACCAGATGAAGGCGGCCGTCCAGGAGGTCTCAGACAACAGCTCGCGCGCCTCCGGTGCGTCTCAGCAGGCGGTGCGTGCGGTCGAGAGCGCCAGCGGGGCCATCCAGCGCCTCGGCGACTCGAGCGCGGACATTGGAAAAATCGTTCGCATCATCAACAGCATCGCAGAGCAGACAAACCTGCTTGCCCTCAACGCCACCATCGAGGCCGCACGCGCAGGCGAGGCCGGCCGCGGCTTCGCCGTCGTCGCCAACGAAGTCAAAGAGCTCGCCAACGAAACAGCGCGGGCTACGGCCGACATCGCCAAGAAGATCGAAGCCATTCGCGGCGACACCCAATCTGCGGTGCAAGCCATCGGGGACATCAAGGAAGTGATTGGCGGTGTCAACGAGATGCAAAGCCTCATCAGCGCGGCGCTCGAAGAGCAGCGCAGCATCGCCTCCGAGATCGCCCGCACCCTGGGCGAAGGCGCCCGCGGCACCCGTGAAATCACCAGCAACATCGCTGGTGTCGCAGCGGCAGCGCGGAGCACCTCTTCCGGTGCTGCAGATACCCGCCGGGCGGCCGACGAGCTTACACGGCTCGCCGACTCACTTAAAAACGTCCTGTCCCAGTTCGCGTACTGAAGAAAGGAGTCTGTGATGCGTGCCATGGTCATTGACGACTCCCGCGCCATGCGAAAGATGCTTCGAGATTTCCTCGAAAAGCTTGGCATCCTGGTGGTAGCCGAGGCAGGCAATGGCAAGGAAGCCTTGACTGTTTTCCAGGATTCTTTGCCACTCGATCTCGCCCTGGTCGATTGGAACATGCCCGAGATGAACGGGTACGAGTTTCTCAAGCAGGTGCGAGAGAACCCCGCTCACCGCCGTGTACGAATGATGATGGTCACCACCGAGGGAGAGGCCGCAAACATTCTCGCCGCTCTCGACGCGGGAGCAGACGAGTACCTCATCAAGCCCTTCTGCCGCGAGGCTTTTCGCGAGAAGCTCGCTCTCATGGGCATCGTGGACGCCGCTTCATGAGCCTCCGCATCTTGGTCGTCGACGACTCTGCGGTGGTAAGGCGGGTCCTCACCGACGAACTGAACACCGAGCCTGCCATCTTGGAGGTGGCGACTGCCGTAGACGGCGCACAAGCCCTACAGCGTCTTACGTCTTTTCCTGCCAACATCATAATCCTCGATCTCGAAATGCCCGTGATGGATGGCTTCGGTTTCCTTCGCGAGCTGAGGCGACGCGGAGTCCGGACGCCAGTCATCGTCTTTTCGACGCTGAGCGAGCGCGGCGCCCGCGCCACACTCGACGCCCTCACGCTGGGTGCCACTGACTATGTATGCAAGCCCACGGCGTTGACGCCGTCCTCGCCCAAGTCGGGCGTGCAGGCGATCATCAAAGATGTTCTCATGCCCAAGATCATCGCCCTGTCGTCGCGGGCCGCAGCTCTTGGCGACGGTCCCACGGGCGAGTCGCCCCGGCCCTTCACGCCGGCCGGTCTTCCCATCCTGCGTCGGTACGTTCCCACGCAGGTGCAGCTCGTGGTGATAGGCGTCTCCACGGGCGGCCCCACCGCTCTTTCTCAGGTGATCCCGGCGCTGCCAGCGGGGTATCCGGTCCCCGTCGTGATCGTGCAGCACATGCCTGCAGCGTTCACCCGCATGTTGGCCGCGCGGCTCGAGGCGCGAAGCAACATGCCCGTTCGAGAAGCCCAACACGCCGAGACACTGAAAAACGGTCAGGTTTACCTGGCACCCGGCGACCATCACGTCACCCTGTCGTCTGACCCCCACGTGGGTCACAGGCTGCATCTCGATCAGAGCCCACCTGAAAACGGATGTCGACCCTCGGTGGATCCCCTGCTCCGCACGGCGGCCCGCAGCCTCGGCGCCGGCGTGCTGGCGGTCATCATGACGGGACTCGGTTCGGACGGAACCAGGGGCGCGGACGCCCTGGTGGCCACGGGCGGCTCCGTGTGGGTCCAGGACGAGAAGAGTTCGGCCGTGTGGGGCATGCCGGGCTCCGTCGTGCGCGCAGGCCTTGCCTCGCGCATCCTGCCCCTCGAGCACATCGCACCCGAGCTGATCCGTGCGGTGAACAGCGCGCCGGCCCGCACGCAAGCGGCCACCGGGGAGCCACGGCCATGAGCCTCCTGCGCACGGACTTCGACTTCGTCCGCGAGCTCGTTCGCAAGAGAACCGGGATCGTGCTCGACGAACGCCAAAGCTACCTCGCGGACTCCCGGTTGGGCCCCATCGCCCGCCAGTTGGGCATCGAAGACATGGCAGAGCTGGTCAGACGGTCTCGCCTTTCGCCCGAAGGCAACGAGGCGCGCTCCCTCGTGGAAGCCATGACCACGAACGAGACGAGCTTTTTCCGCGACCTTCATCCCTTCGAGACGCTTCGCACGCAGATCCTTCCCGAGCTCATGGAGAAGCGTCGCAGCGAAAAGCGCATCAACATCTGGTGCGCCGCCTGCTCGACCGGCCAGGAACCCTACAGCATCGCCATGATGTTGCACGAGCATTTCGGTGGGCTATCGGATTGGCGCTTTCAGATCACGGCGACAGACATCTCAACCCCTGTACTTGAACGGGCGCGCGAGGGCCTCTTCAATCAGCTCGAAGCAGGGCGCGGTCTGCCTGCGGTCCTGCTCGTGAAGCACTTCCAACGGGAAGGTGCCCAGTGGCGCATCAAGAGTAACTTTCGCTCGGCCATCGACTGGCGGCACCTCAACCTCGTCGAGGCGTGGCCTTCATTCCCAATGTTCGACGTCATCTTCATTCGCAACGTCCTCATCTACTTCAGCCCTGAAACCCGAAAGTCAATCGTAGATAGGCTCGCGCGACAACTCCGAAGAGACGGCAGCGTGTTCCTGGGTTCCTCCGAATCCCTCATCGGCGTCACAGACTCACTCACAGGGGTGCAAGTCGGCCGAAGCACAGTTTTCCGACACCATCAGAGCGAGAAGTGATCCTGCCATGAATCCAAACGCTATCGAGACCCATCTCATCGACGTTGTGGCCCTCATTTGCAGCTCGTTCGGCCTCACGGCCGGAGAGCCGTCGGCGGCAGTGCCTTCGGGTGCCTGCCTGCGGAGCCGGGTCCATCTGGACGGAACCTTCTCGGGAGATGTGGCTATCCGGTGCTCGCCTCTCCTGGCACGTCGCGTGGCGAGTTCCATGTTCGGCTCCGTCGCGGATGAGGTCAGTGATGCCGATGCTCAAGACGCTACCAACGAGCTCGCCAACATGATCGCTGGAAACCTCAAATCTGCGCTGGGCGAGACCCTCAACCTATCGATCCCGGATGTCCCAAATCCCGGGGAGTCTGGGATCTACGCTGCGATGGGACCGCTTGCGCTCGTCACCATCCCCATCGAGGACGGCAGCATCACGGCCGCCGTCCTTCGTCGCCAACTCAGCGACTTCTGACCCGATCGGCAAGCCCGGTCGCCAAACGCGCCAGCTGGTCATCCTCGATGTTGAGGAGCGACCGCCCAATCATGATGAGTGTCTCCGTATCGTCCGTGTCGGTCTTTCCCACGTATAGACCCATCTTTTTTGCCACGGCATTGGCGAATCGAACCAGGTTGGCGACAGAGTTTCGTTCGCCAGAGTCGTAGTCGCCACAGTCCGCAATGGCTTTGACGGCCGCCTCGGGTACGGCCCACTTTTTCGCAACGGCCACACCGACATTGCGGTGGCTGCGCTGCAAGGTCTCGACCCACACGGTTGAATCGATCCACTCCTTGCTCGATCGGCTGGCCATCATGTTTTCCGCCTCGAGGAGCAGCATGGCCAGCACGGGCTTGCCAACGTCATGCAGAAGTCCTGCAAGGTACGCGTCCTCGGGCTCCGCAACACCCACCACGACGGCCAGATCGCGAGACAGCAGCGCAACGGCCACTGAGTGCTCCCACAGACCTCGCGTGGCATCCGCGATACGGCTATCACGCGATTCGAGGATGGGGCGGGCGGCGGCCTCCATCATCACAGTCTTGAGCTTGTTCGCACCCAGATGGGTGACCGCGTGGTGTATGTTGGTGATCGGTTGCCGGGCGCCGAACGCTGCGCTATTGGCTGTGCGTAGGATCCTCACGGCCAAGATGGGGTCCGTTTCGATGAGATCCGTCACCTTTTTTGAGCTAAAGTCGTTCTTTCTCAGAAGCTCGAGACACTTCGTCGCAACGGCAGGAAGCGCCGGAAGCGCAAGCCGGTCTTGCTCGATGCGGGCAAGAGCGATCTGTTCGAGTTGAGCGGCTACGCGGGCAGCCGTCCCTGATTCAGCAGGCTGTGCTTGCGACATGGCGACCGTCAGGCCTCCGTGCTAGCTCGCGCTTCCGCGAGCGTCTGAAAGATGGGGACCCCCGCTGTCTCCTCGAAGGCACGCAAACTTTTTGCGAGCTCGGCGGAGCAGACGATGCAAACGGAAAGGCCGACCTTTTTCGATTGTTCTATCAGTTCTCCAATCACCTGCATGCCTCGGGTTACGTCCTGTGGCATCTTGTTCGTGTCCAGAATTACAGTTTCGAAGCAAGCCTCGGCGATTTCGGGTATGGAGTCCTTGACCAGGCGCCGCACCCGCAGGAAGTAGCGGTCAATCCTGTCTTCCTTACCGGCAAAGCCAGCGACCGTCAGCACGTTTTCTTCACGCGCGACCAGATCCTGCCCATCGAAGAACCTCCCCAGCATTTCTTCAACGGCCTCGGCCGTGAAGGGTTTCGGCAAAAGGTCGTCGAAGCCCTCGTCCTTGACCTCTTGGGCCAGGTTGTTCGAGCTTTTGAGGGCCATGGCAAAGCAGGCCGTACCAGGCTGGAGCACCCTCACCTGCTTGAGCAGGGCTGAACCTTGGACGTCGGGCAGCTCTCGATCAACGAGAATGAGGCGAAACGTCTTTTCGCGACAGAGTTTGAGGCCTGCTTGCCCGTTGAGTGCCGAAGACACGGAGTAGTGGGGAGGAATCAGAGTCCTCAGCTTTTTGGGCACGTTCTCCATGTCATCGATGACCAGGATGTCACCGAACTGCCGCGCCCCTGCCTCGGGGGGTGTCGAAGAGACACCCATCGCCTCCTGCTCCGAAGCCGACACGCCGTGACTTGCAGACGACTGGGCACTCGTCAGCTGCGACAAGATCCCAGGATCTTTTTGCTTGAGCACACGGATGATTTTGGTCTTGAGCTCGTCGTTCTTGAACGGCTTGAGGATGTAGTCCTCGATTTTGAGCTTCATCACCTCGGCGATGATGGATCTCTTCGATTCCGAGGTCAGCATGAGAACGGGCGTCGTGTTCCCCTGCTCGCGCATTTTTGCCAACATCCCGGGACCATCAAGGTTCGGCATGGTCACGTCCAGTACGACCATGGCGTATTCCATCTCTTCGAGGCGATTTAGCCCCTGCAGTCCGTCTTCGGCTTCATCGACCTCGAAGCCCATCTCCGCGACCACCCTCGAGACGATCATGCGGATGGCGCGGCTGTCATCAACGGTCAGGATACACGGCATGAGTTCTTCCTTCAGTACGTTCCACTGGCGATCATGAGAGTCAAAGCAAGCGCACCGGAAGCCATCCCCACGCGCTTGTCGGGCACACGCAATCGGTCGTCGAGCTTGTCTGCCGAGATGATGCGCGGTAATCCTAGGGCCTGGTCGAGACTCATAGCGGTCTTCACCTGGCCAGCGACCATGTTCAGGATCTCTCGAATGGTATCTTCGATGAGGGCCCTGTCGAGAGTGGCCGGTGGGCACTGCAGCATCCCGGAGGCCAGGGCGCGACAGCCCGCCTCGTCGCTGACGAGCCCCACCGTGATGGGCCGTCCGCCCGAGATCGGCAGCGTGGCGATCAGCCACGGCGCTGGGTCGACGTGACTTGCCAGGGAGAAGGCCACGCCACAAATCGAGCTTGTGACCTCTGAGACCAGCGACACGAGTTTTCTCTCGTCGAGAGACGAGACGCTGAGCGGTGGGCTCATGGGATTTCCTCGAACGGCGCGAACGACTTGGGGCTACTTCCGCTGCGCATTCAGGCTGCCTTCTGGAAGGTCGAAACCGCCGTTTTGAGGTCCGAGGAGATCGACGCCAGCGACTGGGCGGCTGCATTGGCCGACTGGCTACCGTCTGCAACCTGTACGGCCACGGACGCGAATCCTTCGATTTCGTTGGCTATCAAGCTGGCGGCATCGGCCAGTTGCGACACGTTGCGACCGATGTCGGCGGTGGCTGCAGACTGCTGTTCGACAGCAGCCGCGATCGACGTCGAGGCGTCGCTCACCTCGCCGATGACCCGCTCGATGCGTTCGATGGCCGACACGGCGGCGTTCACGCTGTCCTGCATGGACGCGACCCGACGGGCAATGTCTTCGGTCGATTCGGCGGTCTGCCGCGCGAGTTCCTTGACTTCCGATGCCACCACGGCGAAGCCTTTGCCCGCCTCACCCGCACGCGCCGCCTCGATGGTGGCGTTGAGAGCCAAAAGGTTTGTTTGTTCCGTGATCTCGTTGATCGCGGCCATGATGACACCGATCTCCTGTCCGCTTTTGCCCAGCTTCGAGATCGTGGCGGCGGCCTCTTTCGTCACGGCCGTGGCGTGGTGAACGATGGTGGAGGCCCGGGCCGCACTACGAGCGACTTCACGAATGCTGGCCTCGAGCTGCGAGGTGCCCTCGGCGGCTGTTTGAACGTTGCCGCGCATCTGGGAGGCCGAGGCCGACGCCGTTTGAGCGGAATCAGACACGGAGCCTGCGTTCCGGGCCAGGACTTCACTGGCAGTACGGATGCGTTCCGAGATGTCGTCGAGGGAGGAAAGTCCGGTACCGATCGCGCCCACCACCGACTGTACTTGGCCCATGAAATCGTTGAGGCTCTCGACCGCCGTGCCTACCTCGTCCGAGAACTCGGAGGAGACGCGCCTCTTCAGGTTCTTGGGAGCCGACGACAGGTCTTGGACCGCGTCTTTAAGCCCCTGCACTTGGCGAAGCGTGTAGGCCACGCCGAAGACCAGGACGACCGCCCCGATGAGCCCTCCCAGAATGACGAGGGCCGCAGCACCGGCTTGCGCCGTCCCACTGGCTTGGCCCTTGGCCACAAGCACACAAGCGATGCCCCCCGCCAGCGTGGGTACACCCCCTCCCCCCACCGCCGCCGCTACAAGTTTTCGCGAGATGCTCACGTTTGTGTTCATCGGATCGGCCTGTCACCGCCTTGAGGCGATATGACGAGTGTCGGAACGGCGGCCGCGCGACTTTACAAGCGGAAAGGGTCCTCGAGACCTCGAAGGGCGCCCGTCCGTGAGCATGAGGGGCCTGGCGCCTTGACATCAACGAGGGACAAAAGGTGCCGCGCGCGTCCGCGGGGCCTAGCCGGAGGCCGTCTGCACGGACGACGCGGCCTCGCAGACCGCGTGGTCCAGTCGCGCGCGCAGGTCCGCACGTGTTTCCTGTCGGAGGACCTGCGCTTTTTGGACCTCCTCTTCGCAAGAGGCAACGTAGGACGCTAATTCGAACGCCCCCAGCGCGAGCAGGCTACCCTTGAGGGTGTGCAGCGCGCGACGAAGCGATTGCACGTCGGAAGCACCTTCTATGGCGGCCCAGTAGGTGGGCACACTTCCAAGAAAGCACGTGAGGACTTCACGGGCGCCGTCTTCGTCGCCGTCCAGGGTTCTCGTCAAGAACGCCAAGCTTACGTCAGGCTTCGCAGGTTGCATCGCGCACACCGTCCCGTCTCTGCATCGACAGGTCCCACCCGGGCCTTGACGAGAGCCCTCAAGCACGGCGGGAGGCATGTCGATACCAGCGATGTGCCTGCTGCATCCGCCTCCGTCCTGCTTGCGGAAGACGATCCGGCTTCCGCCAAGTTGCTCGAAATCATCCTGCTCAATGCCGGGATGGAGGTCGTCCGGGTTGAAGACGGAGAGGCGGCCCTGGCCACTCTGGCCCGCCGGTCCTTCGACGTGCTCGTGACCGACTGGATGATGCCGAAGATGGACGGCATCGAGCTTTGCCGGAGAGTCCGTGCAGAGGTTCCGGAACACCCGGCCCTCATCATGCTCACGGCGCTGGCCAGTCCCGAAGCCCGCTCCCACGCGCTGGGTTCGGGGGCAGACGACTTTCTGGGCAAACCCGCCGCACCCAAAGCCGTGGTAGAGGCCGTTCGTGGCGCCATCGCGCGGCGGCTCCAACCAACTCCCACATCAACGCACGCGCCGGCGCCAACGGTCGTTCGGCACGTGCCGTTCGTTTCGCTCGGAATCGCAGGCAGCACGGGAGGTCCCGCGGTTCTGGGCTTGCTTCTTCCTCGATTGTCCCTGGGCGATAACGTGTGTGCCTTCGTGGTCCAACACGGGCCCGCCTGGATGCTGGAAGACCTCGTCAAGCGGCTCAGTGACCAATGCTCTGTCCCCGTGTCGTTGGGGCGCACGGGCCTCGTACCTTCCGGAAACCAGATCATCGTGGCCCCCGGCGACCACCACATGGTGTTGGACCGCACCCCCCTGGGTATCCGCCTCCTGAGCACAGCCCCGGAGAACTACGTGCGGCCGGCGGCAGATCCTCTCTTCAGAAGTCTCGCGGCCTGTAGTGGTCGCTTCACCTTGGCCGTGGTTCTTACGGGCCTGGGACGCGACGGGGGGCTCGGCACAGTGGCCATTCGCGATGCCGGCGGCTCAGTCTTGATCCAGGCGCGGTCGACCTGCGTCGCCCCCCACATGCCCCAAACCGTGGTCGATCTGTCGCTCCCACACGAGGAGATTCCCGTTGACGGCCTCGCGCCCCGCATCTCGGCGCGCGTCGAGAGCTTGTCGCGGCAGCTTGGCAAGACGCCAAAGCATGCCAGCGCCGTTTAGACCCTAGCGCATCACCCGCACCTCAACGGGAGGCTCGTTGGGAACCGGCAGTACCACCAGGAAGCCCGCCGCCCCAGAGAACAGAGGAACCGCCCGCCGCGGAGGGCTGTTGCGCACATCGATACCGCGCGACTTGAGCGCATTGACGGCA